>DATKSV010000026.1:0-6819 GCA_035531535.1 Candidatus Nanopelagicaceae bacterium | reverse complement strand
TGCCGCTGGTCGGCCAGGAGCCGCTCGTCCCACATCCATCCCGGCCCGCTTGGCGACGCAGGAGCTCGGCCAGCGCTCACTTGGCCGATGGTCACCGACTCCGCGCCCCACCTCCACCGCCACGACTGGATCCGGAGACTTGGTCTCAACCAGCGCTGGCGCTGGCCGGAGCCGTGACGCCGGGGCGATCCGATCTTTCACCAAAGGAACGTCCCGCTTGCGCCAGCCGGTGGGCGCCCTCAAGAGCAATCACCCAGAGCCTCACCCCGCCGGTCCTACTCGGCGCCCTCTGCCATGTTCACTCAATCTCTCTTATGGGCACTCCTGCTCACTTCTCCCCCAGCAGTTGCCGACCCTCACCCGCCAGTTCCTCCCCTGGTGCGCGTCGGAGGAGATCCAGAACCCCGGCGACCTCACGCCACAAGTCGTGGGACGCTTCACCGCCCGCCTGATCGAACGCCAGGGAGCCCGGGGCCTGCTGAGCCGCTCGACGGTGCGCTCGTACGTCCGGGCGGTGCGGGTGGTCCTGGCCTGGGCGCAGACTCCAGAGGGTGGTGCGGTTGCCGTCGGCGCCAGCCCCAGGCTGCCACGACCCGAGCAGTAAGTCTTGGACGTGCTCACCCGCGAGGAGATCCAGACCATGGAGAACGCGGCCAAGACGGAGCGCGACTGCTCGCCGACTGCGGGCTCAGGCTGGGCGAGGTGCTCGCCTTGAGCGTCGAGGGCCTGTGGGAGCCAAGACGCGGGGAGTTCGCCCTCAAGGTGCGGGGCAAGGGCAGCCGCGACCGGCTCGTGCCCCTCGCGCCAGCCGTTTGCCGACGCCTCCGCCGCCACTTGACCGCTCGCGCCGCTGACCGGCGCGACCCCGTCTTCGTCGCCTTGCGCAAGGGAGCCGACCGCGGGTACGCGGCCCTCACCAAGAGCGGCCTCGGTATCAACTTCCACCTCGAGGTCACGCCCGACTCTCTGTCATTGTCGGCGTAGGTGCCAGGGGCCAGGCCGATCACCGTCCCGGCCTGGAGGCGCCACTGTACCCGCGTTCCGCGGTCCTGGCTGCAGTTCCAGACCTGCTCAGGGGAGCCGATGACCGGCACCAGTGACCTCGACCCCATCGCTATGAATTCGGGGCAAGCCACCGTTACCCACCACTCTCATCGCCCGTAAGGGCGTCCAGGGCTCCGCGTGCCGCCGGCCGGGTCTACCGCACCCTAGGGGACCGTCTCACGGGTCAGGCCCAGGTAGGGCCACTTCACCTCACCTGGCCCCCACTCTCTCGGGTGACGGGGAACGCGCACAACCCTGCCAGAAGGGGGATACTCACCTAACCGTAAGGGCTGGCTAGCGGCCCGACAGGAGGAACACCGATGAGCCGAGGCGTGCAGCTCCAAACCCCACGGGAGCGGCGGCCCAGGACCGAGGCTGAGACAAACGCTGGCGTCGGGCTATTGCGCGGATTGTCGGAGCTTGCATTGTCCCTGCTCCGCCACGCCCCGGGCCGACCCCGACGGGCCTCGGGACGTTCGATCAACTTCGAGGTCGAGCTGGTCCACGACCCCGAGTCGGACGGGTGGGGCTTCCGGGTGCCTAGCCTGGGCATAGTCGGCGGTGACAAGACGAGGGCCGCTGCCGTCCTCCAGGCCCGTGACGCCATCGCGTTCACTCTAGAAGGGGAAGAAGGGTCTGCGCCTCCCGCCGGGGTGGAGCGTATCCACATTCCAGCGCGGCTCGGGGCACCGCCTCATCACGTCTCCGCCTGAGTGCCCAAAGCCCGTGAGGTGGTCAAGGCCCTTGAGCGCTGTGGGTGGGTGATCGTGCGAGAGCGCGGCTCTCACAAGCGGTTCGCAAAGGGTGGGGAGCTGCGTACCTTCGCTTACCACGATGCCCGCGAACTTGGGACCGTGCAGCTCCGGCAGGTGGCGGCGGAGTTCGGGCTGACCCTCGACGAGCTGCGCGAGGCGCTGTGAAGCGGGTTCTCCCATAGGTACGTAGCGCACTGCCTCCAGGTTGAGGTAACCACTCAGGGGCCGACCGAGGAGAAGAGCCTGGCCAACCTTGAAGGAGGCCCTCGAGCTCTGCTTCGCCAACGGTGCTAGGGCACCGCCGCTGGCAGGACATCCTCTCGTCACCCAGACAGCAATCCACGTCCCAGGGTGAGCATCCGGACCACGGGGGCGACAGGGACCGACGCCGGCGTATGTTCGAGCGCCACAGCCTGGGTCCCGGCGGGACGCAATGCCGAAGGTGTCATCCTACCCGGCCCGACCGGGTGCAGCCTCTCGTCGGGGTGCGTCGAGCGTCCGCCCCAACTGTGCGTTCGGGAGCCTGTCCTCGGTGCGGAAACTCCGTGGCGGACTAAGTAGCGGTCCTATACCGGGGGACTGACCATGCTCGCTGAGCCCGTGACCGTCGCGGTGACCCTGATCGAGGCGCCCGGGCGCGGATGGGTCGCCCACGCCTCCGAACTGCGCGCTGTCGCGCAGGGGGTGACGCAGGAAGAGGCGCTGGCGAATCTGCGTGACCTCGTCCAGACCTATCCAGAGGCACTCGACGAGCTGCGAAGCGACGCGTCCTGGCATCTCGAACTGGTCACACTCTGACCCCCCGGTCCGGGGCGCTTCCCGACCTTGAGTACCGCGAACCGGTCAATCTGCTCCGGTAGTTCGGGACCGATCTTAGAGGTGACGGAGCGCCGCAACTTCAGACGCTCAGTCGCGACGGCCAGCTATCCCGCGCCCACTGTCACCCCGGGGTACGCGTTCTGGCCACAAGCCCTGGTCAGGCTGCTCCACGATCTCGGCGCCTCTCGCGACGAGTTCTGGGACTGGTGACAGGCTGGTCGGCACGGGCGCTGATGCCTGCGGCACCGTGGAGAAAGGGAACTCATAGCCATCCCTGTTGCCGGCGGCTTCGCGCTCCTCTTCGGTCCCTTTTCAACCAGAGTCACGCGTGTCTTGGGCCGGATCTGTTGCACTATCGACGCCGGATCACGCTAACAGTGTCAAGCACAGCGAAGCAGCACTAACCACATATCAGGCGCTGCCGGGGAGATCACGGGCCACGTCCGACGGGCAGCGCCAGACTACGGATCTGGGTTTGCGGGGGCTCAAATCCCTCTGGGCGCACCACCTCGACCTTTGAGATCGGACAACGGCCCGGGAACCATTCAAGGCACCCTGGGCGCCAGCTGATGTGGACCTCAATCTGCAACGGTCTGGTGATCCCAAGGCGGCATAACCTCGCAGATCTTCGCCGTAGAGATGACCAGGAAGGCTCCAGCCCCGCCCCCCCTGACGCGCCCCGGGCCAGCCTGATAACGAGGCAATTGGCCGCCTCACCAGGGCGGCCCGTGGCACGGCCGGGCCCCCGCTAGCAGCACCACCGTGATCAGCGGGGAGTATCCGCCGACCGCATGACCTGCGGTTCTGACCGTCTCCTAAACCACCTCAGGCCCCGCTTACGGACAACCGCCAGGTGCACTGCGCCAGTTCGCCGGAACAGCGCCGCCAGTGCCGCCCAAGGCACTCCCGGCAGCGTGCGCTGCGGAAGATTGGCCGCCGCCGCCGCCCTCTCAACTGGGCCGCGGCGCGCGCCCCGTCTCCCAGATCGGCTCCTGAACCTCCCGGACGACCCCGTCCTCGTCGAAGACCAAGAAGCGGTCGAAGGAGCGGGCGAACCAGCGGTCATGGGTGACCGAGATCACGGTTCCGTGGTAGGCCCTTAGACCATCCTCCAGAGCCTGGGCGCTGACCAGGTCCAGGTTGCCGGTGGGCTCGTCCAACAACAGCAGGGTCACTCCTGACTGCTCTAGCAGCAGGATCTGGAACCGGGCCAGCTGGCCGCCGGAGAGAGTCGCTGGCGTCTGGTCCGCCTGGAGCTCCAGCTCGTAACGCGCCAAGGATGAGACCGCCGGGCCGCGCTGCAACGAGCACTTCCGGAAGAGAATCTCAACTAGCGAGTTGTCGTCGGCTGCAGAGAGCTCGTAGGACTGGGCGAAGTAGCCCGGCACGACCCGGGCCCCCAGCCGGCAGCGGCCCTGATGCGGCACCGGACCTCGGCTCCGGGGGAGCGTGTCTTGGCTGCTACCTGGCGAACCCGCAGGGCCTTGCTGGGCGAGCAACTCCAGGAATCGAGACTTTCCCGACCCGTTTGAGCCCAGGACCGCGAGCCGCTCTCCGTAGAAGACTTCGAGGCTGAACGGCCCCACCAGACCGACCAGCTCTAGTTCGACGCAGCTCAAGGCCTTGACCCCAGTTCGTCCGCCACGCAGACGCATCTGCACCTTCTGGTCGGAGGGGGGGCTCTCCGGTGGACCCATCTCTTCAAACTTGCGCAGCCGGGTCTGGGCCGCCCGATAACGCGAGGCCATGTCGGGCGAGATGCGCGCCTGCTCACCCAGGCGCCTGACCATGGACCGGAGCCTGTCGCGCTCCTCCAACCACCTTCGATTGAGCTCTTCGAGCCGGTCGAGCCGAGCCGAGCGCGCCTGGGAGTAGGTGACAAAGCGGTCGCCGTGGACCCAGGCCCGCCCGCTCTCGAGAGTGACTATCCGCTCGGCTGTCTGGGAGAGCAGCTCGCGGTCGTGCGAGACCAGGAGAATCGTCTTGGCACTCTCTTGAATCCGCCCTTCCAACCAGCGCTTGGCGGGCACGTCAAGAAAGTTGTCCGGCTCGTCGAGCAGGAGAATGTCGGCCTCGCCGCGCAGGAGTGCCTCCAGCACCAGTCGCTTCTGCTCCCCTCCCGAGAGGGTGCGTACATCCCGCTCGGTGACTTCGTCCAGAGCCAGCCCGAGGGCAGCCTGGCAGACCTTGTCCCAGACGGCCTCCGCCTGGTACCCACCCGCGTCGCCCCAATCCGCCAGCGCCTGGGCGAACGCCAGATGAGATTGCTCATCGCTCCGAAGGTCGCGGAGAGCCTCGGCCGCCCGCAAGGCCGCGGCCGCCCGATGGACCCGATCCGGAGCCACCGACGCCAAGAGCTCTCGGACGGAGGCGGGCTGCTCCAGCTTGCCAATGGCTTGTGGCATCACCGCCAGCGTTCCCGTCCGGCTGAGGCTGCCGCCCACGGCCCGAAGGTCGCCACCCATGATCCGCAGCAGGGTGGTCTTGCCAGTCCCATTTGGCCCGATCAGGGCAGTCTTGGTGCCGCTGGCAAGCCGGAAGGACACATCGCTGAGCAGCGGCCTGCCATCCGGCAGGTCGTAGCGCACGTGAGCCAAGTCGATGTGTGCCACCGCGGTTCTCCTTGAGCTGGCTCCGTGACAACCAGTCAGGCGAGGCTGAGGTACGCCGAGCAGCCCTGCGGCAAACTTGGACGGCGCGGATTACCGATCCGGCCGAGTCCGGACCACCCGGGGAGTCCATTCTACTTAGGGAGCACGCCCGGAGCCCTCGCGGCCGCGAACCGCGAAGCGGCAAAGACCAAGCACTCTCCCCACCCCAAGCCCGGAGTGGCGCGAAGCTTCAACGCCCAACCAGGGTGGGCCGAGACCCGGGTGGCGACCGCAACGGCTCTGCTGCCGCTGGCAAGGCTGAAGCCGGACGGGCCAGGCCCACCTGCCGCTCGGTTTCAAGGAACCCGATGGCCCGATAGATCCTGATGGCCGGGCCGCTGGGATCGGCGACTATGACCAGGTTACGTGCCCCCATCTCCCGCAGGCCATACCGCCCCGCCTGGTAGACCAGCGTGCTCGCCAGGCCTTGGCGACGATGATCAGGATGGGTCTCGACGCTCTGGAAGCGGGCCACCCCGGTGCCATCGGTCACCAGGCCCAGAAGTGCCAACAGCTGGCCGGAAGCAAACGCGCCGAAGAAGTGTCCGTGGCCAGCCCCGACCAGTCGCCGGTCCTCGTCGATCTGACGCTCGAGGAAGCGCTGGTGAGCCGCTGAGTCGAGGCCTTCGGCCGTCGCCACCGCCCGGCGCAGGGCGCTGGCCTGGCCCCAATCCTCAGCGGTGCGCAATGGGTAATAGGTCGCCTGTCGGTTGGGTGATGCCGGCTCCAAAAGAGAACGGGCCGCCAGCACGGTGTCGACCTCAACCGCGAGTCCAGCGGCAATCAGCTCAGTCACCGCCCCAGGGTCTCCATCAGCGACATCCACGCCAATCGCTACATGCCGGGCATCGGGAAACTCGCTCCCGAAGGCGGTCAGCCAGCGCTCACTTTCCCCTGGCTTGGGCGCACCGGCGAGGAGCAGGAAGTTGCCCCAATAGAAGTCCGGATTGCCAGGCGATCGCACGACCAGATGGGCCCCGCGGTCGCTGATCACCGAGCCGGCCAGTTGGCGCACCATGAGGTCGGTTCGGTAGCCCAGCGAGCTGACCAGCACGGGCTTTCAGGGGGCCGGCGCCGGCCCCCTAGTCACGGGTTCCAAACAGAGGTTACGAACCTTGGTTGGACCCGCGGCGAGAGACCCTGAGCCGGGAATCACCGGGCGTGCCTCCAGGACTCGTACCTGGCGAGCGCCTTGTCGCGACCGCAGGTGCAAGCCCAGGCCGGATCGGGCCTGCCCCATCGGCTCGATCCCTCGTCGTAGATGGGACCCAACCGGGCCGGACAGTAACCGGCGTGGCCGGCCGCAGCCAGCGCCTGGTAGAGAATCTCAGCGATCTCGGCCACGCCCGGTTCCATGGGTGCATTGGAAGCCATTGCCGAAGTCTACAACCTCGTCCGAACTGAACCCGCCGCCCTGTGGGACGCGGTCAACCGTTCCTATTGAGTGCCCACAAGTAACACCCGGTGGGGACGAGCGGTCTTTCCCGACCTGGACTCTGCCAAGGTTGCCGTCGCCGTTTCGGGTCTTGCGCCACTTAGGTGGCTGCCCT
>DATKSV010000025.1:0-2013 GCA_035531535.1 Candidatus Nanopelagicaceae bacterium | reverse complement strand
TAGCCTCAAAATTTCGGTAAGGGGCAGGGAATCCTGGTGAAGGGACAGCAGACTCGGCTCAGCGGGGTGGATGGGTCGGGTCAGGGTCGGCAGGCGCCAGTTGGAGCCGGCGGGTACGTGCCGAACCGGGCCGCAATCAGTGAGACGGGACCGTTTCTGGTAGCCGGGGCATGCCGGTACAAGACATCGAGACCGGGCCGCTCGCCACGGTTGTGTCAGTTGGTCAGCGGTAGGGATCGCAGGCGGGTGAACGCCACCGCCAGCTCCGCCGCCCAGGGCCAGCGGGCATCGATTCGCAGAGTGGTCCGCCGGCCGCTGCGCACCAGCCGTCCGGCCACGTGGAGCAGCTGGTAGCGCAGTCGCTTCGGGGCGGCCTCCAAGAACTCACCGGGGAGGCAAAGCTGCCTGGCCCAAGCCAGCAGATCCTGGGCCATCTGCACCAGCAAGAGCCAGACCCGGTTGGCCTGGAAGCTGGAGCAGGGGAAGTTGCCAAGGCCACACTCCTTGGCCTCCTTGATCCGGTCTTCCACCCTGGCGTGGAGCCGGTGGCGGGCCTCCAGGTAGGCGATGTCAGGGTCCCTGGAGTTGGTGATCAAAGCCTGGTGGCGCAGGCCGTGGGGGTCGAAGAGGTTGTAGCTGGCGCCGGGATGGGGCTCCTCCCGGCGCACCAAGACCCGGGAACCACTGGGCCATAACGAGAGGTCGAGCCAAGATGTGATCTCGGCCACCTCGGCCCCTTCTCTCTCCTCCATCTCCTTGGTGATCGCCACCTCCCAGCTCGTCTCGGAAAGCTGCCGGATCGCCTCCCGCACCGACTCGGTCACATCGAAGCCCACCGAGTACTCCAGCCCCCGCTCGGCGATCGCGCCCACGAAGCCGTGGCTGGCCCCCGCCGAGTCCGAGCGCACCAGCACTTCCAGCCCCTGCTCCGGGTCCTCCTTCCGGGTCGGCCAGGGCAGCTGGGCCAGCGCTGCGTCCAGCAACTCCACATGGTCCAAGGCGGTGTTGGCCCCGGCATTCCCGGGCCGCAGCCGGCCCGCCAGCGCCTCCCCGGTCTGGTCCAGATAGACCAGCAAAGGGTGGAAGCCGAAGCCGCGCTTCCAGTTCGGAGCCGCCCCTTCTTTGTGCTCGGATTCCACCTCCACCAGGGTGGAGTCGAAGTCCAGGGTCACCCGCTGGGGAGCCATCCCCGAGGCCCACACCCGGGCTCTCGCCCTGGCCCGGGCCAGCTGCAGCTGTTCCAGCAGCGGCTCCTCGATCGAGTCCAGCACCCGCCAGGCGGTGGGGGTCGAGGCCACCTGCCCGAAGAGATCAGGCTGCTGCCGCAAAGTGGCCAGGTCGGCGATGCATTCTCCGCCGTCCGCCAGGGTCACCGCCAGGTCCACCAGCACCCGTCCCGGGTCGTGCCGCCGCCGCCGCTTCACCAGCGGAGACAGCGCCTTCGAGAGTCCCTGGTCCAGCCCGCTGCGCTCTGACAGTTCGGCCAGGAGCCGGCTCCCGGCATGGCCCACCAGCCCCGTTCCATCTGCCCTAACACCAAGCCGCGGCCGGTCGCTAAACTTCACTCTCAAGGTGATGCCCTCCCAGGTGGGAATGGTGGTCGTGAACACCCACATTTTCCCTTACCAGGAGGGCATTTCCGCAACTGGGACACCCAGTTGTTCAGCTCCTTGCTGAAATCCTCAGGCTAGAAGATCCAGTTGGCAGACGTCTGATCCAGGGGCAAGTGTAGGGTCGATGACGGGACGCCTTACGGCCTTCCGGCCGCAGGGCTTCCCGCCCCCGCCCTCCGAACCGGACGTGCCCGTTCCCGAGCATCCGGCTCTCCACGCGACCACGTTGAAGCGCCGACGAGTTCCGAGACCCGCCCGACGAACGCCATGTCGTCGTGTGAGTTGGTGCGGACGCGTGCTCCCGCCGGGTCCACCGCGCCGTCACTGTAGGGCGTGCAGATCTGTCCGCCCCGGAAACCGTAGCGCTGGCCCCGCATCTTCGCAAGGTGGTAGAGCACAG
>DATKSV010000024.1:0-4017 GCA_035531535.1 Candidatus Nanopelagicaceae bacterium | reverse complement strand
TCACGGTCACGGTAGAAGTCGTGGGGCTAGCGGTCGGCGCAGACGACGAGGCCCCAGCCTTGTAGACCAGCGATACCCCGCCAGGACTGTGCAGTCCCGAGTAGACCGCAACCCCGAGTAGACCACTTCCAAGCACCAGGGCGACGGCGGCAAGGCTGAGGGCGGCGCGGCCCTGAGCGCGGACGCGGCGATACAGGCGCTCATAGCGCTTGATCGTCTGATCTTCCGCCTTGTCCTCGCGCTGCCTCACTCCACGTCTTATAGCACGTCCAGCCCGAAAGAGGTTTGAATTTGGCACACCTTCTCGACGCCGCCTTTCCGCCCGCCGACGTCCAGAAGTGGATCGCGGCGCTGCGATCAGCCGGAGCCTCGGGCTGCCTGGCCTACGTTTACGACACCCAGGTAACCCCCAACCTCTGGACCCCGGCCTATTGCCGGGCCATCCAGGACGCCGGGTTCGGCATCCTGCCGGTGTACGTATTCGGGCCCGCCTATCCGGTGATCGGACACGCCCGCCAGGTGATGGCGGCCTACGGGTGGCACTCCGGTCCGGTCATGGGCGATCTGGAGGGAGGCTCGATGCCCGGCACGACGTACTTCCGCCTCTGGTGCCAGGACCTGCGGGCCCACGGGTTCCAGAGCGTCGCCTACGGCGTCCAGGCCACGCTCGACACCTACCGCCCGGCAGCGGACGCGGGATTTCTCGCCAACTACATCCAGCGCTCCTTGAACCCCATCCCCGCGCTCCCGGCTGCCCTCGATGGCTGGCAGTACGCCAACTCATTCACGTTCGCCGGCATCGACGTAGATGCGTCCGCGTGCTCCATTCCGCTCATCACAGGGGCGCCCACCACAGGAGACGACACCATGAAAGTAGTCGTAGGCAACCCCGCCACCTACCCGGCCGGCTATGCGGACCCGCACGGCAAAGGCGCCGCCTACATCACTGACGGTGTGCTGAAGCGCTGGATTCCAGCCCCGGCCGAGCTCGGCAGCCTCTATGCGCTGAGCGGCCAGTCGGCGCCGCTCTACATCGACCAGGCGACCCTCGACCGGATGCCCGAGGTGACCAACGTCGGCAACCCCGGATCTGGCGATCTGGACTTCGGTCAGCTCCAACAGGCGGCCGCTCAGATCCTCAAGGGCACTCCGCTCCCGGCCACCGATCTGGCGCCCGTGCTGGCCGCCATCGCGGCACTCGACGCCAAGGTCACTGTGGTAGCGGCCAAGGTCTCCAAGGATCTCGCGTGACCGACTTCGCCGGACTCAAGTTGGGGAAGCTATCCCCGCGCTGCCCGGTCGACCTAAAGGACATGGCAGTCTATGCGCCCGCGCTTCTGGCGCCTCCGCCCGCCCGAGTCGACTACTTCGACAAGGTACCCAGCTACCCGATGGCGCTCAATGACCGGTTCGGTGATTGTGTCGTGGGCGGCGCAGTTCATGCGCGCCAGACCTGGGCGGCCGAGGTCAACCTTGAGGAAGCCGTTCCTGCCGATGCCGTGATCCAGAGCACGTACTTCGGCCTCACCGGGGGCCAGGACACAGGGCTGGTTGAGGCGTCGTTCCTCGAGACCTGGCGGACCAAAGGCATGTTCGGCGGCAAGATCGACGGGTACGCGCCGGTCCACCCGCAGCACGCCGACGCGGTGAAAAACTGCATCGATCTCTTCGGCTGCGCGTTCGTCGGAGTGCAACTCCCCCAGTCAGCCGAACAGCAGTTCGGGGCGGGGCAGCCGTGGACCGTGGTGGACTCTTCGCCCCTTATTGGTGGTCACTGTGTGATTTTGGCCGGCTACGACGCGAACTGGCTCTACGCGATCACGTGGGGCCTCGTGCAGCGCGCCACGTGGTCCTGGTGGCAGACCTACGGCGACGAGTGCTGGGCCATTCTCTCTAGTGAATTTCAAGAGGCTGGCAAGGGGCCGGTGCTGAACCTCGCCGCGCTGAAGGCCGACCTTCCGGCGCTGAAGGACGCGTAGGGTGGCAACCACCGCCGAGCGGCTGACCGGCATCGAGGGCCGCCTTGTACGGCTTGACACCCGCCTGGAGAAGCTGAACCTCAACGGGAGCGTGGACGCGCTTGTGGAGCTAGCCAAGAAAAGCCCGAACCTGTTGGAACTTGCCGACAAGGCGCCCGTCCTCGTCGAGCTCGCGGCCAACGAGGCGGTGTTGCGCGACATGATCGACCACCGCACCGAACAGAAGAAGCTCCAGGATGCGAAGGATTACGTGGAGGCCCACGCCCGCCTGGAGTTCATGAAGCGATTCGGCAAGCCCCTACGCATCGCCAAGTGGACCGCTCCGTTCTTGGCCGGCGCAGCGGCGTTCCGCCTCATGACCTGGATTGACCCAAGCCCCATCCTGCACTTCCTTGGAGGCCACTGATGCATCTCTTTAGCTGGCTGCTGGTCGCACTGGCGCTGACGTGGGTGCTGCTGGTCATCGCTCAATCAGGAGTGTTCAAATGACTGACGCACCCGAACCCGGATCGCACGCGGAGACGGTTGGCGAGGTCGCCCACCTCTGGACCGCACCCCATCCCAAGCGCAGCGACAGCGAGATCTACATCGCCACCCGCAAGTGGCTCATGTCCCAGACCTCGGGCGGCTGCTTTGTGTGCGGGGGACCGATCGACCTCAGCCACCCGGAGGCGCCAGCGAGCGCGAAGGGGCTCCAGGATCACCACGGGGGAGGCATCCACTACAAGGGCGTCCTGGTGGCCATGAGCCTCATCCCGACCGAGTGGTCGCTCGGGTTCGCGGCGAAGCCCTCCGTCGTGGCCGGATTCGTGGCGATGCTGAACGTGATCCTGCACGAGCTCGGAGAGGCGACCTTCGATGCGCCGATCACCACCACGGACGAGGTGATGGCGTGGGTTGACTCCCGGTTCAATGCCTCGATCAAACTCTGCGCCCCCCACCACGTGGGTACCCAGAACCAGCACACGCCCGACGCCCGGGGCTTCGAGGCCGTGGGTATCCACGAGATTCCCGTACCGATTTGGGGTGGTCAGGTGACGTGCGACTTCGAGAAGTTCGACATGTGGAGCGGGACCACCGGCACGGTCGCCGTGTCCAAGCATCCCGACCTGGCCCCGGGCGAGGTCCAGATCGAGCACGTCCACGAGTCGGTGACGCTGCTGCGTCCGAGCGGCGCCCGGCTCCAGCGCGGGGATGTCCTCCCGGCCAGCCATGGGACCGCGAGAGTGGCTCACGCGGGCTACGGCGTCAAGGCGTGAAGAAGACGCTGGGCGTGCTAGCGGCCGGAGAGTTCAAACTGGCGTTGGCGGTGGCGGTCATTGCCGCGCTCGCTGCGGCCACCCTTCAGGCCTCGGCATTCCCACTGCGGGCCACCCCCTCCACCGTGATCCCCGGCGGGATCAACGTGGAACCGTCGGCGCGGCCCTGGCAGTACCTGGGGGCCAACCCTGACGGCTGGTTCTGTCCGACGGCGGCAACCTGCACCACCACTAATCCGACCGGGCGCATCGACACCGAGATGGCGCTGGCGGCCTCGCTGCACGTGGCCAACGTGCGGCTGGAGATCCCGTGGTTCCTGGTCGAGCCTCAGCGCGGGGTCTATGACTGGTCGCGCGCGGACTTCATCTTCGCCTCAGCCTTGAGTCACGGCCTGACGATCCAGCCCGTCCTGGACTACACCCCGGCCTGGGCTGGGGGCTATGACGCGTTTCCGCCAGCGGCCGACTTCGGCGCCTTCGTGTCGGCCTTCATGGCTCGCTATGGCGGCCAGATCAACGCGGTCGAGATGTGGAACGAACCGGACGGCGGGCAGTCGCTCACGGTCAACTCGCCCCAGCAGTACGTGACCGACATCCTGATCCCCGGCTACAACGCGGTCAAGGCAAGCCCCCACCCCGGCGTCAAGGTGATCGACGGCGGCAGCATCAACGACTCGGGCGGTACCCCGACCTGGCTCAGCGGGATCTACGCAGCGGGCGGCGGCAACTACTTCGACATCGCGGCCTTCCACGACTACGGCGGCAACTACGGGACGGTG
>DATKSV010000023.1:0-2810 GCA_035531535.1 Candidatus Nanopelagicaceae bacterium | reverse complement strand
CATACTCCAGGTAGTCGACGAAGCGCTCGAGATGGGTGGCCAGGTTGAGCCCATGCTGGCGAGCGTGGTGATCCCGCCCGTCAGAATCGCGGGCCTCGGGAGCCTCCAGGATGCGCAGGTGTGCTGGCGGTGAGCACTTCATGTGGTCGCGCTCCCGCATGGTGCGGGTGCGGATCGCGCCCATATGGATCTTGAGTGACTCGACCAGACTGCGCTGGCCAGCACTATCTCGATTACCTCGGACTTGCACTGGCGGACTACGGAAACGCCGCGTGGTGGCACGGGGCGCACCAGGCCTTCGTGCTGAAGCGTGAGCAGCGCCTGTCGAACCGGAGTCGGCTGATGCCAAGATCGCGGGCGAGCTCCCGCTCATCCCGCCGGAGGTCCTCACGACAGTCATAGATACGCTTCGCCATGATGGCGCGTTTGAGTGCGTTGTCGGCGCGATCCGGCAGAAATAATTCAGCATCCAGTCGCTCCAGACTGATGCCGCTCTTAGATTCGGGAGCCGCGTCCGCCGCCTCAACCAGAGCAGCCATTCCGTCCTGTCCTAATCACGTGCGGTCTCGATACTTCACGGCCTGTCACTGGTGAACCTGCTTCCACCTGAGCGGTTCCCGGTCCTGGCAGGGAAGTCACCGCCGTCAAGTGCCGCCTCCGGGGTGCCACGCTCAGCCCGGGTAGCGACCGTCGACATTGGCGTGTGGCGTGAGATGTACCAACCGAACCCTGCCAAACTCTTTCACTGACGATCCCGCTTACCCGGCTTCCGGATCCCACCAGGGCGGGAGACTGGCGGCTCTCGACGCCGGAGGGGTCCGGGAGGGGTCCGACCGGTCGAGAACTCGCGGGGGCCCAACGGATCTCAGACGGCCGGCTGGACAGCCGCCCGGGCCGCTTGAGGAACGGCGTGAGCCAGCCTCGTTGCCGCCACCGACCCGGTGTGAGGCGGGCGGCAGGGGGATCGCCTGAGCCGCTCAAGCGGGAGACCAGACTGGCCTTCATCGGAGTCCGTTGTCCGTCAGCTAAGGAACCTGACCGGGGCTCGATCGTCTTTACAGGCCCCTGGTGCATGGTATACAGTCGGCCTGCGATCGGAGTCCTGGGGGTTTGGCAGGGCTCCCGTCTCGATTGGCGGCGCGGCCGCGGAGCCGTAAGTGGGGCAAGGGGAGGAGCCACGCGTGGTACGTGCGTCGATCGCTGCGATCCCACCTGGAGCCGGCTCCACCCGCACTACGCCGGGCTGCACGGGCGCGCTTTTCCAAGTTCATCGGTGGGGACTCCGCTGGGCGGTCCCGGAACCTTCCCTTTTTGCCGATTCCGGTCGACTCAGCACTGGTGCTGACGCGAGCGGGATTGGTCCTAAAACCGTTGCGGCACTGCTGCGACATCCTGTCGAGGTAGAGGAGGTCAGCTGGAGATCATGAACATCATTACGCGTTTCCCTAGGAGGCTAAGGGCCGCTGCCTTGATTGCCGCTGGCGCCGTTCTGCTCACCGTATCCATGACCGTGCCGACGGCGGCGAAGACCACCCCCAAGGTGGAGAACGGCGGCACGATCACGGTCGGGATCCCCAACGCTCCGGACGCGCTGGACCCGACAACTGAGGACACTTTTGTGGGCCGCATCATCTTCACCAACATGTGTCAGACCTGGATCAGTGAGTAAGCCGGTCGGGGCCGTGCCAGCGGGCATTGCGGACGGCAGGCGGGCCCGCCAGGGTCGGTGGAGGTGAAGGCGACCTGGCCCGATGGTCTTCGGAGGCACCGTTGGGGAGGGCAGAGAGGTGGCCGACACTACGCGAAGGCGTGCTGAAATTGACGATGCCAAAGTGGCCGGCCGGCGGGAGCGTTTGGGAGGCTACCCTGCCGGAGCCAGGTTGATGATGTGGTAGTGCAGCGCCCAGAACTCCTGCTTGTGCATCATCCCCTGGGCCAGCCGTAGCCGGAGCTGGCGGGACTTGCGCACCAGACGAGCCGGCACCGCCAGCAGCCAGCGCCGCAGCACCTCAGTGTTATGTGACTGCCCGACTGCTCCGAGCACCTCGGCGCTGAGAGTTCCGCCTGCGGCTTCCTGGGCCACCTGCCGTTCGCGGGCGACATTGACCGCAGACAGCATGGCGGTCAAGTTGGAGGCGATCACGGCGGCCGTCTGCCAGGCGTAGTTGGCACGCCGCTTGCGCAGGGGAAGGTGCAACAAACCACAACCCAGCTTCAGATCCTTGATCCGTTCTTCGATGTGAGCCCGCCGCCGCTGCCAGTGCTCCAGTTCCACCGCGTTCCCCTCCATGTCGGTGACCATGAAGGAGTAGCTATAGGTGTGGCTGACCGCACCCCTGAGCGCCAACCGCAACTGCTGCTGGGGGATGGTCTTCCGCCGGCGGCTGCGAGGGCTCTGGGAGATCTCACCGGCCTCCACTCGTACCCGCCGCACCAGCAGCCGCAGCGGCTTCCCCTCCCAACCGGTGGGCACAAATGGCATCTCCGCCACCTCTGCTCCGGCCATCTCCTTGGCCGCGCGCCAGCTGTTGGGGGCGATATGCCGCCGTGCCTCCCAGATCGTCCGGTAGCGGGGTACCACCACACAGAACTTCAACCGATGCTTCCGGCACCAGGCCAGGAAGGTCACGCTGTAGAAGCCACTGTCCGCGCGCAGCCGCACCTCCCCGTGTCCCTTGGGCAGGGTGCGCAAGGCCCGCTGCACCACCGCCGGCGAGATGGGCTTGTCCGAGGCGCTCCCCGACCTCAGCTGAGCTGCCACCACCCGGCGCCGCTCCGCCCAGGTGCAAAGCAGGGACCCCAGGCTGCGC
>DATKSV010000022.1:0-5892 GCA_035531535.1 Candidatus Nanopelagicaceae bacterium | reverse complement strand
TTCTCATTGGAGCGCTCCCGTGAGCAGCTGGTGGAGACGGCCACTCAGCTGGCCAGGGCCCAGCGCGGCACCTCGCGGAGGGCTATCGGCAAGCGCCATGGCCTGGCCAGCAGGAGATCCCGGCTCATCTGCCGCTGCGGGAAGCTGGAGGAGCGGCTCAAGAGCGGCGGGGTTCGGGTCTGCTTCGGGAGCGCCCGACTCGCCCGGGCTGGTTCCCGGTCAAAGACCCATGACTATACGAGCCACCAGGAGTGGCGGGGGGTGTGGGAGAGGGCACGCGGCGGCCAGTGGTTCTGCCAGGGCGACGTGGGTTTCCCCGGCGGCAATCCTTCGGCCCGGGTCCGGCTCTCAGATGATGGCAAAGCCGACGCTCTGCGCCTGCGCATCCCAGCTGTCGGCAAGCTCAGGGAACTCTCGGGCGGAGCCGAGTGGGCGGAGATCCATCTGGAGGGCTTCTGCGCCGGCCGGGAACGCAACCGCAACAAGTCGAGCCGCCGGGCCGGCCTCGCCCGGGTGCTCGAACCGTCGGAGAGCGCGGCCTCCGCTCGGGCCAGGTGGCAACAAGCTACTGCGGCCTGGGCAAGCGGCTCTGGGCCCGGGGTGAAGCGCCCACCATCCACGCCGTACAAGGCGAAGCTGGCCTCTGGTCCTTTGAGCGTGCGGGTCTTCTGGAGGGAGCGCACCGGTGGGTGGTATGTGGGAGCGAGCTTCGCGCCAGTCGACCTGCCCTGGCCTGAGCCCAGCCGCTTGATGCTGGGAGTGGACATCAACCCCGACCACCTGGCGTGGTCGCTGGTGAACCGGTCGGGGAACCCGACCGCCTGGGGGAAGATCGTCCTTCCGCTCACCGGGGAAGCCCATCACGATGCCGACGCGATCGGGGTGGCGGTGGCGGGGCTGGTTGCTGTCGCCAGGTCGGAAGGAGCGGCGATCGCCCATGAGGACCTCGACTTCTCCCGCTCGCGGGCGGGCCTGCGCTATCTCCCGCGCCGGCTGGCTCGCCTGCTCTCGAGCTTTTCGTACAACCAGATCCTGACCACCCTGGCCGGCAGATGCGCTCGCGAGGGGATCAGGCACGTCCCCGTGAACCCGGCCTGGACCTCTGTCTTAGGACAGGCGAACTATGCCGGGGTGCACGGAGTGTCGGTGGATCAAGGCGCGGCGTGTGTCATCGCCAGACGCGCCTTGGGCTTCTCGAGCAGGCTTCGCCCTGCCGTGGCACGGGCGCTCCCAGGAGCGAAGCGTCCGTCCAGGACCGGTCGCAAGACCGGCCGGCACACGCATCAACTTCGCCGGGCGGCGAAGGCGATGGGGAAGCGCCGTTCCACCTGGGACCGTGGTGGGTTGTGCCTGAGAGGGCACTCGGCTCCAACGTTGGGGCCCCCAGGCAAGGGCGAGAGACCGGCTCTAGCACCTGCCCTTGGCTCACCGTGTCGCCCGACTGATGGGGCAACCTGTCAGGCAAGCGGCTCCCATGCCCCTGCGCCGCTACGGGGGCGACAACCCAGTCTCACACGCCTGGGGGAAGAGATTTCCACTTTGGCCGACCTTGGCCAACTTGGAAAGTAACGGTCCCCACACCCGCTTATGAGAGGCAGCCGGGGACGGATGCTGATCCGCCAGGGGGCGTCCCCCGCCGCAAGAGGGTTGCCGAGTTGACCTGTGCCTGCCGCTGGGCTTGGGACTTCACGGTGGTCGAGACGGGTCTCGACGTTGGCCAGGGCGGCCTGCGCTTCGATGGTCCAGCGCGAACCGCGAGTCCGGGCGATCTCCGCCAGGGGCCAGCGGGCACACCCATCAGAACAGGGAGTACTGCGCCTCCTTTGGCGCAACCGATCTGCGCGAGAGGGACCGGCCTTGGCGCAAGAGGTCAGAGTGGACCAAAACGACAGCGCGCTAGCGTCCAGAGCGCCACGATCCCGTCCCGCCAGGTGATCTTCTTGCCTTCGGAGACCTCGCGGCCGGCGTACGAGATGGGGACCTCGTATATGCGATACCCTGCCCGCAGGACCTTGGCCGTCACCTCGGGCTCGAAGTCGAAGCGATTGGCGCGGAGAGTGATGCCCTCCAGAACGCTGCGGCGAAAGAGCTTGTAGCACGTCTCCATATCCGACAGAGTCGTGGCGTAGAGCACATTGGTCGCCAGCGAGAGCACCCGGTTGCCGATCCAGTGCAGGGGCATCATGTTCTTGCGCTCGCCAGTGAAGCGGCTTCCGTAGACCACGTCCGCTTTGCCTTTCAGGATCGGCTCGAGCAGGTGCGGCCACTCATCGGGGTCGTATTCCAGGTCAGCATCCTGGATCAGGATCAGGTCACCGTGGGCGGCCTTGAGGCCGGCTCTGATCGCTGCCCCCTTCCCGCGGTTGACCGGCTGCTTGATGAACTTCACAGTCGAGTCCTGCAGCGCTGCCAGAATCTGGTCGCTGCCGTCGGTAGAGCCGTCGTCCACCACCACGATCTCCAGCTGCAGGGGAAGCTCCACCCGGCGCATCCGGCGCAGGATCTCGGCGACCGTGGCGCGTTCGTTGAAGACCGGGACGATGACCGAGAGGATCCCGGGCGATGCGGCTGGGCTCGGGCCCACCTCAGCGCCCATCGGCCGCTCCCGGATAGGAGGTCGGGCGGGCTGTGACTCTCATCTTCTGAACTCCCTATTCCACCGCGGTCTGGGCCAGACCCAGCCGCACGCGCATCCAAGCCGCAGTCCTTTGCAGACCGTCGTCGAGTGTCACCTTTGGCTCCCAGTGGAGCTGGGATCTGGCCAGCGAGATGTCAGGACACCGGCGCGTGGGGTCGTCGGCGGGCAGCGGGCGGTGGACTATAGCGCTGTCACTCTGACACAGCGCGACCACCTTGTGCGCCAACTGGTTGATGGTGTACTCGTCGGGGTTGCCCACGTTGACCGGCCCCGGGAGGTCGCTATCGAGCAACGCGACTAGACCACGGACCTCGTCTTCCACATAGCAGAGACTTCGGGTCTGCTCGCCATCCCCGTATACCGTCAGCTCCTGGCCCTGGAGTGCCTGGCAGATGAAGTTGGAGACGACTCGGCCGTCGCCGGGACGCAGGCGGGGCCCGTAGGTGTTGAAGATGCGGGCGATCCCCACGTTGACCAGGCCGAGTCGCCGCCAGGCCATGCTGAGGGCCTCGGAGAACCGCTTGGCCTCGTCGTAGACGCTCCTGGGACCGATCGGGTTGACGTTGCCCCAATAGTCCTCGACTTGGGGGTGGCGGGATGGGTCTCCGTAGACCTCGCTGGTCGACGCCTGCAGGAACCGGGCCGAGTGCTGCGCGGCCAGCTCCAGACACCGTTTGGTACCGGTGCTGCCGACCTCAAGTGTCTGCAGCGGCCTCGCCAGATAGTCGACCGGGGAGGCGGCGCTGGCCATATTCATCACGGCGTCCACCCGGCCCTCGACCGGGAGCCGCTTGGAGATGTCGGCCTCGATCAGGGTGAATTGGGCAGAGGCCAGCAAGGAGCCCAGATTGGAGCGCGCTCCGGTCGAGAAATCGTCGACGCACACCACCTCGTCGCCGCGAGCGGCCAGGTACTCACAGATGTGGGATCCGAGGAAGCCCGCTCCGCCAGTCACCACAACCCTCATGGACGGCCGACTCCGACGTACCGAAAGCCCGCTGCCCGCGCGGCTCCGGGGTCGAGGAGATTGCGAGCGTCAACGATCACCGGCGCCAGCAGATGGTCGCGGACGGCGTGCAGGTCCGCGGCGCGGAACTCCTCCCACTCGGTCAGAACCAGGAGCGCAGCCGCGCCGTCGCAGGCGGCTAGGCTAGTGCCGCAGACCGTGAGGCGGTCCAGCTGCGACTCAGGAAAGCCGAGAGACCGCCACTCCCGCCGAAGCGGTTCTGGCGCCCCCTCCGCGGGGTCGCCGGAGGGGAGCGTCGGATCGAAGGCCCGAACCGCCGCTCCCTCAGCCAACACCTGAGAGACGACCCGTAGCGCCGGCGACTCCCGGAGGTCGTCAGTGCCCGCCTTGAAGGTCAGCCCCCAGGCGGCCACCGTTCGCCCGGGCAGGGCGGGCTCTGAGTCCGCCAGTTGAAATTCGTCCCGCAGCGCTCGCTCCAGCTTCCCCACCATCCGACCGATCTGCCAGGCATTGGTCTCGATCACCGTCCTCAGCAAGGGGAAGTCGAAACCGGCCTCGTTGGCGATGTGGAGCAGCGCATGGGTGTCCTTGGGGAAGCAGCTGCCGCCCCAGCCCGGTCCGGGCCGGAGGAAATCGAAGCCGATGCGGCGATCGTAGCCCAGCCCCAGGATCACGTCGCGGACATCTGCGCCCACGGCGTCACACAGTCCGGCAACCGCGTTCATGAAGCTGAGCTTGGTCGCCAGGAAGGTGTTGGCGACGTACTTGATGGTCTCAGCGGTGGCGGCGTCGGTGACGACCAGCGGCGCCCCGGTGGACGCGAAGAGCGCGCCGACCCTCGCGGCCGCGTCCTGGTTGTCGGCTCCCACCACTATTCTGTCGGGCCGGAGGCTGTCCTGCACCGCGGTGCCCTCGCGCAGGAACTCCGGGTTGGACACGACGGTGACATCGCCGCGGGCGATGGTCTGCTCCACCAGCCGGGTCGAACCGATGGGTACCGTCGACTTGTTGACCACGATCGCGCCACTGCGCAGGTGGGGCCCCGCCTCTTGCGCCGCCCGCTCCAGGTACGAGAGGTCCGCAGAGCCGTCGCTTCGCTCCGGGGTGGGCACGCACAAAAAGGTGAATTCCGCGCTCTGAACCGCCTCCCCGGCCGTACCGACGAAGCTCAATCTTCCCGCGCGACGTCCCTCCTCGACCACCTCCAGCAGTCCCTCTTCGAAGATCGGGACGCGGCCGGAGCGCAGGATCTCCAGGCGCTCGGGGTCCGACTCGGCACAGCACACCCGGTGTCCCAGGCTGACCAGGGCGGCAGCGGTCGGCAGCCCGACGTGGCCGGCACCGATCACGGCGATTCGGGAAGGAGTGGGCCGTCCATCCCGGCCACGAGTGGCCGCGGTCACGAAACGCTTCCCGCTTGGGCTGGCCCGACGGACCTCCCCAGCTTTACGGCGGTGCTTCCTGGTGCAGCTGTCCGGCCGCAGGGGGGAACGCCCGCCGAGTCGGCCAAGAGATGCCCAGCCGCGTGCAGCACCGTGATCATGTGAACTGGAACCTCCCTTCCGAGGCAGAATCACAGGTGGAAGAATTTGCCCCGCCTGCAGCCGTGGACATTCTAACGGGACGCCCCCTGATCAGCCCGCCCGAGCGACAGCTCGCCGAGTGCGCGCCCTCCCCGCTCAGACCTACAGCCGTAAGGGCGCGGTACAACTCAAGGTGGAGCCGGAGGGTATTTCCCGTAGGCGACTGAGAATCCTGCGGGGACCAGATTGGAGGGGGTGGACACCTGCACAGAGTTCTGCACCATAACTACCTCGGTGTAGCCCATCTGGGGCCCGGTGGCACCAAGGCCGCTGAAGGTGGTGGTGGTGTAATCCGCCAGGGTGCTGATCGACACGCCCACCTGCGGAGCCTCCACTATCCACTCGGCCGAAGCCCCCGGGCCGGTGTAGGTCTGGTTGGTCGTGAAGCTCTGCCCATCGGTGGAGTCGTCGAGGGTGATCGTCCAAGTGGACCCGCTCAGCTGGGAGATCGTGATGGTGACTTGATCTGCTGGGTTCACCGTCATCGTGGTGATGGGAGTCTCCGTAGCGGGCAGTATCTCCCACCAGGGGAAGAGGTAGAAGGTGGTCGTGCTACCGGGCACCGGAGATTCCTGGATCCCCGCCTGGATCAGATCGGAGTTGTTGAAGCCGTCGACACCCACCCACTCGGACAGGTAGGTGTTCGTCTGCCCCTGGTAAAGGCTCGGGACTGTGAACGTGCCGGAGACCTGGGTGTATGGCCC
>DATKSV010000021.1:0-16913 GCA_035531535.1 Candidatus Nanopelagicaceae bacterium | reverse complement strand
ATCGGAGGTAGCCCGCCTGGCCCACGGTGCCTTAATAACCAAGACAACCAGATTTGACGTCCTCCGTTGGCTGGTTTGGTCTCCAGGGGCTGGGAGGTACGTGACCTGCGATACCGCATCGTCCTAGCGACTTGTACAGGTGCAGTGATCTTCGGCGCCACATCTCTGCCCTTGGTCGTGCGTGCGACCTATCCGGGGCCGGGTCCAACGCTGGGTTGTAGTGCCTCCGCCGGCGAGATCGCGTTTGGCGGAGCATGTGTCGCGATCCCCGGGCCGGGTGCTCCCACCAGACCGGCGGCATCGCATCTGTGGATCACCCAGGTGCCGACCGCGCCCAACAGTTGCTCCCCATACACCATCACCCAGTGGGCCACCGGAATCTCGTCCGTGGGGTGGTCCTGGGACGGTAGCTTGTGGACCTTGGCCGGGCAGCGGGTCCCGATCCTGTACTCAACCCCACTAGCTGACAACGGCTGGATCTGGACGGTAGCCTGTGGCTCTCCTGGCATGGTCCGGTACACCGGAGCGGTTTCGGTGCCCAGGCAGCCAAATCCGTGCCCTCCTGGGACCAGCACCTCCGCCTGCAGGCCGGGCTATGACCCGCCCGGGTTCCTGGCCGCGGTGCAGAGACAGTTGCCCTCAGAGAAGATCCTGGCGACCCCTCCGAGCCAGGACGTGGTCGGGGTGCCAGTGGATCCAGTCCTGCAACCGGAGCCGGCGCTTGAGCAGGCGGTCATCAACGTGACTGTGCCCGACTTGGGCGACGGCGATCCGGGCGAGGGGATACACGTGGTGTGGGTGGTGCAGGCCGCCCCCCAAGCGGTGGTCTGGTCCTGGCCTGATGGCACCCGATCGGAGATTGCACGCTGGATTCCTCAGGTCGACGAGCGGGGTGGGCGGATTCTGGCGGAACTCGACTACCTGGTCACGGCGGCGGGATTCTGGTCCGACGGGGTTACCGTCCAACAGCTGCCATCGCTCACGGTGGGCACAATTTCGGTGCCGGTTGCGCTCCCCTACAACGTCCAGCAGGTTCAGTCCTCGCTTGGCTGATTCCCCGTCGGGCGCGTAGGGCCTTCCCGGAGCGCCGGAAGCGACGGTGCTGTCCCGAGGACCCTTGGGACGGGGCGGAGCTTCGTCGGAAGTTATTAGACTGGGCGCGCCGGACATGGGGCCGCCTAGCTCAGCTGGTTAGAGCGCACGGTTCACATCCGTGAGGTCGAGGGTTCGAGTCCCCCGGCGGCCACCACACTCCCACCTGGTCAGCCCCGAGCCTTGCCCGGGTGAAGCGGCGAGGCTCGGGGCTGGAGAAGCTGGAAGCCACCAGGGCGGCCCTTGGTTGGGGCCCCAGCGCTCGCTCGGGACCCCTTGTGAGAAGACCCGGGTCGCGCGCACACCGGCTCGCGTGCGATCCTTACTCTCCCATGCGTAACCCAGGGAGCCGTGAGCTCCGAAGACGGCAGGCCCGACTCGAGAGCCAGCAGCGGAACTCGGTCCGGGAACGCGCCCAGGCCCCCAGCCGCGACGAGGTCATGCGGCGCGGCGGGCTGTTGGAGGGCCTCGCCCCAAGCTTGGTCAGCCGGCTGGCAATCGCTTCGCTGGCGGCCGGGTTGGTCCTGGTCGCCATCTCCGTCTTGGGCCTGTTGGTGGAGATGGGCCAGCACGATCTGTTCCTCGGCATCGTCATTGTCCTCGTGGCGGTGGTCATGGCCGGGACCGCGCTTTCGATCACAGCACCTGCGTTCCTGACCGCCCGGTCGGATCGCAAGGCCGAGCCGCGCAACCTCCAGGGGCCTCTGGTCGGGGCCAGCCGGATCTCCCCGACGCCGACCCTGGCCACCATCGCGGTCACGGTGGGCAAGAACGTGGAGCAGTTCCGGGTGCGGCGGGAGTTCTTCGAGCGGATCAAGTCCGGGGCCACGGTGGTGGGCCTCACGGTCACCCCCGGTCTCAACTACGTCCAGACCCTGACGGTGATCCGGCGCGACCGAATGGCGGTGATGAAGGAGCCGCCGGTGACCCGGGCCATGCAGATCTCGGTGTGGTTGCCGATCATCTCGCTCGGTTCTCTGGTCGGGGGACTCGCCGTGGGCTGCGCCATCGGGGTGGTGCTCCCTCTGGGCGAGAATGTCTTCCACCCGCTGGTGGCGCTGGCGCTGGCGGCAGCTGTCGCCGGGGCGGTGGCCCTCGGAACCCGCTGGTACAGCCAGAGGCTGGTTTCTCAGCTGGGGCTCTGAGGGCGAACCTGCAACCGGGCGCCTGACAACCAGGCAGCGATCTCCGCGGGCCCAAGGCGGCAACTCCTTCCTGCTAGACTTCCCAGGTTACCTGCACCCGGTCCCCAGCCGGCTGCAACCCCACAGGATCTGGGAGGCGCCTGATTGCTGCGCGAGTACGAGCTCTTCTACATCGTTCGCCCTGACCTGGACGAGGAACAGGTGCGCATCGCCATGGACGAGGTGGCCTCGATGGTTGCCGGTCACAGTGGCGAGGTTGCCAAATCATCGCTTTGGGGCAGGCGTCGGCTGGCGTACACGATCGCTGGCTTCACCGACGGGTACTACGTGCTTAAGGAGGTCAGCCTCCCCGCCGAGGCGCTGCGCGAGCTCGAGCGCCAGTTGATTTTGGATGAGCGAGTGATCCGCCAGATGATCACCCTCAAGCAGGTGTACCTCCTCCCCGAGGGTGAGGACCGTCGTGGCCGAGTGCGGACTCGCAGCAAGGACCGCGCCGCGGCCCGGGCCGAGGGCGCCGCCCCCGCCGAGATCCCGGAAGCGGACGTTCTCGGCGACGACGCGGACCTGGACAAGTTGGACGGGCCCGAGGTCGAAGCCGAGCCAGACGATGTGGCCGACGAGTTGTCGGTTGATGAGGGGAGCGGGGAGGAATAGCCATGGCTGGTTCTCTCAACCGGGTGATGTTGATCGGGCGCTGTACCGCTGATCCGGAGATGCGCTATCTCCCGAGCGGCCAGCCGGTCACCCAACTACGAATTGCGACCAACCGGTACAGCACCTCTCAGGAGGGCGAGCGGCGCGAGTTCACCGACTACCACGATGTGGTGGTCTGGAACATGGGCGGACGCAAGCTGGCCGAGCTCGCCGGACAGTACCTCAAGAAGGGCAGCCTGGTCTACATCGAAGGCCGGATCCAGACCCGGTCCTGGGACGGCCAGGATGGCCAGAAGCGCTATCGCACTGAGATCAACGCCAACGACATTCAGTTCCTCGAGTCCCGGGCTGGCGAGGGTGGCGAATCCGGCCCCCGGGTCGCCTCCTTCCCGCCCGCCCCGGCCCGCAGTGATGGGCCCCCCGATCCGGGGGACACTCCCGACGGGGACATCGATCCCGATGACATCCCCTTCTAGGCGCATTTGAATCGACTCAGCGGAGGCTAGGAAGAGCAAACATGTCGGAGTACGCGCGGCGCCGTCCGCGCAAGGTGTGCAACTTCTGCTTGGAGCGGATCGTGGACGTCGACCACAAGGATGTGGCTCGTCTGCGCCGCTACATCAGTGAGCGGGGGAAGATCCTCCCTCGTCGCGTGACCGGGACTTGTGCCCTGCATCAGCGCCGTTTGACCGTTGCCCTGAAGCGCGCCCGGCACATGGCGCTGCTGCCCTTCTCCACCGACCAGCGCTAGCCTTCCGCGTCGCCGGCGCCCGGAGGCAAGCGGACGCGGGCTTAAAGTTGCAGAGAAGCGGCCCGCAAAAGGGAGGCGACTCCATGGTCACACCTACGAAGTCACGCCTGGTCACCCTGTCACTGGACGTGGGCGGCACGGGCATCAAGGGCGACACCCTGGATGCCCGTGGGGCGACCACCAGCAGTCGGGTACGGGTGCCCACCAGCTACCCGCTGTCGCCCCAGTCTCTGGTGGCGGTTTTCGAGCAGATCGGGTCCCAGCTGCCAGCCTTTGATCGGGTCTCCGTGGGTTTCCCCGGGGTGGTGCGGGGCGGCCTCATCCTCAGCGCGCCCCACTTCGTGCGCCAGGGAGGCGACGACACCAAGCTGGTCCCGGAGCTGGAGCGGGCGTGGTCCAGGTTCGACCTGGCTGCCGCCACTGCCAAGGCGCTCGGGAAACCGACCAGGGTAGCCAATGACGCCGAGGTACAGGGCCTGGCGGTGGTCAAGGGCCGCGGTCTGGAGGTGGTGATTACCCTCGGCACCGGGGTGGGCAGCGCCGTCTTTGAGGAGGGCAGGCTGGCCCCGCACCTAGAGCTGGCCCACCATCCTCTCCACCACGGCCGCACCTACAACGAGGATCTCGGAGACCAGGCGCGCAAGCGCATCGGAGCGAAGCGCTGGAACAAGCGGGTGGTGCGGATGGTCGAAGTGGTGCGAGAGCTGCTGTTCTTCGACCATCTCTACATCGGCGGCGGCAACTCCGCCGCGGTGAAGGTGGAGATGGGGCCGGACGTGACTCTGGTCGACAACGATGCTGGCATCCTAGGTGGGATCAAGCTCTGGGCGCCGCCGCCCAAGGCGCCTGAGTCCGCTTCGATAGACTGAAGAGGAAACCCGGCGAGTGGTGGCCTCCCTCGCGGCCCAGCCAGTCGGCGACCAGTTTGGAGGACACCGATCTTGCAGTCACCCGGTGCGCCCGCACCTAGAATTCTGGTGGCCGACCCGATCGCTGAGGACGGTGTCCGTCGGCTGCGCGAGAGCGCCGACGTGGAGCTGGTTCAGCGGCTCACCGAGGACCAGCTGGTGGAGCGGATCGGCCCCTTCGCGGCGCTGGTCGTGCGCAGCGAGACCAAGGTCACCAGCCGGGTGATCCAGGCCGGGGTCAACCTCCGGGTGATTGGCCGCGCCGGGGTCGGGGTGGACAACATCGACCTTGACGCCGCCACCGCCAATGGCGTGCTGGTGGTGAACGCGCCGACTGGCAACACCGTGGCGGCGGCCGAGCACACCATGGCCTTGATGCTCGCCCTCTGCCGCAATGTGGCGGTCGGGGACAGCTCTCTTCGGGCCGGCCGTTGGGACCGTTCCAAGCTGGTCGGAAGCGAGCTTCGAGGCAAGACCCTGGGGGTCGTGGGCCTGGGCAAGATCGGCGCTGAGGTCGCTCGCCTCGCCCTCGCCTTCCAGATGCGGGTGATGGCGTTCGATCCCCTGCTGGGGACCGATCGCGCCGCCCAGCTCGGAGTCCAGCTGGGCGCCCTGGATGCGGTGCTGGCAGGGTCCGACATTCTGACTCTGCACACACCTCTGAACGATGCCACTCGAGGGCTGATCGGGGCCCGCGAGCTGCAGTTGATGCCCGAGGGCGCCAGGGTGCTCAACGTGGGCCGCGGTGGCCTGGTTGACGAGGAAGCCCTGGCCGAGGCCGTGGCCTCAGGACACCTGGCTGGGGCGGCCATCGACGTGTTCGTCAAGGAGCCTCTGGCTCCCGGCCATCCATTTTTGGCGGACCCTCGGATCTTGGTCACCCCACACCTGGGCGCCTCCACGGTGGAGGCGCAGGTCTCCGTTGCCACCGATGTCGCTGAGCAGATTGTGGACGTTCTGGCCGGGCGACCGGCGCGGTGGTCGGTCAACGCGCCGCGAGTCGCTCAGGAGGAAGCCGCGGTGGTGGTGCCCTATCAGGACCTCGCCATGCGCATGGGCAGCCTCTGGGCCCAACTCGGGGGCGGTGCCGTGCGACAGGTGGAACTGGTCTATCGGGGAGACGTGGCCCGGGTGCAGTCGGCCGCCATCACCGCCGAGGCCCTGGGAGGGATGCTCAGTCACTTTTCCCAGGACCGGGTGACCGCTGTCAACGCTGCGGAGGTGGCGCGCCAGCATGGCATCGCGGTCCACGAGCAGCGCAGCTCTGAGGCGGGCAGCTTCGCCGGCGCGCTCCTGCTGAGGGTGGATGGAGACGGACCTCGTGAGATTGAGGGGACGGTTGTCCTGGGCGAGCCCAGGGTGATGCGAATCGATGGCCTGCGCATGAACCTGGTCCCGACCGGCTCGTTTCTGATGCTCTACCACCGAGATCGCCCCGGCCTGATCGGGGAGATCGGGCAGCTGCTGGGACTGGCCAACGTCAACATCGCCGAGATGCAGGTGGGCCGGGACGCTCCCCGAGGCCGCGCCGTCACCGCGGTCAGGGTCGACGACTCCGTGGCTCCTGATCTGGCCGCCCAGCTGCGCCTGATCGAGGGGGTTGAGAGCCTCTTCCAGGTGGAGCTCTAGGCGATCCATGGCTCAGGTCTCCCCCTTCACCGGGATTCGCTACGATCCCGCCCGCATTGACCTCGCAGATGTGCTGGCGCCGCCCTATGACGTGATCGGAGAGGCGCTCCAGGGCGAGCTCTACTCGCGCGCCATGCAGAACATGGTCAGGGTGGAGTTGGGCAAGGACTACCCCGGGGACGCCGCCGATGGCGCCGATCGCTACACCAGGGCTCGCGACCACCTCCGCACCTGGCTGGATCAGGGCTTTCTGACGCGTGACCCCGAGCCCTCCCTCTACCTTCACCGGCATTCGTTCCAGCTCCCCGGCGACCACGGACGCCAGGCCCGGCTGGGGTGCTTCGCGTCAGTTGAGCCGGTGGCCCACGAACGCCGCGAGGTGCTCCGCCACGAGCTCACCATGAGCGGTCCCCGCGAGGATCGCCTGAGATTGCTGCAAGCCACCCGAACCCAGACCTCGCCGGTCTTTCTGCTCTACGAGGACTGTCCCGAGGTGTCGGCCACCATGCAGGAACAGGTGCGGCTGGCTGCCCCCGTCGGCGACGCGGTCACTGATGGCGACTTCGGGCCGGAGCGGCATGAGCTGTGGCGAGTGACCGATCCGGCGGCGCTGGCATCGATCTGCGGTGCTTTGAGCAACACCCACCTCTTCATCGCCGACGGCCACCATCGCTATGAGACCGCGCTGCGCCTGCACCTCCCCGGAGTCCTGGCCCTGTTGGCCCCGCTGCGTGACCCGGGCAATGTCATCCTGCCCACCCACCGGCTCCTTCCCAAGAGTCGGCTCAGCGCTGACGAGCTGGCGACGAACCTGTCCGGTGTGGGCTGGGATGTGGCGGTGGTCCCGGCTTGGCCTGACATCCCCTCCAGGCTGGCTGAGCTGCGGCCGACTCACCATGCCTTTGGGATCTTGGATTCAGGGAGCCAATTCGTGGTGGGGAGGCGTCGTCAGGCCGAGGCGCGTTCTGGCGCGGCGGCCGGGCTGGATGTCGCTGTGCTCGATCGGGAGATCATGGAGGCTCAGTTGGGAGTTGTGCCCAAGGACTCGGAACTGGGCCTGCTCCGCTACATCCGAGATCCCGAAGAGGTGGCTGCGCAGGCGCAGGCGCGAGCAGCCCTGGGGTTCCTGCTCAGCCCCACTTCGGTAGAGGAGATGGCCGAGGTCGCTCTGGCCGGGGAGGCCATGCCCCAGAAGTCGACGTACTTCTTCCCGAAGGTGCCGGCTGGGCTGGTGCTGATGGACGCGAAGTGAGCTCCGGCGCCTCCCGCCCCGGGGCCCGCCGGGCGTGCTTGGCCACGGCCCTGGTTTGGTCGTGACCACAATCCGGGTAGTCTAGTAGCTGAAGTGCCTACCTACGCCTACCGCTGCGAGGACGGTCACGAGTTCGAGACCGTGCAGTCGATCAAGCATCCGCCGCTGACGACCTGCCCCACCTGTGGCAGGTCGGTGCATCGGATGGTCTTTCCAGTGGGCATCGTGTTCAAGGGCCAGGGCTTTTACAAGACCGATTCCAGATCGTCCTCAACCGGGTCGATAGCGCCGGCCGCATCTACCGCCGACAAGACCCCCAAGCCGGAGGGGCAGCCGGCCGATGGCACTTCCCCAAAGACGGCCAAGAGTGATACAGCGTCAAGTGGCGTCACCGCTGCCGGTGCCACGCCCAGCGCGGGAGAGAAGCATGGCTGAGCCAGTAGTGGTGAGCGACTCGACTTTCGACAGCGAGGTGATCAAGGCCCAGGGGCCGGTCTTAGTCGACTTTTGGGCGGAGTGGTGCGGCCCCTGCAAGATGCTCTCACCGATCGTGGCTGACCTGGCCCAGGAATACGGGCCCCGGGTGAAGGTCGCGAGCCTCGACGTCGACGCCAATCCCAACATCGCCGGCAAGTTCGGAGTCATGAGCATCCCCACCCTGATCCTGTTCAAGGGTGGCGAGGCGGTCCAGCGGCTGGTCGGCTACCAGCCCAAGTCGGCGCTCAAGGCCAAGCTAGACCCGCTGGTCTGACTCTCAGCCGGGTGGCCTGACCAGGTACGATCAGGCGTCCATGCCAGACCTTCAGGAAGAATTCGGTTCGGCCTTGACGCGGGCGGTCAGCGCGCTCGGCTGGGGCGAGGCTCCGGAAGTGGTGGTTGAGCCGTCAGCGGTGGCGGAGGTGGGCGACTTCTCCTCCCCGGTTGCCTTCCGGCTGGCCAAGGCCCTCCATCGAGCGCCCCGCGAGATCGCCCAGGATTTGGCCAGGTGGTTGCAGGAGAGTCCCCCGACCCATTGCCTTGACGTCAACGTGAGCGGGGGCGGGTACATCAACCTGCGGGTCGACTTCTCCACCTACGCACCCGAAGTGATTGCGGACGCCCTTCGGCGCGGCCCCGTGATCGCCGCCGATCCCGATGCCGGCGCCAAGGTGGTGGTCGAGCACACCGCCACCAACCCCAACAAGGCGGCTCATGTGGGGCATCTGCGCAACGCCTGCATCGGCGACACGATGGCCCGCATCCTCCGCGCGCGGGGTCACCAGGTCGAGGTTCAGAACTACATCGACGACACCGGAGTCCAGGTGGCGGACGTGCTGGTGGGGATTCGCCATCTCGGCCTCAGCGCCCAACCGGGGGAGAGCTTCGACCGCTTTTGCTCGCGCGCCTATGTCGAGGTCTGCCGACGCTACGAGACCGAACCCGGGCTGCTGGACCTGCGCCGGAGCACCTTGCGGGAGATCGAGAGGAGGCAGGGAGAGGTCGCCGGGGCCGCCAAGGAGCTCACCAGCAAGATCGTCAGTGCCCATCTGAAGACCATGGCCCGGGCCGGCATCTCCTATGACCTCTTGACCTGGGAGTCGGACATCATCGAGCTCGGCTTCCTGCGTCACGCTCTGGATCTGATGATGGAGCGGGCTGTGATTCAGAAGGTGGACCAGGGTCGGCTCCGGGGTTGTTGGGTGCTGCCCCTGGACGAGTCCCAGGACGTAGCCGCGACCGAGGACGGCGACGCCAAGGTGCTGCTGAAGAGCGATGGCCTGGCGACCTACACCGCCAAGGACATCGCCTACCATCTCTGGAAGTTCGGCGTGCTCGGCCTGGACTTCAACTACCGGCCATGGGCTCCTGGGGGGCCCGCCACTTCGACCGCCGAGCCTGCCCAGGCGGTCCTCGACCCGGCCGCGTTTGGGCGGGCCGACCGAGTGGTCAACGTTATTGATCAGCGCCAGAGCGCGCCCCAGAAAGTGGTCCGCGAGGCCCTGCGGCGGCTGGGATTCCAAGCTCAGGCGGAGGCCCTCCAGCACCTAGCCTACGAGGTGGTGGCTCTCTCTCCTCAGGCGGCCCTGGCGCTCGGGGTCGACACCAGCTCGGGCAAGGCGATGTACGCGTTGAGCGGGCGCCAGGGGATCGAGATTGGTGCCGACGACCTCCTCGACGAGGCCCAGCGACAGGTCGAATCCAAAGCACATGATGCGCAGACCGCAGCCCAATTGGCATCAAGCGCAGTGCGCTACTACCTGCTCCGTTTCGGCCTCAACTCGATCATAAATTTTGACTTCGCAGAGGCTCTGCGCACCAGCGGAGACACCGGCGTCTACCTCCAGTACGCCCATGCTCGGGCCTGCGGGGTGCTCAACCGGGTCGCCGAGTTGCCCCTACCCACCGTGGCCGGCGATCTCAGTTCCCAGGAGCAACAGCTGATCAAGGTTCTGGCAGCCTTTCCCCGGGCGGTGGCGGACGCCGCCGCCGCGCTGAGCCCCTCCGTGCTCGCCGCCTACACGTTCCAGCTGGCCACGTCCTTCAATGACGTCTACGAGCACACCGGGAGGCTGTATCGAGAGGAGGACCTGGCGGTGCGGGGCTTCCGTCGGGGCCTGGTGGACGCGGCCAGGGCCACCCTGGCCCGGGCCCTGGACCTTCTGGGGCTGCGGCCCCTGGCGCGGATCTGAGCCGGGTGGCGGGCAGGGAATAGGTGGAACCGGTGCAGGTGGTTCCGCTACTTCCGCTGCAGGTGGTGCTGTTTCCTCAGACCCGGTTGCCGCTCCACATCTTTGAGCCTCGCTATCAAACGCTGGTCCGGGACTGCCTGGCCGCCAGCAGCCCCTTTGGGGTGGTGGCCATTCGCCAGGGGGCGGAGACGGACGCCGACCCCACCTGGCACTCGGTGGGCACTCTGGCGGCAATTGAGAGGGTGGTCAGGCTGCCCCGCGGGCGGCTCAACCTGGTGGTGGTCGGGGGGGAGCGTTTCCGCATGCGGCGGTTGGTGGCAGGGAGGCCGTATTTGCAAGCCGAGGTGGAGGGGTGGGCGGACCTGGACTCCCCGACCACCCCGCTTTTCACGGCCGCGCGGCTGCGGGCCGCCTACGATCGCTATCGGGCCAGTCTGCTGCGCATGGGTGTGAGGATCCCCGAGTTCGGAGAGTTGCCGCGAGACCCGACTGCCCTGGCCTGGGCAGTCGGCGGGCATCTGGTGGTGGAGCTGCAATCGAAGCAGAGGCTGCTTGAGGAACGCAGCCAGGTGACCCGGATCAAGACCGAACTAGCCCTGCTGCGCAGGGAGGCCACCCTGGTCGATCTCCAGTTAGCCAACCGGCTCGTGCGAGCGCCCACCTACAGCCTGAACTGAGGGGACTCCCCCTCCCGAGGGCGGCCTTCCGACCTGGGGAGGTTACTGAAGCTGCAGGACCACGCGTTCCCCGGCGGCGCCGGTCGGGCTTCCCGGTAACAGATAGCCGCTGACCTGGGCGGCTCGGCTCAATCGCAGGACGTAGACCGCCCCGGAGAAGCCTGGCACCTGGCCGGGCTGGACACTGGTAACCAGCTCGCCGCTGGGTGGCTGGGCCACCGCCGTGCCGGCCGCCACCCCCTGCATCTCCACATACAGCGTCTGGCCGCCGTCAAAGCCGGTGGTGACGTGGGGAGGGCCGCTGCCCGAGCCCAGCTGGAACACGACCCAAAGCTGGGTGCCGTTCTGGTGTAAGCCGTACCGCGCATTCTGAACCTGATATCCACTGCCGCTGGAGCCAAAGCTCTGGGTCCCGCTGAGGGTGATCGCGGGGGCGGTGGAGGGCGGCGCCTTGGGACTGGTGGCAGGGGTGGGTTTGGACCCGGCTGGCGAGGTCACGTGGGTGGAGTGCGTGGGGGTCGTGGTGGCGTGGTGAGTGAGGGTCCAGCCGATCAGGAACACCGCCAGCGCCGCAATGGCGATGGTCGCGGTCTTGGTCCAGCTCCGTGGGGTGGCGGTGCCCCGTGCCAGCGGCGGCTTGCCCTCACGCGACTCCTGCCCTCGGCGCCGGGGCTCGCTGGCTCTCCGACTCGGAGGGGGGGCGGCTCGGTCGGCCGTGCCTGCCGCGGCGGCCGCAGCGGGCCGGACGGGGGTGAAGTGCGAGGGTGTCGGGCGCGGCCCTGCGGCGGTGAACGAGGCGCCCTTCGGAGGCGAGTCTGGGTCGGCGCTGCTGGCCAGAGCATCCAGGTGCGGCTTGGCGGCTGTGATGTCGTCGAGCCCTAGGTTCAAGTCGGCGTTCGGTCTCCAACCCGTCTCCTGTGCCTTGAGGATCGAGGGCGGCGGGGGGATGCTGGCCCGAGCTTCGGCGGGTTGCGACGGGGGGACGTGGCTATCTGTGGCGTCGCTGTCCAGGATCGCCGACTCCTCCAGGGCCACTTGCATCATTTCGACCCGATCCGGGGTTGACTGCTCCGGGCCCGAGTCGGCCCAACCGTCACCCGGGATCTCGTCCGACTCCCCGGGAGGAAAGGCCGCTGGGTCGGGAGCGGGTGCCCCATCTGCGGACATGCGCTCGGAGGGCGGACCAGACTCGTCCGCATCATCCGGGAAGGCGGCGGGGAGCGGCATGAAAACAGGAGTTTGCCCGGACTCCTCGGCGGGCCCCTGCCGAAGGTCGTTGCCCGGCACCGCTCCAGCGGCTGGCTCGGCCCCATCCCGGACCTGGGGCGGTGCCCCAGAAGTTCCGGTGGCCATCTCGGGCGTATCCGACCGCGTCCCTTGAGGGGTTCCACTGACAGCAATCAGCCAGTCTTGGGGGAGGGCGCCGGGAGTCTCCGGGAGGGGGCCCATGGCGAGATCCGGGGCGCTCGGCGAGGGCGTTGGTGGCAGGTCGAGCTCGGGCACCCGCCGGAACAGCTCAAGGTCGCTGACAGCGGGGGCCGCGTCGGTGGGCGGGATCGCCTCGGCTGGGCTGCCCTCGGGCCTGGCGGGACTGGTCAGATCCGGCTCGGGGATCTCGATGGGCTGGGAGCCGATCCCCATCAGGTTGAACGGATCGGGCCCCGGTTCAACGAGCCTCCTATCGGTCTCGGTCGGCCCGTCCTTCGGCGGGATGACCGCTCCCTCGCTAGCCGGCTGCACACTGGCGATGACCTTGGCGCGCTCCAGCAACGCGGTGGCGGTGCCGGCGGGCACGGTGACCTTCACCAACTGGGAGATGCGTTCAGTCTCTTCGCGCAGGTAACGCATCCCAGTGCGGCAGCGCTCGCAGGTGACCAGGTGCGACTCCAGCTCCGCCTGTCGCTCCTTGGATAGCTCGCCATCCAGGGCACAGCTCAGGGTGAGCAGGCTGCATTTCATCGCTAGATCGAGATGTCCCGGTAGATACTGCCAAACTCGCGCCGGGCCGCCGCCACCAGCCGGGAGGCTGCCTCGGGCGAGCACTCCAGGGCCACCCCGATCTCGCGGTAGCTGAGCTTGGCGAGGTCGCGGAGCAGGAGCGCTGATCTCCGGCTGAACTCGGTCGCTAGTAGGGCCCGTTTGGCGGTGTTGATCCGGTTGGCGTCGGCGGCACTTGAGCCCAGGCTGATCAGGGGCGGACGCTTGCCGAAGAGCCTGGCGACCCCTTTGCGCTGGGGCGGGAAGTGCTGGTGCTGCCGGGCGGCGCGGGTGACCGCGCGGTAAAGGATCGCCCGGCCGTCACGCTGCAGACTCGCGGGTGGAAAGTGGCGAGCGTAAAACATGCCTGCCGTCACATACTCCACCGCCTCCTCCGGCGTTCCGGTCAGGTGGATCGCATAGGTGACCAAGGCATCGAGATGCTGGCGGGCGAAATCCTCCAGCGTGCTCGCGGCGGTTTGAGGTCGTTCTAGGACGGTGTTCATGACGTGGCGTGTGGTGACACGCGAGCTGGGCGCAAGCATAGCCTGGTTGCCGTGAAACTGCAAGTGCCCGTATTACCTCAGCGAGAAGCGCACCCAGGGGCGATCGTTCCCTAAGCCAGCAATGACCCTGGGGATCGCTCCCGGAATGGTGCCCACCTCGGGATCCGGCCGGGCTTCCCAGCCGGTCCCGCGGGGGCGGCTCGCTAGGAGGTCCATCCGAAGCTCCCTGGGAGTCACGGGAGCCACCGCTCCGGCCGCGGCGTCGGTCGCGGCCCCCCGGCAGGCGCCCGTCCGAGCCCCGTCTCTTGGCTTCCAGGCCCGGTCATGGCGGTCATCCACGGCACCGGGTGCCCTGGCCCGCCCAACTCCTCCGCCAGTCGTCGACCGCCGATCTGTCACATTTACCCAGATCATGGTGCCCTATCAGCCCCGACAGCTAGACTCCCGGCCGGGCCTGCGGGCGCCGCGGCGCTGCCTGTGGGGGGCCCTAGGGCGTCCCACAGGGGATTGGGCCATCGACCGGGCAGAGGTCGTCCCAGCCGAGCCCGCCAGGGCGATCGGAGACGCGGGTGCGCCCTGGTCGACAGCCGCACCCGGTCGGCGTCCCTCGGATCTCCCCTGGATCTGCTTGGACCGAGGCCGGCGACCCCCGGGAGCTGGGCTCAGGATCTGGCCAGGAGGCGGTCGGCTCCGTCGTCGCGGCCTCCGTCGAGCCCGGAGCGCTCCTGGCGGATGTTGCTGGAGGTCGGGGGCGGCCGGTTCGGGCGCAGCCATCGCACAGCTGCGCCCGGTGAGTGGCTGACAGTGGCTGACCAGGCCGTGGCCGGGGTCGCCAGCCCCGCCATCGAGCTGGTCGGCCTGACCAAGCGCTACCGAGGCAGCCTGGCAGTGGCGGGGCTCACGATGAGCGTGCCACGGGGAGAGGTGTTCGGATTTCTGGGTCCCAATGGCGCTGGTAAGACCACCGTGGTAAAGCTGCTGCTGGGGCTGGCGCAGCCGACCTCCGGCCAGGGATCGGTGCTCGGGGAGCCGCTCGGGTCCCGCGCGGCCAGGCGCCAGATTGGCTACCTGCCCGAGCTCTTCCGGTACCAGGCCTGGCTGAAGGCCCGCGAGGTCCTCGCCTTGCACTGCGAGCTTGCCGGAGTCCCCCTCCGGCTGCGCCACGAGGCGATCGGGACCGCCCTTGAGATGACGGGGCTGGGCGAACGAGGGCGGGATCGAGTTGAGACCTTCTCCAAGGGCATGCAGCAGCGTCTGGGCTTGGCGGTGGCCTTGCTCGGAGATCCTCAACTGGTCTTGCTGGACGAGCCCACCTCGGCCCTCGACCCAGTCGGGCGCCACGACGTGCGCGACATCATCCGCGGACTCAAGCAGCGCGGCGTGGCTGTCTTCCTCAACTCTCACCTTCTCGCGGAGGTGGAGCAGGTGTGCGACCGGGTGGCGGTGGTCGACCACGGTCGGGTCGTTGCCCAGGGCCCGCTGGCCGAGCTGCTGGCCCTGCCCCAGGTGCGGATCCGTTGCACCGGTCTGGGCCGGGAGGCGCTGGCAGAGCTGGGACGCCGTTGGGCACTCCACCAGGACGGAGACTGGCTGTCGGTGGCTGGGCTTTCCACCTCGGACGTACCCGACCTGGTGGCCGCGCTCGTCGGCGCCGGGGCCAGAATCCACGCCGTCGATCCCGGCCAGCAGACCTTGGAAGAACGCTTCCTCCAGTTGGTGGACCAGGCGTGACGCCCACCCTGATCATCGTTCGCTTGACCTTTCGCGAGTTGGTACGCCGACGACTGGTGCTGGCCCTGCTCGTCCTCACGGCCCTGGTGATGGCGCTCACCGTCTGGGGCTTCTCCCGGGTGCCCGGGCTTCGATTGGGGGGGCTGCCGCTCACCCCCGGGGAGGTCCGGGCGGCGTCCGGGCAACTGCTCCTCCTGGTGATGTTCATGTTCAGCTTCGTGCTGGCCCTGACCTGCGCCTTTCTGGCGGCCCCGGCGATGGCGGGCGACGTCGAGTCCGGGATCGGCCAGGCCCTACTCGCCCGGCCCATCCGCCGCGAGGAGCTCCTGCTGGGACGCTGGTTGGGCCTGGCTGTGCCGATCCTCGTCTACACCGTCGCTTCATCCTCCATCGAGTTCCTATTGGTGGACTGGACCACCGGCTATCTGCCCGGCCAGGTGGTGGCCGCCGAGGTGGCGCTCTTCTTCGAGGGACTGGTGTTGCTGACATTCACCCTGGCCCTCAGCACTCGGATGTCCGCCATAACGGCCGGGGTGATCGCTGTGATCGCCTTCGGGACGATGTGGCTGGGGGGGGTTGCCGGCGCCTTCGGAGCAGTCTTCCACAATGCCGCGATCACCGACGTGGGCGTGGCCACCCAACTTCTGATTCCCACCGATGGGCTCTGGCGGGCGGCGGTCTTCGCGATCGAGCCCAGCTCCTTTGCGATCGCCGCTCGGGGCGGTCTGGGCTCCACCTTCGAGGCTGCCTCGGGGCCAACGGTCGCCTACCTGGCCTGGGTCGGGGCTTGGTTGCTGGCGGTGCTACTCCTGGCTCTGTACTCCTTCCGGCGGCGCGAGCTCTAAACCAGCTCGGCGCGGCTGTCACCAGGGCGCGCCCTGAATTGTTGGCAGATGGGCACCATGCCCAGGCACGAGCTCGAGGGGCGCTCAGGACGCGCCTCTGGCGTAGTCCGCCACGTCCACCTCCAATTGGCCGCCGAGGAGGCGGATCCGTAATCGCGTCAGCCCGGGACGATCACGGCCAGCTGTGGAGTGAGACTGGCTCCGGGCCGAGGTGGTCGGGAGGGGCCAGGCCGCAGTCATGATAGGCGGCAGCCGGGATTCCGATGTCGGCCAGCCAGAGCCGGCCCACCCAGTGGCGCGCGCCCGGGGTCTGGCACCCGACCTTGGCAGCCCCCAGCATCAGCGTGTGGTCGGCGCGGACGCAGTCCCCCTCGACCCCACCCGTGTCAGCGTCGAGGCCACTGGGAAGATCGATTGCCAGCACCGTCGCCGACGAGCGATTGATTCGAGGGATCAGGGTCGCCATTGGATCCCGAGGCGCACCCACCGCCCCGGTGCCGAGCAGTCCATCGATGATCAGGTCGGGCCGCTCGAGAGCCAGCCCCGCGACCCGGTCGAGATCGCCCGGCCCAGCGACCAGGAGCTCTGCCCCGCTGTCAGCCGCGGCCCGCGCCTGCCCGCCCTGGGACGCTTGGTCGCCTGCCGCGAGCAGCAGGCAGTGGACGGAGAAGCCCCAGGTGCTGAGGTGGCGAGCGCAGCCTAGGGCATCTTCGCCGTTGTTGCCCCGGCCGACCATCACCGCGACCTGGCCATGGGGCGCGCTGATCTCGGACAGCAGCCGGCGCCCCAGGGTGGCGCACTGGAAGCCGGCCAGAGCCATCAGCATCGGGGCGGCAACGCCATGCCGCTCCGCCGCCGCATCGAGGGCTCGGGCCTGCTCTCTGGTCGCCGCCACCGGCTCCGTCATCCGGGCGCTGTCCGAACCACGCGCCCGGTTGTCTCGAGGGAGGCGATCTCGGCCCAGGCGACCCGCACCCGGTCTCCAGGGTGGAGGTTCAGCCTGGCGGCGGCGCTGACCCGGTTGCCGGCCAGCTCGAGATGCCCAGCGCTGTTCCAGAGCAGGCCAACCTCGCCGTC
>DATKSV010000020.1:0-16886 GCA_035531535.1 Candidatus Nanopelagicaceae bacterium | reverse complement strand
GAGCCATACCTGCTGCAGCTGGGGATGTTGAAGCGGACGCCCCGCGGGCGGATGGCGACCGAGGGGGCCTACCGCCACCTCGGCCTGGAGGTGCCGGAGGAGCTTGGCGGCGGTACCAGCGAGGACCCGGGGCCACTGTTTGCGAGCGATTCCTGAGCTGGGCACGACCCCGACCGACCTGTTCGACTACCGGTTGCCGCCGGAGGCTATCGCGCAACAGCCGCTGGCGGATCGCTCATCCAGCCGGATGCTGGTTCTGGGTGCGGACGGGGATCTGGCGGACGACCTGGTCCGGGGGCTTCCCGCGCAGCTCCGACCCGGGGACTGCGTGGTGCTCAACGACACCAGGGTGCGGGCCGCCCGCCTGCGGGGACGGGCCGATGGCCGTGCGGCGGAGATCCTGCTCGTCTCCGAGCTCAGCCCGGGACGCCATCTGGCCTTGGTCCGACCAGCCCGCCGGCTCCAGCCCGGGGCCATGGTCACCGGCCCCGGTTGGCGAGCTCAGATGACAGCCGCGTGGTCGGCGCACCCCGGGGGTCGGGTGGTGTTGGTGGAGGCTGAGCCCGGCATTGACCTGAATGCGGTCGGCGAGCTCCCGCTGCCTCCCTACATCCGCGAGCCTCTGGCCGATCCGGAACGGTATCAGACGGTCTACTCCGCGGGGCCGCCACTTTCGGCGGCGGCGCCCACCGCTGGCCTTCACCTCACACACGCTCTCTTGGCGGAGCTGTCCAGGTGTGGCGTCGGGATCTGCAGCGTCAGGCTGGAGGTTGGCCTGGCCACGTTTTCCCCGATCCGAGAGGCCTCGATCGAGGCCCATCAGATGCATCGAGAGCGGTTTCGCATCGGCCCTGAAGCCGCCTCTCAGATCACGCGGACCAGGGCTCGGGGGGGGCGGGTGGTGGCCGTGGGTACGACCGTGGTGCGCTGTCTGGAATCCTGTCCCGACGGGCGAGGTGGGGTTTTGGCCCAAGCCGGTGAGACCGAGCTGTACCTTAGGCCCGGCAGCAGCTTCCAGGTGGTGGATGGCCTGCTGACCAACTTCCATCAACCGCGTTCCTCGCTGCTGGTTTTGGTGTCGGCGTTTTTCGGCGGACCGCGGGTGCGGGCCGCCTACGCCCATGCGCTGGCCCAGAGCTACCGGTTCCTCAGCTTCGGGGACTGCATGTTTGGCTGGGCGGCTTGACCGGCACATCACCCCGATTCCGGATCCTGGCGCGCTCCGGCGCGGCCCGGAGGGGCGTCCTCGAAACCGCCCACGGCCAGGTGCAGACCCCGGCGTTCATGCCGGTGGGCACCCACGGGTCCGTCAAGGCCTGCCATCCGGACGAGGTCTCTCAGGCGGGGGCGGACATGCTGCTGGCCAACTTCTACCACCTGGCGCTCAGGCCGGGAGTCGACCTGATCGAGCAGTTGGGGGGCCTTCACAAGTTCATGGGCTGGTCGGGGTCGATCCTGACTGACAGTGGCGGCTATCAGATGGTCAGCCTTGGCCACCTGGTGGAATTTGACGACGAAGGGGTCACGCTCAGGTCGCCCTATGACGGCAGCCAGGTCCGCCTGACCCCGGAGCAGGTGGTGGCCGGTGAGGCCCGGATGGGGGTAGACGTGGCCATGGTGCTCGACCACCCGGTGGCTTTCGGCTCCAGCCGGGAGCTGGCTCAGGACGCCACCCGCCGCACCCATCTATGGGCGGAGCGAAGCCGCCGGGTAGATGCCGGGTCGAGCCTGGTGTTTGGGATCGTCCAGGGTGGGTTTGAAGTCGACGCGCGCCGTGAGTCCGCCCTCAGGATTGGGGAGCTCGGCTTTGACGGCGTTGCCATCGGGGGTTTGGTGCTGGGCGAGCCCGCCCCGGTGCGCTTCGCCGCCATCGAAGCCTGCATCGACTGTCTTCCCACCGGGGTCCCCCGTTACCTCATGGGCTTGGGATCCGACCTGGAACTGCTGACCGCCATCTCCCAGGGGGTGGACATGTTCGACTGCGTGCTTCCGACCCGGCTCGCAAGGACCGGGACGGCGCTGACCCGGAGCGGGCGTCTGGCGCTGCGCCGGGGCCAGTATCGGACGGATCCCCTTCCCCTGGAGCCAGGCTGCGAGTGCCCGGCCTGTCGGCGCTTCTCGCGCGCCTATCTGCGGCACCTGCACCTGGCTGGCGAGATCCTGGCCCACCGCCTGATGAGCCTGCACAATCTCCACCATCTGGGGGCACTGATGGCGGAGGCGAGGGCCGCGATCGTGGCCGGTGAACTGCAGTCGATGATCGGGGCTCGCGTTCGCGAGCTGACCGCGGGATCTCAGGATCCCGCTGCCGCAGCCTCGATTCCGAGCCCGGGGCACCCGGTCCCCTAAAATCAGGATTCCTTCATGCCATATGCCTCAATGCGTCTCACCCCCGGCAGATGATCAGGATTAACCGCTGGTGGCTGGCCACCGTGGTGGTGCTGGTGCTGGCCGCGATCGTGGTCGACGGCTACAACCAGATCTACAACGTGGCGGTACGCCACACCAGCCCCACGGCCAGCTATCCCAAGAATGGGCATCCCGCCCTGCTGGGGACCCAGCCCTACATCCACAAGGGGCTGGACCTCCAGGGCGGGACCTCGCTCACTCTCGCCATCTGCCAGGGGCCCAATGATCCGGTGGGAATAGGTTGCCGGACCGGCCTGCCCAAGGGCAAGACCATGGCCGAGGCCCAGGCCGCGACCCTGACCATCATCTCGCGGCGGGTCAACGCCCTGGGTGTGGCCGACACCCAGGTGCAGGCCCAGGGCAGTAATGAAATCCTGGTCCAGCTGCCCGGAGTGGGGATCAGCCAGGCTCTGGCGACCCTGGGGAAGACTTCGCAGCTGCACTTCGCGGTCGCCGTCGCCGGCAAGCCCACGGTAAACGGCTCGCCCGGCACCTGCACCACACAGACCTGCATCGACCAGAACCAGCTGGTGCCCAGCGACTGCTTCCCCGCCGGTCACGCCAAGGCCAGCTGCCAGTTCAACAACCCTGCCTTCTACCCGGTGTCGAGCACCGGGGTCGCCTATCACTGGAAGATCATCCAGGACCTGCCCTCGTCGGCCGTGGCCAGCTCCTCGGTGGGGTCCAACCCCGGGGGCGGGTACGCCGTCGACCTCAACTTCAACAGCGAAGGGGCGGCGGTATGGAGCCGGGTGACCACCAAGGCCTGTGAGCAGAACCCGGGCTGCAGCACGTCGGGGTCAGGCGGCACCAGCGCCAACGCCCCGCCCTCGGCGCAGGTGGCGATCTTCCTGGATAACCAGGTCCTGACCGCCCCGGTGGTCGACGGCCCCAGCAGCAACCAGACTCAGATCACTGGGAACTTCTCCTTCAACTCGGCCCAGCAGCTGGTGGATGCCATCAACGCCGGCTCTTTGCCGGCCCAGATCGGGGTCTTGCAGTCGACCACTGTCTCAGCCACCCTGGGACAGCAGTCGGTCTCCCAGAGCATCAAGGCGGGGGCCCTGGGGCTGGCTCTGGTGATCCTGTTCATGCTCATCTACTACCGCTTCCCGGGTCTGGTCGCGAGCATCGCCCTGGTCTGCTACGCCCTCATCGTGCTCGCCATCTATGAGCTCATCCCGGTCGTGATCACCTTGCCGGGGCTGGCGGGATTCATCCTCAGCGTGGGCATGGCCGTCGACGCCAATGTGCTCATATTCGAAAGAACCAAGGAGGAACTGCGTCAGGGACGCCCTCTCGAGCTGGCGGTTGAGTACGGGTTCCGGAGAGCCTGGCCGGCCATTCGCGACTCCAACATCGCCACCATGATCACCTGCACCGTCCTCTTCTTCTTCGGGGCTTCGGACGTGCAGGGCTTCGCCCTCACCCTCTTCATCGGGGTGGCGGTGAGCATGTTCTCCGCGATCGTGATCACCCACTCCCTGCTCCACTACGTGCAGCGCTGGTTCGCCTTCGCCAAGCGACCCACCCTGTACACCCGGATCCTGCCCGCCGACCGGCTCGCGAGCCAGTTCAAGAGCGGCAGTCGTTTCGACGTGGTGAGCCACCGCAATTGGTACTTCGCCGCCTCGCTGATCGTGATCGTGCCCGGGATCATCACCATCCTGGTGGCTGGATTCAATCTCGGGATCGACTTCACCGGCGGGGACACCATCTCGGTCCAGCTCCATCAGCCCACCACTGCCGCTGCGGTCCAGCGGGTGGTCAGCGACACCTACCGTCCCAGCCATCCCCAGGTGCTGTCCGAGGCCAACCACTACTACAGCGTGACCACCCAGCCGATCCCGGCGTCGGAGTTGAGCAGCATCAATCAGGCGCTCGACCAGCACTTCGGGATCACCAAGAACAAGGCCGGGAGCCTGAACCTGAACGAGAGCACGGTGGGCCCGACAATCGCCAGCAGCCTGGTGGTTAGCTCCGTGTTCCTGGTCATAATCTCGGCCGCGCTGATCTCGGCCTACCTCGGCTTCCGCTTCTCCAAGACGGTCATCGCCGCGCGCCGCTTCGCCCTCACCGCGATGGCGGCGCTGCTCCACGACGTCTTCGTGCTGGTGGGGCTGTGGGCCATCCTGGGGCACTTCAGCCAATTGGGATCGGTCGACACCCTTTTCGTGGCGGCGGTGCTGACCGTGGTGGCCTTCTCGGTGCATGACACCATCGTGGTGTTCGACCGGATCCGCGAGAACCTGCGAATCCAGGGTCCCCGGATGTCGTTCGACCAGGTGGCCAACCTCTCCATCGCCCAGACCATGACCCGGTCCCTCAACACGTCCTTGACCGTGATCTTCGTATTGCTCACGCTGGTGCTGTTGGGAGGCGCCTCGATCCAGGGCTTCGTGCTGGCGCTCTTGATCGGGATCGCGTCCGGGACCTACTCCTCGATCTTCAACGCCGCCACCTTGCTGACTGCCTGGCGGCAGTTGGACCGGCGCGCTTCGCTGCGCCGGAGCGGGGGGGCTCCGGCGGCCGTGGTCGCGGCCACTCGCAACTGATCGCGGCTCTCAAGCGGCCGGTAGAATCAGCCTCTGGAGGTGGCCGGCCGGTTCTGCTCGGGCGAGGTTGGGGCCGTCGCGGAGCGGATGTCATAGGCGGGCCGACACACAATGCCTGAGAGCGCCCCGGACCAGCTGGTGGAACGGATGGTCGAGCCGGTCTTGGCCGAGCTGGGTTTCTCATTGCTCCAGGTGAGCTGGAATCCCGGCCGCAGGGGTTCCGTTCTACGCCTCACCGTGGACCGGCCCGGAGGTGTGACCATCGACGACTGCGGAACTGCGAGCGAGGCGGTCTCGGCGGTACTCGACCGCCACGAGGAGTTGCTGCCGGGCACCTACTCGCTGGAGGTGTCGTCCCCGGGCGCCGAACGGGAGCTGCTCTCCGAGGCCGACTACCTGGCCGCCCTCGGCCGGCGGGTCCGCCTGACCCTGGAGCAGGGTGACACCCACACGGTCTTGGAGGGGCGGCTTACGGCGGTCGGGGGCGAGGACTTGGAGATGGAGGTTCGCCGTCACCGCGGCGGGCGGCTGGTGCAGGCCCGGGTTCTGCGCCAGGATGTGGTCGCGGCCCAAGTGGTGGTGGACCTGTGAGTACTGCCTCCAGTCCCTCGTCGCGGAGCCAGCGTCCGGTCCTCGACCTGGGTAAGTCCTTGCGCCAGCTCCAGGAAAGGTCTGGTCTTTCCTCCGAGGAGCTGATTGAGGTGGTGGCCGAGGCGGTCAGAGATGCCTGGGCGGCGGTCGAGCTGGTGGCGCCTCCTTTGACGGTGGCGCTGGAGCCGGAGACAGGGCGCCTCCTGGTCGACGTGAGCCAACAGGTGGTGGCGGGCGCGGCTGCGAACAGCTCCCAGGTCACCCTGGCGGAGGCTCTGGCCGTGGACCCGAGCCTGGAGCCCGGAGACCAGCTGCGCCGTCCCATCGAGCTACCCGGGCCGGTCCAGAGCCGGGCGGCGCATTTCGCCAAGGTCAGGCTGGGCCGCTGGATCAAGGAGGCCCACCAGCGGCAGCTGGTGGGGGAGGCCGAGGAGCATCGGGGCCAGCTTGTGGACAGTATCGTGGAGCGCTCCGACGAGGGCACCTGGTTCCTGCGGGCGGGGGCTCTCCAGGCGGTGCTGGCGCCCGAGGAGCAGATGCCCAAGGAGAGACTGCAGCGGGGCCAGCATCTCAAGGTCGTGCTGCTGGAGTCCAAGCGCGGCGGGGGCGCGGAATACCTTCAGGTGCGGGCCTCACGGACCAGCCCTCTGCTGTTGCGCCGGCTCCTGGAGTCGGAGGTCCCCGAGCTCGGCGAGGGGACTCTGGTCCTGCGCTCGGTGACCCGGGACCCGGGCGAGCGAGCCAAGGTGGCGGTTGAGTCCCGGCGTGATGAGGTGGATGCCAAGGGAGCCTGCATAGGCTTGCGCGGAGTGCGAATACGGGCCGTGGTGGCGCTCCTTGCGGGGGAGAAGGTCGATGTCCTGGAGTGGTCGGAAGATCCCGCCACCTACATCGCCAGGGCGCTGGCCCCGGCCCCGGTGCTGGCCGTGCGCATCGACCAGGACTCCCGCCGGGCCACGGTGACGGTGGCGCCCGACGTGCTCTCCCTGGCGATCGGCCGGGAGGGCCAGAATGCGCGGCTGGCGGCCCGGCTGACCGGCTGGCGGATCGACATCCACGCGGCTGGGTCCGAAGTTCCCACTCGAGTTTGAGCAGCGGGTCCACGGAGCCACCTCGAGTGCCGCTGCGCACCTGCCTGGGCTGTCGGCGCCGCCTTCCCCAGACCGACCTGGTCCGGTTGCGGGTGAGCGCAGGAGCGGTGGTCATCGATCCGGCTGGTTTCAGGGGTCCGGGACGGGGAGCCTATATCTGTGCCAAGATGGATTGCTGGCAGGCGGTCGTGAGGCGGCGCGCCCTGCGGCATGGCCTGGGACCTGCCCTCGCAGCTGCCGATCAGACCGCCCTGGCCGGGACGCTGGCGGGTATGATCTCCAATCCGCCCCCTGGTCCCGGGGCGCCCGTGAATGGTCTCGCTCAGGAGGAACGCTGATAGCCAAGGTCAAGCTGGTCGAGTTGCCCGAGAACCTCACCGTCAAGTCTTTCGCCGAAGCCTTGGGCGTGGCGCCTGCCGAGGTCTCCAAGATCCTGCTGCAGCACCGGATCCTGGCCACCATAAATCAATCCCTTGACCTTGGCACCGCCCGTCTGGTGGCCGAGCAGCTGGAGGTGGAGTTGGCCGCCCCCGCCGAGGCCGCCAGCGAGCTGGTGGAGCGGTTTTCAGATCGCGAGCAGTTCAAGTCCGACAGTGCCTCCGGCCAGCTGCGGCCCCGGCCGCCGGTGGTGACCGTGCTTGGCCATGTCGACCATGGCAAGACCAGCTTGCTGGACGCCATCCGTCAGTCTGACGTGGCCTCTAAGGAGGCGGGGGGGATCACCCAGAGCATCGGTGCCTCGGTGGTCAGCAGGGACGGACGACAGATCACGTTCATCGACACTCCCGGCCACGAGGCCTTCACGGCCATGCGCGCCCGCGGCGCCAACATCACCGATCTGGCGGTGCTGGTGGTGGCGGCCAACGACGGGGTCATGCCCCAAACCACCGAGGCGATCCAGCACGTTCGCAACGCCGGGGTACCGATCCTGGTGGCGATCAACAAGGTCGACCTGGAGGACGCCAACCCCGACCGGGTGAAGCAGCAGCTGGCCGAGAAGGGCGTGGTGGTGGAGGAGTTCGGCGGTGAGGTGGTATGCGTCCCGGTGTCGGCCAAGAGCGGTGATGGGGTCGATCACCTCCTGGAGATGATCCTGCTGGTTACCGACCTGAGCGACCCTCGCGCCAACCCCGACCGCCCGGCGGAGGCGACGGTCATCGACTCCCAGATGGACAAGGGCCGCGGTCCAGTCGCCGCCGTGCTGGTGCAGGAGGGCACCCTCAGGGTCCAGAACGACTTCGTTATCGGTTCGATCTCGGGCAGGGTGCGCGCCCTCTATGACGACAAGGGGCAGCGTATTGAGAGCTGCGGCCCCGGCCTTCCCGCCCAGGTTGTCGGTCTGGCGGAGGTCGCCACAGCTGGCGACCGGCTGGTGGTGGTGGGATCGGAGAAGGAGGCTCGCGCGCGGGCTGAGGCAAACCTGCTAGCCCACCGGGCCGGCCACGCCGAGGCCCCCAAGGTCAGCCTGGCCGAGCTCAGCCGCCAGAGCGACCAGGAGGTCCGCGACCTTGACCTGGTGGTAAAGGCGGACACCCAGGGTGCGGTCGAGGCGCTGCGCGGTTCCCTGCTCAAATTCGCCGATCCCCTGGTCCGGCTGCGCCTGGTCTACGAGGGGGTGGGCCCGATCACGGAGACGGACGTGGACCTGGCGGCCGCCGCCAACGCGATCGTGATCGGGTTCAACGTGCGCCCGGAGCCGAATGCCCGGGCCGCCGCCGACAACCAGGGGATCGACATCCGTACCTACGACGTCGTCTACCAGATCACCGACGACATTGAGAAGGCGATTCGCGGGCTCCACGAGCCAACCTTCGAAGAGGTGTTCGAGGGACGGGCGGAGGTCAAGGCCCGGATCAGGGTCCCTCGCAGTGGTGTCATAGCCGGCAGCCAGGTCACCGATGGCAAGATCAGCCGGGGCTCCTCTGTTGTCGTTCTGCGAGACGGCAGGGAGATCCAGCGGGCCAAGGTGGAGTCGCTGCGCCGGTTCAAGGATGACGTGCGCGAGGTGGCCCAGGGCTATGAGTGTGGGATCGATCTCGGCGCTTACCAGGACTTTGCGGAAGGGGATATTCTCGAGTGCTATGTGGTGCAGCAGCGCAACCGCTGACCGGGTGCCATCGGGGTCTGAGCCGGTGACCAGGGAGAGCAACAATCCCCATCGTCTGGAGCGCCTCAACGCCCAGCTCCAACAGGAGTTGGCTGTGGCCCTCTCCCGGGACGTCAAGGATCCCCGACTGACCATGGTCACGGTGGTGTCGGTTGACTGTGCCTCCGATCTGTCCTCGGCCAAGGTTAAGTTCAGCTCGCTGGGAGACGACGCCGCCCGAGCGTCTGCCCTCAAGACCCTGCAGCAGATGCGGGGTTTTCTGCGCCATCTGCTCGGAGAGCGGCTGGAGAATTTGCGCCGGGTCCCGCAGCTGGAGTTCCGCCTGGACGACTCGATCGCCTACGGGGTGCGGGTCAACACCCTGCTCCGCGAGCTTGACTCGGCGCCGCCCAGTCGGAGCCCTTCTGGTGAGTGATGAGCTGGCTCAAATCCGGACCGTGGTGGACCGGGAGACCGACTTCCTGTGTGTCGCTCACAAGGATGCCGATGCTGACTCTCTGGGCTCGGCGCTGGCGTTTGCCGCCCACCTGACCAGCCTGGGTAAGCGGGCCTACGTCTGGGTGCCGGATCCGCTGCCCCTGAACCTGGCCTACCTGCCGGGGTATTCCGACGTCAACCAGCGCCCCGCCCCGTCGGGCGCGGTGGCGGTAGCGTTCGACGCTGGCAGCCCAAGTCGCTTCGGCAATCTGCGCCCGCGCCTGGATGCCGCGCCCCTGACGATCCTGTTCGATCACCACGCCAGCAATGAAGGCTTTGGGGACCTGAGTGTGGTCGACCGCCAGGCAGCCGCCACCGGAGTGATCATCTACCGGACCCTGGTCGCCTGGGGCGCCACGATCAGCCCGGAGGCGGCCACCAATCTGTACGCCGCCATCTTCACGGATACCGGCGGCTTTCGCCACGACAACACCACCGGCGCTGTACTGCGGCTGGGAGCTGAGCTCGCCGACCTTGGTGCGGACGTCGCCTTCGTCGCTCTCAAGAGCTACAAGTCGAGACCCCAGACCACCCTCAAGCTCCAGGCGCAGGCGGCCTCGGCCGCAAATTACGAGATGGGCGGCAGGCTGGTCTGGACCGAGGTCACCCAGCGGATGCTGGGGCAGGCTCAGGCCCTGATGGAGGAGACTGAGGGCATTATCGATGTCCTCCAGAGCCTGGACACCATGGAGTGCGCCGTTCTGTTCAAGGAGGATGGGCCGAGCCTGACCAAGGTCAGCGTGCGCACCCGGGGGGACCTCGCCGCCTACGATGTGGTCTCGGACCTGGGTGGGGGTGGCCACTTCCGGGCGGCGGGCGCCGAGGTGGCCGCCCCGCTGGCCGACGTCCGGGAGCAGGTGCTCACCAAGGCACGATCGATGATCAACAGGGAGGCAGGCGCTTGAGCATCGGAGCGGTTCGGAGTCCAGCCCGGCGCCAGTCCGGACCTCCCGCGGTCAGCGGGGTGCTCAACCTGGCCAAGCCTGAGGGGATCACCTCCTTCGCCGCCATTAGGGTCGCACGGGACGCCCTTCAGGAGCGCCATGTTGGTCATGCCGGGACGCTCGACCCGGCGGCTTCCGGGGTCCTGCCCCTCTGCGTGGGCCGCGCCACCCGCCTGGTGGAATACATCCTGCGCCAGTCGAAGACCTATCATGCCCGCCTCCGGCTGGGCCAGATGAGTGACACCGGGGACCTGGAGGGGGAGTTGCAGACCGTCGCCTCGGCGGCTCACCTCACCCAGGCGGACGTCGAGACCGCGCTGCTCGACTTCGTCGGATTGGTGCAGCAGGTGCCGCCCATGCATTCCGCCGTCCGCCACCAGGGGCGCCACCTCTATGAGCTGGCTCGTCAGGGATTGACGGTGGAGCGCAAGGCGCGCACGGCTGAGATTCACAGCATCAGGCTGACCAAGTTCACCCCCGGCGAGGTGGCAGAGGCCGAAGTTGAGGTGATCTGTGGAAAGGGCACCTACCTGCGGGTGTTGGCCTCTGACCTGGGCGACAAGTTGGGGGTGGGCGGGGTGCTCGCCTGGCTCGAGCGGACCGAATATGGACCATTCAAGCTCACCGAGGCGGTGTCGCTTGAGCAACTGGTGGCGGCGCCCGCCCCGCGCGCCTTGCTGCTCCCACCAGAGGTGGTGCTCCAAGCCATCCCTAGGATCGAGCTTCATCCTGCGGGTGCCCTCGCCGTGCGCCGAGGCCAGGGCACCTGGATTCAGCGGCCACTCGAGGGGGCCCCGGAAGGCGCCGCTGTGGAGGTGCGGGCTCACGGGCCGGACGGGCAGTTGCTGGCCGTGGGCGAGCTGACCGGGTTGCGCTTCAAGCCGCTCAAGGTTCTGCTCCCACTGGGAGGGTGAAGTGGGCCGAGGCCCCACTTCCGGATCTCTGCCAGCTGAGTTCGGAGTCCCTCTCCCGATGGAGTCGCTGGGGGCCTCGCCGGCGGTTCTGGCGATAGGCAACTTCGATGGCGTCCATCTGGGGCACCAGGAGCTTTTGGCGGCGGGCACCGAGCTGGCCCGGGCCAGAGGAGCTGAGCTGGTGGCGATCACCTTCGAGCCCCATCCCCGCCAGGTGCTCGGCCCCGACCTGACGGTGAGCCTGCTCACCCCCCTTGAGATGCGGCGCCGGCTGCTGGCGCGCCATGGCGTGCGCCGACTGGAGGTCCTGCCCTTCAATCAGCACCTGCTCAGCCTGAGTCCGGGCGACTTCCTGGACCGGCTGCGAGCTCGCCGCCCGGTGGTGGGAGTAGTGGCCGGCCCCCGGCTCTCGATCGGACGGGGAGAGGAGGGCCGGTTGGCCTTCGTGCGGGCCTATGCCGCTCGGACCGGGATCGAACTGGTGGTCGTGGATGAGGTCTTCGTCGGTGGCTTGGAGATCAGCAGCACTGCGATCAGGGAGCGCCTTGCCGCCTCCGATCTGGAGGCGGTCGCCCGCATGTGCGGGCGGGCATTCCGGGTCCTGGGTGAGGTGGAGGCCGGGGATGGAAGGGGCCGCCAGCTGGGATTCCCGACCGCCAACCTGCGTCTGCTCCCAGCTCAGCTGCTGCCTCCCGATGGGGTCTACGTGATGCGCCTGGAGGTTCGCGGACGAGGGCCATTGCCGGCGGTGGGCAGCATCGGCACCCGGCCGCAGTTCGGGCCCGGCGAGCGTAAATTCGAGGTCCACGTTCTGGAGCAACCGGGCGACCTTTACGGGCGTGAGGTTGAGGTTGAGGTGCTGCACTGGCTGAGGACCCAGGCGGTCTTCGCCAGCCCGCAAGAGCTGGTTGCCCAGATGGAGCGCGACCGCGCTCAGGCCCGGGCCCAGCTCGCCTGAGCCCGGGCCTGAGCCGGGCCGGATCCCCCTACTTGGAATGGGACCCGACCCGGTCAGTCAGCGGCGGGAGCGCGACGGCTGGGAGACCTTGGCCGCCAGCCAGCTGAGGATCACGGCCACGATGACGGCGATCACGATGCTGCCGTACTTGCCACGGGTGTGGCTCTCGCCGAGGATTGCCAGCGACACCTCGCCGCCAATCAGGCCGCCGACCAGGCCGCCGACGACGCGGACGGCCGCGGCGGGACCGCGCGACTCGCGCACGAAGAGAGCGCCGATCACGATTCCGATGATGATGAAAGCGATCAGGTGCAGCACTCGGTCTCTATCCTCCCTCTGGTGGACTTGCGTCCTGGTCGCCAGTCGCGCCTAGGCGGGGCTGGCTGGCTGAATCTGCCAGGATCTCCTGGCGCAACTGGGTCAACTGGGCCTCCACCGCCGCATCCCCGGCGGTGACCCGGAGCTGGCGATCGATGTCGTCCCCGGGCGCGGTGCCTAGGGTATCAAGTGTGCCACTGGTGATGAGCTGGTCGATGGCCGAGGCACGCGCCTGCATCTGCTGGGTCTTGTCCTGGGCTCGCTCCAGCATCAGGGTGACATCCTGCATGTCGCCGGCGATGCCGGTGACGGTCTCCCCGATGCGGGCCGAGGCGCGGGCGGCCGAATATTGGGCCTTGAGGGTGTCCCGCTGGGTTCGGAAGCTCTCGACCCTTGCCGCCAGTTTTTGGGCGGTCATCTCCAGCTTCTGCTCCTGCTCTTTGAGCTGGGCGATCTGCTGTTGCAGGGAGTCAAGCTGGACCCCGGCGTCATGGGAGCGGGTGAGAGCCAGCCTGGCCAGGTCCTCCCGTCCCTGCTGCAGCGCAAGTCGGGCCTGGCCCTGCATCTTGTCCTGACTCTGGTGGAGCTGAGCGGCCTGGAGTTCCAGGCGCTTTTCCGAAGTCACCACCTCGGCGACCCCCCGGCGCACGCTGAGGAGCGCTTCCCGCTGCTTCTGGTAGGAGAGGTCGAGCGCCTCCACCGGGTTCTCCGCGCGGTCCATGAGATGGGAGATCTTCTGCTGAACTATGTTGCGGGCGCGCCGACCGACCCCGCTGCGCCAACCGACGGCGAGCAAGATCACCACCCCCAACGCCTCGAACCCGCCTGGGAACATGCCGTCTCCGTCGCAACCATCAAGTTGAGCCAGCCGGCCGTGCCGTCATGTTAGCGTCCCGTGAAGCCCAGCCCGTCCGGACGGGCCCGGGCCCCCAGCCGTTAGGATTGGCCCTGGGTGAACTCTCAGCAAATGGGTATATAAGGGATATCGTGCAGCGCAAGCTTGGCTCCGATCGCGGCCTGACCCTGCGGATGGCCCTCACGATGTTTCTGTTGGCGGTCGTCTACCTGATCTTCGTGGGCGTGCTGCTGCTGATGCACATCGGGATTGCCACCATCGTGGTGGTGGTGGCGGTGTTGCTGGCGGCGCAGTACTACTTCTCCGACAAGATGGTCCTGAGCGCGCTCAAGGCAAGGATGGTGACGCCTCAGCAGTATCCCCAGCTCTACGACATCGTCGGTCGTCTGGCCCAGCTGACGGGGACCCCGATGCCCAAGCTGGCGGTTATCCCCTCCCAGGTCCCCAACGCCCTCGCCACTGGGCGCGATCCCAAGCACGCTGTGATCGTGGTCACCACGGGGATTCTCAACCAGTTGGATCCCAAGGAGCTGGAGGCGGTGTTGGCTCACGAGCTCAGTCACGTCATCCATCGGGACGTGAAGGTGATGGCGATGGCCGGATTCTTCGCCACCGTGGCCTCCTTGATCGTGCAATCAGGGATGTGGTTCGGGATGTTCGGGGGCTTCGGTTACGGCGGCGGTGGCTACGGGCGGGGCCGCAACAGCGATCAGGGGGAGGGGATGATCGTCATCATCCTGGTCGCGGCGGTGGTCTGGGCGATCAGCTTCGTGCTCATCCGGGCACTGTCTCGGTACCGGGAGTATGCCGCCGACCGAGGCTCGGCCGTGATCACCCAGGAGCCCTCCCAGTTGGCCTCCGCACTCCAGAAGATCAGCGGCACCATGAGCCGGATCCCAACTCAGGACCTGCGCCAGATGCAGTCCGCGAACGCTTTGATGATCTTTCCGGCGGTGCATGTGGGCAAGGGGAGCCTGGCTGAGATCTTCTCGACCCATCCCTCGTTGGAGCACCGGCTGGCGAAGCTGCGCGACCTGGAGTCGCGAATCTCCAGCTAGAGTGAGGGACCGTGGGATTTCTTGACTCCCTGATTGGCCGCACTCGGTTGCCCAAGTCCAATGAGGACAAGATCTTCGCCATGAGCACGGCGATGCTCACCCTGCAGACCTCGGCCGAGCTCCAGCCGGGCACCCGGATTGGGATAGTCTTCCGGTCGCTGCCCTCGGGCCGCTTCCAGCAGCTCAACCGGGACACGGTGGAAATGCTCAAGCTCCAGGACAAGTCGGCCCCCGAGGACAGCCTCAAGGTCAATCAGGTGAAGGACGACCTGGGATTCCAGTGGCTGGTGGTGGATGGGCCCGAGTTCGAATCTGTACTGGCCGCGATTCACGCGGTCGCGATGGGTCTGCTCGATGAGGGACTGGGTGACTGCCTGCTGGCTGCCGTCTTCCCGTTCCAGCTGAGCGGCAGGCCGGTCTACTGGATCTACGGCTACAAGGAGGCCACCTTCTATCCGTTCGTCCCCAACGGTGACCACCGTCGGGACAACGCCGAGGAGATCCGCCTGGCCGCGATCGCCAAGGAGGACCTGCCGGTGGAGACCGACATGGAGAGGTGGTACGCCATTTGGGGCGTGCCCCTCTAGGCTTCGGCCAGACTCAGCTCAAGAGGAGGCAGCCGGGGTGGTCGCTGCCTGACTGGGGGCTTCCACCACATTGCCGTCGCCGGTGAGCAGTGCGGTCGCCTCCTCAAGCGTCATGTCCTCAGATGGGAGGACCACATCCGAGCTGACCATCTGGTCCGGGGGGAGGGCTGTCCCGTGCGACCGGACAAAGTTGAGCATGTTGGTCAGCGCAGTCGGGTACTGAGCCGCGTCGGCTCCCTCGATGGTGGCGGAGAGCGCCTTGTCGAGAGGCTCCAGCTGGGCCCGCTCAGAGAGATTCAGCCGGTACTGGTCCTCTCCCTGGATCCTCACCACCATGGTCTGGGAGGTGTCCGACGACAGCGGCTGGGCCGGCGTCGTGGCTCCCGCAGGGGGTGTGGCGGCGGGTTCCAGCCGCGGGGCGGGTGCTGGCGCCGGCAGCATCTGCTGCTTCAGCGCCGCCAACTGCGCATCCACCTGCGAGTCGGTCAGGGTCCCCTGCAGCTGGCGGTCGATGTCGTCGCCCGAGCTGATGCCGATGGTGTCGAGGACCCCGCTGTCGGTCAGCGAGTCGAGAGCGGCGGCACGGGCCTGCATCTGCTGGGTCTTGTCCTGGGCGCGCTCCATCATCAGGTTGACGTCCGCCATGTGCTCACTTAATCCGGTCACCGCCTCGCCGACCTGGGTGGACGCCTTGGCGGCCGAGTACTGAGCCTTCATGGTCTCGCGCTGGGTGCGGAAGGCCTCAACCTTGGCGGTCAACTTCTGAGCCGTGATCTCGAGCTTCTGCTCCTGATCCTTGAGCTGGGCGATTTGGGCCTGGAGCCCCTGGGCCTGGGTCTGGGCGTCCTGGGACCTGGTCAGGGCCAGCCTGGCGAGGTCCTCGCGGCCCTGCTGCAGCGCCAGCTTGGCCTGAGCTTGGAACTTGTCCTGGCTCTGCTGGAGCTGGGCGGCCTGGAGCTCCAGCCGCTTCTCTGAGGTCAGCACGTCAGCGACGCTGCGCTTGACCTGCTGCAGGCCCTCCATCTGCTTCTGGTAGGAGAGGTCGAGTGCCTCTACCGGGTTCTCCGCCTTGTCGAGGACCTTGTTGGCCTTCTGCTGAACCAGGTCTGACATGCGTCGCATGATGCTCATGGTCGTCTCCTTGCGCTGTGGGGATGCCGCCCCCTCCACAGGTGCGATCTTATCTTGTCAGAGTGGGCGATCAGTCTTCCTGGGCAATCACACTAATGCCGCCCGCCGACCATCAACCGAGCCGCCAGCCGTTGGTGTTGGATCGGTCCGGTCGGACCAGGATCACCTCCCCGGGGTCGTCCGGGTTGAGCACCCCAAGCACCAGGACCTGGCTGGCCATCCCCGCGATCCGGCGGGGCGGGAAGTTGACCACGGCGAGGACCTCGGTGCCGACCAACTCCTCGGGCGTGTAGCGGCGGGTGAGCTGGGCGCTGGAGCGCAGCTGTCCGATCCCAGGGCCGAAGTCAATGAGCAGCTTGATCGCCGGTTTGCGAGCCTCGGGGAAGAGGGCTGCCTCCACCACCAGGCCACTTCGGATGTCCAGCGCCGCGAAGGTATCGAAGTCGACCTCGGGAAGCCGTTCCAGTTCCACTTGTGTCCAGTCCCCCTGTGGGTTCTACCCGTCAAGAGCCACCAAGGAGGCCAGCCTATCAAGCCCGGTATACTCCGCTGGGGGGCGGGTACCGAAGTGGTCAAACGGGGCTGACTGTAAATCAGCTGGCTACCGCCTACAGAGGTTCGAATCCTCTCCCGCCCACCGGCCCAGGTAGCTCAGTGGTAGAGCGCTTCCTTGGTAAGGAAGAGGTCGCGGGTTCAATCCCCGCCCTGGGCTCCGTCCAACTCCCGGCGACTTGATACGTGGACAATACCACAGTTCCACATAATCGCACAACGTTGCACGAGCCAGTAAGTGGACGGTAGAATAAGGGGGTGGCTAAGGCCCTCAAGACCGTCCTGCCCCCGTTGGACCTAGACGTCCTGCGCGACGGATTCGTGCTCGCCATGCAGGC
>DATKSV010000019.1:0-10176 GCA_035531535.1 Candidatus Nanopelagicaceae bacterium | reverse complement strand
TGCTTCAGCCTCGATCACCGAGTGCTTGACGGACTGCAAGCGGCCAGGTTCCTGCGAGCCTGTCGCCAGTGGCTAGAAGGGGTCACGGATGCGACTCCGATCTACTGATGGAGCACGCCTGCGCAGAGCCGCGTCGTCGGTTTGTTCATTCCTGTCGCTGTGGCGTCAGCCCCTTGGTGCCAGTATCGAGAGCAGGCCAAAATTGGCCCCTTGGCGACGGCTAAGACGCTCTTCGGGAGGTAAGAGATGGAGAGGAACGAACCGGATGCAAACTCGGCGCCACAGCGCGCCAGCGTAGCCGGATGGCGCGGTCGGTTCTTTGAGGACTTCGAGGTGGGGGATATCTTTATGCACCCGCTAGGTCGGACTCTGACCGCCACGGATAATGCTTGGTTCACGCTCCTGACCCAGAACACTGCGCCTCTGCACTTTGACCACTACTATGCGGCTCAGACCGAGTTCGGTCAGCCACTGGTGAACTCCTGCTTGACGCTAGCCCTGGTGACCGGTCAAAGCGTCACGGACATTTCCCAGAACGCGATGGCGAACCTGGCCTGGGATGAAGTCCGACTGCCGAACCCTGTTTTCGAGGGCGACACCATCTACTCGGAGTCGGAGGTTCTGGACATGCGAAAGTCCAAGTCCCGTAAGAACGTCGGCATTGTGACCGTCAAGACCACGGGCTTCAATCAGGACGGCAAGATTGTGATTACCTTCCGCCGGACCGTGCTGGTGTATCGGCGGGGACATGGGCCGAAGAGTGTAAGGCCGTCCCCGGCGGGAGCTATCCCATGAGCGCTACCACGACCACCAGCAGCCAGGAAACTCTAACGACGCTCAAGCGTCAGGTCGCCTCGGCCGTCGAAGCCGATGGCCCGGAGGCCCATCAGATCGACATCGACCGCCTTGTCTGGTCACATGCTCGCGTCGAGGTCGCGCGCGCGCTCAGAGAATGGGCTGAGAGTAGCAAGCACCCCCTGACAGGGGACCTAGCTGAGGTCGCGGAACTCCAGGCATTCTCGGCGCTTTCGCAGTTGACAGGCGAGGGCTTCTTGGACGCGGTGCAGATCTCTCGCCGGCTTGCCGACATCGCTGAGAGGTTGGAACCGCTACAGGATGTGGGGGCCAGTGAAGCGCATCGTCTACTGCGATCCAGCCTGCGGGAGTTCGCTGACCGCGAAGTCAAGCCATACGCCAGCCGCATGCACCGGCAAGACGAGGATATCCCTGAGCACATCATCAGGTCGATGGCGGGTCTCGGGTTGTTCGGGGTCTCCATTCCGGCTGAGTACGGAGGCACGCAGGTGGTCCCGGATGTTAAGGCCATGCTGATTGCGACGGAGGAGCTCTCTCGAGCTTCACTCGCTGGTGCTGGCAGTCTGATCACCCGTCCAGAGATCCTAGTGCAGGCTCTGCTTCGAGGCGGTACCGAGAAGCAGAAGAGGCAATGGCTTCCAGCGATTGCGAACGGTGACAAGATGGTGGCGGTGGCCGTTACTGAACCAGACTGCGGCTCCGACGTGGCCAGCTTGTCGTGCCCGGCCAAGGAGCTACCTGATGGCGATTGGGAGATCACTGGTACCAAGCTCTGGTGCAGCTTCGCAGGTCGGTCTGAACTGGTGATGCTGCTCTGCAGGACAGGGCAGGCTGGGCACAGGGGTCTGTCGGCCTTCGTGATCGAGAAGCCTGCCTTCGCTGGCCACGAGTTCGAATACCGTCAGCCTGGTGGAGGCACTCTCATTGGTAAGGCCATTCCCACAATCGGCTATCGTGGGATGCACACATTCGCGCTTTCCTTCGACCACTTCCGAACTCTGGCCAGCTCCCTTATAGGAGAGGGGGAGGGGCTGAATCGAGGGTTTTATCTCCAGATGGAAGGCTTCGCCATGGGCCGGATTCAGACCGCCGGTCGAGCGGTGGGTGTGATGCAGGCGGCTTTCGAGGACACTCTGGCTTACACCAAGGACCGGGTGGTCTTCGGGCAGCCCATTTTCGCCAATGAACTAGCACGGTCGAAAGTGGGAATGATGGCGCTCTGGCTGCAAGGCAGCCGCCAGCTCAGCTATCTCGCCGCCAGGATGCTCGACGAAGGAAATGGGCAGACTGAGGCGTCACTGGCCAAGCTCTACGCGTGTCGGGTGGCTGAGTCGCTAACCCGTGAGGCGACCCAGCTGCATGGCGCGATGGGTTATAGCGAGGAGGCTGATGTCTCCAGGTACTTCGTCGATGCTCGGGTACTGGGCATTTTCGAAGGAGCCGAGGAGGTTCTCTCCCTGCGTGTGATTGGGCGGGCACTCCTGCAGGAAATGGACTGAGATGGATGCCAGTCGTCCCATACTTGATGGGCTCACGATCGTCGAACTCTCTGCCTTCGTGGCAGCTCCGCTCTGTGGAACAACTCTAGCCTCGCTCGGGGCGGAGGTCGTCCGCGTAGACCCGCCCGGGGGTGGGCTCGACGCCAAGCGCTGGCCCCTCCACAAGGGAAGGAGCCTGTACTGGGCAGGGCTCAATCAGGGCAAGAAGTCGGTGGCTATTGACACTCACAGCAGGGCAGGCCAGGAGCTGGTGACTTCACTGGTAGCGGAAGCCGGAATCCTCTTGACTAATCTGCCTCTACAGGGGTGGAACTCGTACGCTCGCCTCAAGGAAGTCAGACCGGATCTGATCATGGCAGTGTTGACTGGCAACCCGGACGGCTCGGCCGCGGTGGACTACAAAGTCAATGCAGCCGTCGGCTTCCCCTTCGTGACCGGTCCGGAAGACGCAGTAGGACCTGTTAACCACGTCCTGCCTGCTTGGGACGCGCTGGCTGGCTATATGCTCGCGGTTGGTCTGATTGCGGCCGAGTTGCGGCGATCACGAACCGGCGAGGGACAGTACATCACCTTGAGCCTCACGGATATCGCGCTCTCCGTCATAGGTAATCTGGGCTTGATCGGCGAGGCCCAGCTCAACGACCAAGCTCGTGGCCGATTCGGCAACGAGCTCTATGGTAGTTACTCGCGCGACTTCAGAACCTCGGATGGCCGCTACCTGATCGTGGTTGCCCTAACTCCGCGTCAGTGGGCCAGTCTGGTCGACGCTATCGGGGTCCAAGAGGATATCAAGCGCCTAGAAGCCGAGCACGGAGTTGACCTCCGGTTGGAGGGGGACCGCTTCCAGCTTCGCAGGGAAGTTTCAGCACTGATCGACGGCTGGGTCGCGGCTCGTCCGTATGCGGAGGTCAAAGAGGTCTTGGACCGGAACCGGGTTCTGTGGGGGCCCTACCAAACGTTCAAGGAACTCGCGGCTAATGATCCGCGCTGCTCCACCGCCAACCAGCTCTTCCGTGAGATTGACCAACCAGGTATCGGTAACTACCTGCGCGCCTGCGCGCCCCTAGTCTTCAGCGCCTCCTCCCGGCTGCCCGCCATGCCATCACCGCTGATCGGGCAGGACACTGATGGGGTGCTGCGGTCATGGCTTGGACTCGGCGACGCCGACCTTGAGCGACTGGCCGGGGAAGGCGTTCTTTTAAGGGGCTAGCTTTTCTTGGTAGCGGGGTAACTATTCAGGTCAGCGATCTGAGGCGGCTGGCGGCTTGGAGAGGGGGGGAGCCGGTGGCGTGGGGAGAGGAGCAGTGGCGGATGCGCTGACCGGAGCGCGGACGCTGATAGGAATGCGGTAGGGTTTCGACGAACCGGGCATCGTTGACCACCAGCGAGTAGGGAGTCACCAGATGCGGCTGGCCCTTGAACATGGTCCAGCAGGGAAGGTGGTCGTTGCGGAACTTGTCAACCCCTGTGAGAGAGATGGTGTGGGGAATCACTGAGCGGCCTCGTCGCTCGGGGGTGGGTTGATCCAGACCGGCGCGGGGAGCGGGGGCGGCGGGATTCCTTGCGCCGGCCCGTTCTCCAGCCAGGTGGCGGAGGAGCCGGAGCTGGCCAGGGAGCGACCGCTGGGCGGCGGCGGCGGCGGGGCGCCGGCTACCTCGACCAGGGTCATCACCACTCCCGCCACCCGCAGAGAGCCTCCCACCTCCAGCAGCGCCCGAGCCCCGGGGGCCAGTCTCCTCCCGTCGACCCAACTGCCGCTGATCCCGCCGAGATCGTGCACCTCGACCCCAACAGGCACCCGAATCAGCTCCACGTGTCGGTTGTCAACCGCCTCATTGGGGTCCAGATGGCTGACGTTGACATCGGAGCTGGTGCCCCCAGGTGTGCTGCGGCCGAGCAGGATCGGGTAGCGCTCCAGGGTTACCGTGGCTCCGTCCTGGGCTCGCAGCGCGAGGAGACCGGTGGCGCTCATCGGCGCAGCACCGGCCGCGGGGCTGGCACGACCCGGTCATCCTTTGACCCCCCGGCGCTCCAGCTCGGAGACCAGGGCGGGGACCACCTTCAAGGCATCCCCGACCACTCCCAGGTCGCACAGCTTGAAGATCGGCGCGTCCCGGTCCTTGTTGATGGCGACGATGTGCTTGGCCCCCTTCATCCCCACCGTATGCTGCATCGCCCCGCTGATCCCACAGGCAACATATAAGTCCGGCTTGACCGTCTTTCCGGTCTGACCGACCTGGCGAGCGTAGGGGACCCAGCCGGCGTCAACCACCGCCCGGCTAGCTCCGACGGCGCCGTGGAGCAGCTCGGCGAGCCTCTCCAGCATCTCGAAGTTGCTGGGATCCTGGAGTCCTCGGCCGCCGCTGACCACCACCTTGGCCTCCTCGAGCTTGGGGCCGCTGCTGGGCGCGACCACCGACTCCAGCCGGCGCGCCCCTTTGGGCGCGTCCTTCGGAAGAGGCAGGTTTACCACCTTGGGTGCCGGCCCCGAGGCAGCCTCGGCGATCACCGACTTGGGCCTCAGCAGCACACAGGGACTGGGGCCGCGCAGCTCGGTGAGGACGTTCTGGGTGGCCCCGAAGACGGAGCTGGCGGCGGCGAACCCCTGGCCGTGGGGGACGACGTCGGTGGCGTTGGCGACCACGGTCAGACCCAGCCGGGCGCTCAGGCGGGCGCAGATGTCCCGGGCGTCGTAGGTCGCCCCGAAGAGGATGAGGTCGGGGTGGTGCTCCTCGATCAGCGCCGCCAGGGTGGCCGCCGCAGGCTGGGCCACGAACTGCCGGTAGGCCGGGTCCTGGCCAGAATAGAGAGTGGTCGCGCCAAAATCCCCGAGCTTGGCGGCGGCCCCAGGGGCATCTTGGTCCAGCACCACCACCTCGATCTCGCCCAGCTGGCGTGCCTTGGTGAGCACCTCCAGAGAGATCGGGGCAGGCTCGGAATCCACCAGCTCCGCGTAGACCAGGATCTTCTTGGCCACTCTCAGATCACCTTGAGCTCAGCCAGGAAGTCGGCGATCCGCGCGGCGGCCTCGCCCTGGTCCTCGATCACCTCTCCCACCGCGCGTTCGGGAGCCGGCTCGACGCTGACGATCAGCTGGTTGGCGCCACTGGCCCCCACTCCGGAGGGATCGATCCCAAGCTCTTCCAAGGAGGGCTGGTCCAGCGGACGGCTCCTCGAGGCGACGATCCCTTTGAGGGTCGGGTAGCGCGGCTCATTGATTCCGCCGGTCACGGTCACCACCGCCGGCAGCTCCGCCTCCACAACGTCGTGCCCATTGGGGGTCTGGCGGTGGATGCGCACCTTGCCTCCGGCCACCTCCAGCTCCTTGGCAAAGGTGAGCGAAGGCCAGCCCAGCAACTCCGCGATGGCCGCGGGAACGGTCCCGGTGTAGCCGTCGGTGGACTCGGTGCAGGCGATCAGCAGATCCGGCTGTACTCGCTTGGTCGCAGCCGCCAGCACCCGGGCGGTGGTCAAGGCGTCGGACCCGCGCAACCGGTCATCGCTGACCAGCACCCCCTCCGACGCCCCCATCGCCATCGCCTTCCGAATCACCTCGACCGCCTTATCAGCCCCCATCGATATGGCCACCACCTCGCCCTCGTTGGCGGCCGCCACCTGGAGGGCCGCCTCGACCCCATAGGAGTCCCCGGGGTCCAGCACCAGTTCGCCCTGATCGCGGACCAGAAGGTGGGTTGCCGAGTCCAGCCTGCCCACTCCAGAGGGATCGGGGATCTGCTTGACCAAGACCGCGATCTTCAACAACTAGTCGATCCTCCACTCAGCCAGTCCCATCCCAAGAGCCAAGCCATCTTACCTAGTGGGCCCCGGCGTTAATTCGTGACCCAGGCGGAGGGGTCGCCGAGGTAGAGTCCGCAGGCGCAGTCGAGGGCTTCCTGGGGAGTGGCCTCAAAGGAGCCGTTGGGGAGTATGGAGTCCTCATAGCCTTCCTTCGACCAGAGGTAGATGGCGAAGCCGAACACGCTGGCATACCCGCTGTGGCTGAGCCGGCAGAGCGGGGCCACCTCTCCGTCCGGCATGACTCCATCGACGTAGGCGAACTCGCCGCGGTAGTGGACGCGGACCTCACCCAGTTGGGGCCAGCGTTCCCGCTGCCGTGCCCTGAGCTTCTGCTCCAGAGAACTTCTGGTGCTCTCGGGAATCTTCACCAACCACAACCCTCATGGCGGGCCCAACGTTCTCGTCAGCAAGTATCCACTCTCACGAGTTGCCCCACCATGCATCCCACCCCGCTCGTACTCTCCGCCAAGGCACTCCCCTGCGAGCCGTTGCCCGGCAGCTCAGCTGCTGTCCGCGCACGGTGCGCAAGTGGTTCCGGCGCATGGCCGAGCATCGCCTCAGCGGTCTCCAAGACGCCGGGCGGCCGGGGCGGCCCAAGCGCATCACTGCTGCCGAGCGCTGCACCGTGATCGCGGTCGCCTGCACTCAACCAGAGCAGTCCGGACTGAGCGGTTACACCAACTGGAGTGGCACCCTGCTGGCGGAGGTGTTGATCAGCACGGGCAGGGTCCCCATCATCAGCGCCCGCTCCGTGCAACGCATACTCCACAACGCCTCTCTCAAGCCTCATCGTGCGATTACTGGAAGCGACGTAGCGATCCCAACTTCGACATCAAGATGCCGCCTATCATCGACCTCTATCTCCATGCTCCGAGCGACGGGCCGGTCTGGAGCATCGACGAGAAGACCAGTATTCAAGCGCTGGAGCGTCGCTATCCACTGCTCCCTCTGCGCCGTCCCGGAGAACTGGCCAAACGCGAAGCCGAGTACATCCGACACGGAACCTGCTGCCTCACCGCCGGGCTGGAGGTCCACACCGGCAAGGTGCTGGGACTGGTCACTCCACGCCGCCCTGCCGAGGTCTTCACCACCTTCCTTGACCGCTTGAATGACCAAGTCCCCCAAGGCCAGATCATCCATGCGGTCGTTGACAACCTCAATACCCACCGCGGCCCCGCGGTGCAGGCTTGGCAAGTGGCCCACCCCGGACGCCTGAGGCTGCACTTCCTGCCCTTCTATGCGAGTTGGCTCAACCAAATCGAGATGTGGTTCCGAACTCTGGTCAGGCGGCTCCTCCAGCACGGAGACTTCACCTCTGTCGTCCACCTGGAGACCCAGCTGTACTCCTTCATCGCCACCTACAACCGGCTCCACGCCCACCCCTACCGCTGGACCTACACCGGCGACCCTCTGGCTGCCTGATGGGTCACGAATTAACGCCGGGCACCACTAGCAGGGTGTTGAACTAGTACGCTGAGCGGTAAATAGGTTGACTATTGAGGAGTGAGCGTACGATCCTGGGAGCATGTCTCATGCACCGGCCCCTGCCCTGCGCCTGACCGCTGATCAACGATCTCGATTGGAACTGTGGGCCCGAAGCCGGACCTTGCCACAGCGGCAGGTGCAGCGGGCCCGGATGATCCTGCTCGCCGCCGAGGGACAGGCGAATACAGCCATTGGCCACCAGTTGGGGTGCTCCAAGCCGACCGTTCTGCTCTGGCGGCAACGGTTTGTGAGCCTGGGCCTGGCGGGACTGGAGGATGCTCCCGGGCGGGGCCGTCCGCCGGTCCACGGCGCGGACCTCAGCCAACGGGTGCTGAGCACCACCATGAGCCCGCCACCGCCCGGGTATACCCACTGGAGCAGCCGGCAGGTGGCCGATGTCTGCGGGGTGAGCGCGACCACGGTGCGGACGATTTGGCGCCAGTACCGGCTGCAGCCCCACCGCTCCCGCACCTTCAAGTTCAGCCAGGATCCCCAATTGGCGGCCAAGGTGACCGATGTGGTTGGGCTCTACCTGCATCCCCCGGAAAAAGCAGTGGTTCTGGCGGTGGATGAGAAGAGCCAGATCCAAGCTCTGGACCGTACCCAGCCGCTCTTGCCAATGCGGCCGGGGCAGGTGGAGCGGCGCACCCACGACTATGTGCGCCATGGCACCACCACCCTCTTTGCGGCGCTGGACGTGGCCACCGGGGAAGTGACCGGGCGTTGTTATGCGCGCCACCGCCATGAGGAATTCCTGCGCTTTCTGCGGCTGGTGGCACGCCGCTATCCCCGCGGCCAGATCCACTTGGTGCTGGACAACTACGCCACCCACAAACACCCCGAGGTGCAGGAATGGCTGCGCCGCCATCCTCGCTTTCACCTCCATTTCACGCCCACCAGCGCCAGCTGGATGAACCAGGTGGAGTGCTGGTTCTCGATCCTCCACCGGGCCGCCATCCGACGCGGCGTCTTTCGCAATCTCGCCGCCCTCCGCAGCGCCATCCAATGCTTCCTGGATGCCTGGAACGACAACCGCCATCCCTTCACCTGGGTGAAGACCCCAGACCAGATCCTGGCCAAGGCCAACCGGCAAGTTACTTCAGGCTCGCTGTACTAGGCCCGAAGTCGGCGCTGCGCGTTTCGGAGGCGGTTTTCGAGGGGATTTCGGGTGGTTTGGTGTGCGGTAACCAGCGGGAGTGGACATCTGGCGGCCGGTGGATGGGGCAGATTTGCCCCATCCTGCCTGGGTTTCACGTGGACACCGCCACCAGGTTGCTCATTCGGACCAGGTTGAAGGCTGCCGCGGTGAGCTCCACCCAGAGCCGGTTGCGCTCCACCCCCAGGTAGCGCAGCTTGCGGCCCCCGCCCACGGTCTTGGCCCAGCCGAAGATCTCCTCCACCCGCTTCCGGCGCCGCTGGCTCACTTGGTAGCCAGCGGTTCCCTGCAGCCGGGCCAGGTGTCCGTTGGCCCACCAGCTCTCGCGCATGGCAATGTGGGGAGCCACGCCCATCGCGCGGCACCGGTCCACGAACTCCCGGGTGTCGTAGCCCTTGTCCGCCCCCAAGGTGCAGCGCCCCCAGCGGCCAACCCGGCGCTGCAGCATCGTCATCGCCGCCTCCCGTTCGCTGGTGCCAGTCGCCGGGGTCAGCTCCACGTCCACCGCCAGCCCGTGCCGGTTCTCCATCAGGACGTGGCCGGTGAAACATAATCGGGTCTCTTTGCCCAGCCCCTTGCGGGCCATCCGGGCTTCGGGATCGGTGGTCGAATAGTGCGTCTCATTGGCGCGCCGCTGGCCCCGGAAGTCCACGTCCGCGTTCTTGCCGCCACCACCCGGGTGGGTACCGGGACCATCTCCCCGGCGCGGGCGCAGGCTCTTCATCGAGGCCCAGGACTCCAAGAGAGTTCCGTCCACCGTGAAATGCTGCGAGGAGAGCAGGTGCCGCCGTTTCGCCTGGGCCACCACCGCCTCGAAGAACTGCCGGCTCACCCGGTGGTCCAGCAGCCGCTCGCGGTTCTTGGCGAAGCTGGAGTGGTCGAAGGGCTCGTCCTCCACGTTGAGGTCCAGGAACCACTTGAACAAGAGGTCGTAGCGCAGTCGCTCGCAGAACTGGCGCTCGCTCCGGATCGAGTACAAGGCCATCAACAGGCAGCTCTTCAGCAGGTGCTCGTGCGGGATCGAAGGCCGGCCATTCTCCGCGTACATGCGCTCGAAGGTCGGTTCCAGCTCCACCAGCGCCGCTTCCACCAGGGGCCGGATGCGACGTATGGGGTGGTTGGTGGGAATCAGCTCTTCGGGGTCGATCACCCCCAGCATGGTGACCTGGCGTGAGGTGGTGCCGCGCATTCAGGACTCTCCCGAGATGACTCCGCCTCGCTGACTTCCCTCCCGCAGCTTACCTCACCACCCGCCCGATCGGCTATCGAATTTCAACACCCTGCTAGTGTCCTGACTCAGAGATACGGCGGCAAAAGCGAGCAATGCTGGCGAGGATCTGGTCGGCGGTCTTGACCCAGACGAAAGGTTTGGGGTGCTTATTCCAGGTGCCGATCCAGTCCCGGATGTCTGCTTCGAGGGCC
>DATKSV010000018.1:0-2158 GCA_035531535.1 Candidatus Nanopelagicaceae bacterium | reverse complement strand
CCCCTTCGGGGTTGGCATGTCATGGGACTGCGCCGGGGCATGGCCGCCGGGACTGAGGTGGAATCCGATACGGCAATCAGTCGGTCCGTCCGTCAGGGGTTCAACGGATGCGGCGAGGGGAGGGGTCAGCGTCGGCATGCTAGACGCATGGTAGCCGCCCCGCGTCGAGATCGAGCCGAAGGTTGACGCTGACCCGATCGGAGGACGGGGATGGACGCTGAGGACGGTGGCCAGTTCGCTCCAAGACGGCAGCGCGGCACCCCTTTCATCTGCTGATCCCTCGGACGGAGGCGAATCCGATCAGCGGGTGCGCTGGTTGGGATCTTGCTTTCCCGCCAGGGCGGAGCACTGGCGCCTGCGTACCTGAGCCCTCTGGGCCAGAGCCTGAAGCTGGCGGCGCAGGTTGCCGCCGTCCATCACCATCCTGGTGATGCGCTTGCGGTCTCGCCGCCTCAGCCGCTCTCGTTCCCGGGGCTCAAGCTCTTCCATCTCCAGCATCGTAGTCGCCCGCTCGACGACTGCCAACTCTCTGTCGAGACGTGGACCGCTTCCTTTCGGCTTCACCCGGTCACAACTGGGCGGCGCCGAGTTCAGTTGGAGCACGGTGAGCAATGCTCTGGGCCACGTCCCATCTGTGTTTCTCAACCTGACGCACTCTCGTCGATGTCCGATGCGTGTGTCGGCCGTGATCGCCTCACGACCGGTCCAACGTTCTGCTCGCTCCACTTCAGGCGCAGCCGCGCTCGCTGGGGGGCGTGCAAAGCGCCGGTAGCGCCAGTCTCATGGCCGATCAGGTCGACAACATGGGTGGCCCTGATCACCCACCGGCAATGAGCGCTGCTGACTCCGCGCCTCCACCAGATGCCTCGTTCGCCCACCCGGTCGGCGTCTATATAGAGGAAGGTGAAGAGCATGGGCCCGACGAGCTGTGCCAGCCAGACCCACATCGCAAAGAGGACGCCGACGGCCTCCGGAAGAGGCGAGCCGGCGCTGTAGACGACCACCATCAGGCAGCCTGCCCCGGCGCCCACCATGGCCCCGATCGGAATCCAGAGCAGTCGCTTCCAGTTGAGCAGCAGCGATGGCCGCACTGCGGCCCACGGACCGTCAGGTGGACCGATCGGGGGGATCAGGCGGGTGCAGTGAGAGCGTGGGGGAGGGGGAGTCCGGGGCAGGTCCATCTCCTCGCTTGAGCCTGCCAGGTCCAGGACCGTACCCATGTCGGTCCGGTTCGGTGCCGACCTGGGCACCAGAATCCTGCCCGCCCGTCCTACAGCCGTCGCCATGAGGATGATCAAGATCGCGAAGGGGGCGCAGCTCAGGGCGAGCCAGTACTGGTGACTGTGGAGCGGTCCCGTGATCTGGCCGCCGATGACCAGCACCCAGACTGCGGCCATCCCGAGAGCGCTGGACAGTGGTCCGGTGATGGCGACCCAGGGGTAGACATGAAGGCCCGCTGGTCTACTCCTCGGCCACGGCCACCATGCCATCGAGACCGACCGGACTAGGACGATGATGAGGACGAGGATCGGGAGGGCCGGACTGGCCCCCTTCACGATCTCGTGCATGGCGTCGGCCCCCGCCACGGACGCGATCACGGAGCCAACTCCCACAAAGGGGTAGTGCCAGCGAGGGGCCAGCCATCGCTTCAGGTGGTACCCGATCTCGCCGGGCTGGTCATCGTGCCAGAAGTCCACGAGCCACCACAGGATGGAACCCGTGATCGTGAGGATCGCGATCAGCCAGAAAACGACAATCACCAGGACCGCCGCGGACATCACGATCACCAATAGGACAGCCCAACCGCCGCCGCCACCCTGCCTGCCCATCTCAGCCCCCGGAACCGCGGAACCCGGGAGCTTGCACTCGGGACACATGGCTGGTGGCGCGGTCAGCCGGTTCGGGAGCCGCGAACCCCAGGCGCTTGGTTCTGCTCCCGGGGGCGAGCGGACCCAGCGCCACGCGGATGAGTCCCCGGGAGATCGGTACGGGCCAGAGTTCGTCAAATCCTCTCGTGGCCGCCCGGAGCAAGCAGGCCTCCAGCCGGCTCTCGACCCCCCGCAGGCCTGTCTCGCCAGGCCGGGCGCACTCCAAGACCAGGTGCCGGAGTGCGTCGTCATCCAGCGGGAAGAGGCCTTTGGCAAGCCCGTAGTGCGCC
>DATKSV010000017.1:0-29056 GCA_035531535.1 Candidatus Nanopelagicaceae bacterium | reverse complement strand
TGACCGCCACCGAGAATCTCAGCTTTCACGCCGAGCTCTACGGGGTTCCGCGGGAGCAGGTGCGCCGCCGCCTGCACCAAGTGATGGAGATGGTCGGGCTCTGGGACCGCCGGGACAGCCTGGTGCGCACCTTCTCCGGGGGCATGAAACGGCGTCTCGAGATCGCCCGTGGTCTGCTCCACTCGCCCCGGGTGCTCTTCCTGGACGAGCCGACCGTCGGGCTGGATCCCCAGACCCGTTCCCACATCTGGGGCTACATCACCGAACTCAAGCGGCGGGAGAAGGTCACCATCTTCCTCACCACCCACTACATGGACGAGGCCGAGTACTGCGACCGGATCGCCATCATCGACAACGGGGTCCTGGTCGCCAGCGACACCCCCGAGGAGCTCAAGGGCAGCGTCGGTCAGGATCGGGTCGAGCTCCACACCAAGGACGACCCGACGACCATCACCGCCCTCAAGGAGCACTTTGGCATCGAAGCCAAGATGAGCGAGGGGGCGGTGGCCTTCTTCGTCGCCGCCGGTGAGGAGTTCGTCCCCCGGCTGTTCACGGAGCTGGAAGTCGGGATCTCCTCGGTACGGGTGGCTCGCCCCACCCTGGACGATGTCTTCATGAACTACACCGGACGAACCATCCGGGACGCGGAGGCGACCGGCTCCGAGAAGCTGCGGCGCAATCCCTGGATCCGGAGCAGGGGCCACTGAATGGCGGCGGTGGACCGGATGGCCATGCCCGGCGTCGCTCCGGTGCGAATTGCCGGCAACGGCATGGCGGACGACGTCCGCGCGGTCTGGGTGGTCTGGAAGCGGGAGCTGATCCGTTTCTCCCGCAACCGGCTGCGGATCCTGACCTCCCTGGCTCAGCCCATCCTCTTCCTCTACATCCTCGGTTCCGGGCTCTCGCCGCTGATCAGCGCGACCGCCCACTTCAACTTCCGGACCTTCCTGTTCCCCGGGATGTTGGGGATGACTATCCTCTTCACCTCCATCTTCTCCGCCATGTCGATCGTCTGGGACCGCGAATTCGGTTTCCTGCGCGAGATGCTGGTGGCGCCGGTGCACCGCTGGACTCTGGTGCTGGGCAAGTGCCTGGGAGGAGCCACTGTGGCCAGCATCCAGGGGGCCATAATCCTGGCCCTGGCCGGGACTGTCGGAGTTCCCTACAGCCCGGCCTTGCTGCTCACCCTCCTCGGCGAGATGGCTTTGACCGCCTTCGCTCTGACTGCCTTCGGGGTGATGCTGGCTGCCCGCATCTCCCAGATGGAGTCGTTCCAGATGGTCACCCAGTTCTTCGTGCTGCCAATGTTCTTTCTCTCGGGCGCCATCTTCCCTCTCAGCGATCTGCCCTCCTGGCTGGCCGTGCTGAGCAAGCTCGACCCTCTTTCCTATGCCATCGACCCCTTCCGCAAGGCCGTCTTCAGCCAGATCAACCTACCCCTGCCGTTGCGGGGGACCCTGGACCCCGGGATCAGCTGGGGCAGCTTTCAGCTTCCGGTCTGGTTCGAGCTGGGCATGATCGCGGTGGCTGCGGTGGTGATGCTGACGGTCGCCATCAGCCAGTTCTCCAAGACCGACTGAGCCTGGTTGGAGTCGCCTGGAATGGTCAACGAAGGCGGCGGCCCGGAACGCGTCTTCGACGCGGTCAACCTGTTGGCCGATCCCATTTACGAGTACTGCAGCATCACCAAGCAGCTCGGCGATGGGGCCAGTTCCGAGCAGGCGCTGCTCGACCATCCCTGGTTGCAACGGCAGCGGCGGATCCACCAGCTGCAGTCAGCGTGGTGGGTCTTCCATACCGCCGAGCACTCACGCTTTCAGCACGCGGTGGGGGCGATGCACCTGACCGGCCTCTTCACCGATCATCTCTTCCCCAGCTTGCGGGAGAGCTTTCCCGACCTGCCCTCCCAGGCGCTGGTGGTGGAGACGATGCGGATCGCCGGCTTGCTCCACGATGTCGGCCACGGGCCCTTCGGGCACTTCTTCGACACCCAGGTGCTGGCCACCTATGGCATCGACCATGAGGATATCGGGCGGGCCCTGGTGATGGGGCCGCTGGCCGACCTGATCACCTCCCTGCGTCGGAGCCCAGGCGGGGCGTTCCGCCACGGCGAGGAGGTGGACCCCCGCTGGGTGGCGTTCGTGATGGCGCCGGCCGATCTGGCTGGCTTCACCCCGCCGCCCTGGCTGGAGGCCCTCAAGCCGGTGCTCTGCGGGCCGATCAGCACCGACAACATGGACTATGTCCCGCGCGACGCCTACATGTGCGGAGTGGCGGTGGGCCCCGTCGATCTGCCCCGGCTGCGCCATTACATGTTCATCAAGGATGGCAACCTGGTGCTGCACCAGCATGGGGCCCCGGCGCTGGAGATGTTCCTCTCAGCGCGGCTGTACATGTACAACCACGTCTACTTCCACCGCACCGTGCGCCGCATCGACCTGCATCTGCGCCCGGTCTTCGCCGCCACCTGCGAGGGGCTGCTGCCGCCGGGCAACCCCATCGAGCATCTGGACCAATACCTGTACCTGACCGACTGGTCCCTGATGGCCGAGGTGGACCGTCTCCAGCGCCGGCCCGCCACGCCCCACGAGGCCGAGATGGGGCGCCATTGGGAGGCCGTGACCTCGCGCCGGCTGCCCTGGCGGTTGGTGTTCGAGGCCTTTCACGAGCTGGCCCATCCCGGCGACCATCCCGGGCTCGGGGACCCCGGCTGGATCGAGGCCGCGATCCGGGAGGAGTTGCCGATTGCCTGGCACGATGTGGGCCTGGAGGTTGACCTGGCCAGCACCGATCCGAGACCCGACAACCCCGCCTCCGACAATCAACTGTTGCGCATCTACGATCCCATCTCGCAACGGGTGGAGGCCGAGGCGGCCCCCCAACTGATGGCCCGGCTGCTTCCCTTGCGCACCGTCTGGCTGCGGGTCTACAGCGACCAGCCCGCAGCCCGACCGGCGGTGCGGGCGGCAGTGCTGCGGGCGGTGGCCCGAGTCGCCAACTAGCCGGACGCAACCGCGCCCTAGGCGAACTCTAGAATCGTCGCATGGCCGAGGCTCAGCGGCGGTGAACCTTGCTTGGCGCCTCCAGGACCTGCCGCCAGACGATCTGGAGGTGCTGCTGCGGCGTCGACCAGAGGCAACCGAGCTGCTGGCGGCCACAGAGTTGGGCTGGACCAAGCTGGCTGCCCAGCTCTCGCGGCCCGTCCACGTGGCCGCCGCCTTCGACGAGCTCAACCTGTTTCTCCGCCAGGTGGTGGAGCTGGCCGCGTTCATGGGCGGTCGTCTGAGTTTGGGGGAGGCCGCCGCGGAGGGTCTGGAACCAGCCCACTTCTCGGCGGCAACCAAGGAGCTAGGCCGTTGGGGTCTGGCCTTCGAGGCTTCGGATGGCACCCTGGCGCTGGTGCCGGAACTGCGCCGGCTGATCTGGGACCCGGGCCAGCTGGGGCCGCACGCCGAGGCCCTGCTGACCGGGCAGACCCTCGACGTGCTCCGACCGGTGGCTTTGAACCTCGGTCTGGAGCGCTCCTCGCTGCCCAAGCGGAAGGTTGAGCTGGTGGCGGCGATGGTGGCCCGGATGGCCGACCCTGCCGTGGTGGGCTCAGTGGTCGGCCAGGCTCCTCCCCAAGCAAGGGCCGCCTTCGACCTGCTGCGCGGCCGCGGTGGCCATCTGAGCACGGCCGCGCTGGCCGGTCCTCGCGAGGACTGGTCGTGGCGCTGGCACCCGCATCTGGCCACCGAGGGGCCCTGGTGGCTGGTCGGCCATGGGCTGGCTCTCCCATTGCAGCCGGACCAGGGCCAGCTGGTGATCCCGGCCGAGGTGGAACATGCCCTGCGCGGCCGGCTCTTCAGCAGCTGGGACCCGCACGGGCCGGTTCCCGTCACCCGGGCGCTGCCCGAGCCACGGCACCCGTTGGAGCTGGTGGCGGCGGTCGCCTCGATGCTCCAGGACCTGAGCGCCGAGCCCGCCCTCGCGCTGCAGCAGGGGGGGCTTCCCAAGAGGGTGATCAAGCGCTTGGCCCAGCGCCTGAACGAGGCTGAGGAGTCGGTCGAGCAACTCTCGAGGTTGGCATTCTCGGTCGGCCTCCTGACCGAGGTCGAGACGGTCCCCGAGCGGATGTCGCGATCGCGCCGCAATCCCCGGGTGCTCCAGTCGCGTCAGGCGGTGGTGAGCCTCACCGACCGGGCCGCCAGTTGGGAGGAGCTATCCGAGCCGGAACGCTGGATGGAGCTGGTCCGCTGGGTGCTGCTGGGGCCGAGCACGACCCCGGCGGATGCCCCCCAGAAACGCCAGACCCAGCAGCTCCTCCGGCTTCTGTCCGAGCTGCCAGTGAACGAGGGCGCCTCCGCCGCCAGCCTGGCTCCCTGTCTGCACTGGCGCCATCCGAGCCTGTTCCCGTCCATCAGCGCAACTGAGCACGACCTCCTCACTGTCGGCTCTGCTCTGGCCTGGCTGGGGGCTGGTGGCGCCCAACCGGTGCTCGGTCTGAATGCGGCCGGCCGGCTCGCGATCTTGGAGGTGCCACCTAGCCCGGACACGGTCGGTCTCGCCTTCCCCCAGGCGGTGGACACCTGCACTGTCACCGCCGATCATCGGGTGGTGGTGGCAGGGCCGCCCAGCTCTGCGCTGAGCCGCTTCCTCAGCCGGATCGCGAGCACCGAGTCGGTTCACCCGGCCCGCGTCTACCGACTGGACGAGCAGTCGTTGCGGCGTGGGCTAGATGGCGGCCTGACCCCTGCGGAGGTGCGGGCCGGATTCGACCGCCATAGCCAGGGAGGATTGCCCCAGAACGTGGCCGCGATGGTGGAGGATGTGATCCGCCGATACGGTCGGCTGCGGGTCGGCCCCGCCTCCGTGTACGTGGTCGGCCAAGACCCCACCGAGATCGAGGCCCTGGTCCGGGGCCGCGCCCTTAGGCCGCTCGTCGTGCGCCAACTGGCTCCGACGGTGATCGTGGTCGAGGCCAAGAGCCCCGACCAGGTGCTGGGCCTGCTGCGCAAAGCAGGGCTGATGCCGGTGGCGGAGGGGCTGGCCCCTGAGCCACCCGTGGCCAGCGGACGCCGCCAGCAGGCCACGGCCCCCCGCCCCGGGGCCGCCGGCGTGGGCTCTGCGCCGGACCAGACACATCCGGCGTCGGCGCTGGCTCGGGCCCTGCGCGATAGCCCCCGGCTCACCGGCCAGGAGCCCCTCCAAAGGGAAGCCGACGTCCGCCCCGCGATCGAGGTCGTGCAAGACGCGGTCCGATCCCGCCGGGCAGTCGCGATCGGCTACCAGCGCGTGGGGGCCGCCACCCTCAGTGTCGTGAGGCTCCGTCCCTACAGCGCCGAGGGGGGATTCCTGCATGGCTTCGACTCCGCCCTCGGAACCATCGTGAGCCTGGACCTGCGCCGGGTGGCCTGGGCTGAGGAGACCGACGAGACGGCGGTGAGTCAAGCCGGGGTGATGCGGTTTGACTTCGGGGCAGATGATGATGACCTCGATGACGGGATCCTCGCCGAAGTGGCCGACTGGGAGCGCTGAGGCCATCGCCGAGGGACCGTTGATCGTCCAGTCGGATCGAACCCTGCTCTTGGATGCGGACCATCGCGAGGCGGCGGAGTGCCGGGCGGCCATCGCTCCCTTCGCCGAGTTGGAGCGCAGCCCTGAGCACTTCCACACCTACCGCTTGACCCCGCTGTCGCTCTGGAACGCCCGCGCCTCAGGCCTAAGCGCGGAGCAGATGCTGGCAGCCCTGGACCAGTTCTCCCGCTATCCGGTCCCGGCCTCAGTCCGCACCGAGATTCTCGACCAGGCCTCCCGATACGGCCGCTTGCGGCTGGAACGTGGCCCGGAAGGGCTGTGCCTCATGGCGTCGGACCCAGTGATCCTCGAGGAGGTCAGCCGCGCGGCCCAGGTGGCCAAGTTGCTCGGCCGCCGGTTGAGCCCGCTCGAGTTCGCCGTCGAGCCGCTTGCCCGCGGCCGCCTCAAGCAGGCTCTGACCCGGGTTGGATGGCCTCCCGAGGACCTCGCCGGCTACAGCCCGGGTGCTCCCCTGGAGCTCAGCATCCGTCCCCAGACCATCGAGGGCGAGGCGTTCTCGCTGCGCGGATACCAGTGGGACGCGGTTGAGGCATTCTGGGCCGGCGGGGCTAACGTCGGTGGCAGCGGGGTGCTGGTTCTGCCGTGTGGAGCGGGCAAGACCCTGATTGGGGTGGGGGTCATGGAGCGCGCCGCGACCAGGACCTTGATCCTCACCACCAGCGTGGTGGCGGTACGGCAGTGGCGCCAGGAGCTGCTGCGCCGGACCAGCCTCGGCCCCGACCAGGTGGGGGAGTACTCAGGGCAGGAGAAGTCGCCACGCGAGGTCACGATCGCGACCTATCAGGTCCTCACCCATCGCGACCAGCGGTCCGACAAGGACCGCCTGGAGAGCTATCCCCATCTGGATCTGCTCGGGCGCGAGGACTGGGGGCTGATCATCTACGATGAGGTCCACCTGCTGCCCGCCCCCGTGTTCCGGATGACGGCCGAGATCCAGTCCAAGCGCAGGCTGGGCCTGACCGCCACCCTGATTCGCGAGGATGGCCGGGAGGACGACGTCTTCAGCCTGATCGGGCCCAAGCGCTACGACGCCCCCTGGAGGGAGCTGGAGGCGGCCGGCTGGATCGCGCCGGCGGTGTGTGTCGAGATCCGGCTCCCGATGGATGCCGAGCAGCGCATGGCCTACGCCGTGGCTGAGGCCAATGAGCGCTACCGGCTGGCGGCCACCCTGCCCCAGAAGATGGAGCTGGTGCGAGAGCTCTGCCGCCGCCACGAGCAGGATCGGGTCCTGGTCATCGGGCAGTACCTGGACCAGCTGCGGGCACTGGCCGGCGAGCTCCACGCACCGCTGATAACGGGGTCCACCGCGGCGGGCCGAAGGGAGCAGCTCTACAACGACTTCCGCCAGGGCGAGATCCGGCTCTTGATCGTCTCCAAGGTGGCCAACTTCGCGATCGACCTGCCCGAGGCCAATGTCGCGATTCAGGTCTCCGGCGCGTTTGGCTCGCGCCAGGAGGAGGCCCAGCGCCTGGGTCGGGTGCTGCGTCCCAAGGCGGACGGCGGCCAAGCCTGGTTCTACAGCCTGGTCACCCGCGAGACCAAGGATCAGGAGTACGCCGCGCACCGGCAGCTGTTCCTAGCCGAACAGGGCTACCGCTACGAGATCCGCGACCAGTCGGAGTTTTCTGACCAGGGGGCTGCGGATCAGATCGCGCCCACCACTTGACCTGGCTTCTTGCCAGCCGGCCGGGCCAGCCAGCGCCGCGGGTGCCTGGGTTCAGCCCACCGGACGGCGCGGGCCGGCGGGCATCTCGGGAGCGCTGGCGGTCTCGAAGTTGACCTGGCTTATCTGGCCAGCCAGGGCGGCCGCCACGGTCTCGAAAATCCTCGCCTGCGGGGTCTCGGGCTGGGCCAGCACCAGCGGCTGCCCGGCACCGCCACCGATGCGCACGACGGGGTCCAGCGGGATCTCACCCAGGAACGGCAGTCCGCGCGCCTCGGCGAGTTCTCGGCCCCCTCCCCGGCTGAACACATCGGTGGTCCCGCCACAGTGGGGGCAGACGAATCCGCTCATGTTCTCGATGACGCCAAGCACTGGCACCCGCAGTTGCTGGAACATCGCGATCCCCCGCCCCACGTCCGCCAGGGAGACGTCCTGAGGGGTGGTGACGATCACCGCCCCGGTGAGTGGGATGGATTGGGCGAGGGTCAACTGGACGTCACCGGTGCCCGGAGGCAGATCGCACACCAGGTAGTCCAGCTCCCCCCATTCGACCTCGAAAAGGAACTGGCGGAGGGCTCCCGCCAGCATCGGGCCCCGCCAGATCACGGGCTTGTCCGGATCGATGATGCTGCCAATCGACACCACCTCGAGGCCATTCTTGCGCAGGGGGATCATCCGTCCGTCACGGGACGAGGGGCGCTCGTCGAGGCCCAGCATGATGGGCACGTTGGGCCCGTAGATGTCGGCGTCGAGCAGGCCCACCCGGGCTCCGGTGCGGAGCAGAGCGAAGGCCAGGTTCACCGCCACCGTGGTCTTGCCTACCCCGCCCTTGCCGGCGCTGACAGCGACCGTGTTGCGCACACCGGGGATATCCTGGCGACCGGTGACCCCCTTGGTGCGGGACACGTCGGAGTCCCATTCCAGTTCGACGCGCTCCACGCCCTCTACCTTGCCCACGACAGCGCTGGCGATCTCACCCTCGATTCGGTCCTTCAAGGGGCATGCCGGCGTGGTCAGGACCACCCTGAGCTTGACCGTGCTCCCATCCAGGCGCAGGTTCTTCAGCATTCCCAGTTGCATCATCGGTCGATGCAGCTCAGGATCCTGGACCTTCGCCAGGGCATCCTCCAGGGCGGCCAGCCGGGTGCGGTCATCCATCAGGCGTTCACTTCCAACCTGATCATACCTTGCGGCGGGGCGCAGCCTGAGTCCCTCAGCCCCAGCTTCGATGTTGCAATAGTGGCAACAAGTATCATCGAGGTCTTGTGAGCGGCCTGGAAGCGTTGCGAGGGCAGGGCAAGCGACTGACGCCCCAGCGGCGGCTGGTCTATGCCGCGCTTCAGGAGAGCCCGGGCCATGCCACCGCCGACGAACTCTGCACCAGCATCTCCCGGAAGGTGCCCGGCTTCCAGCGCACCACGGTCTACCGCACCCTGGACCTGCTGGTGGAGCAGGGGCTGGCCCGCAAGATCCAGCTCGCCCATGCGAGCGCCTACGAGGCCGTCCAGGATGGCAACGACTCCCACCAGCACCTGGTCTGCGACCGGTGTGGGGGGACCTTCGACGTGAGCGCACCCCAGGTCCCCATGTGGGTGGACCAGGCGGCCCACTTGATCTCCTTCGCCGTGGACAAGGTGGACCTGGTCGGGCACGGCATCTGTGCCCAGTGCGCCTCGCAGCAATAGCCGCGATCTCTCGGAGCTGAGCTCCGCCCGCCGGTGACGGAGTCATTGCCACAGGGCAGCTGGATTGGGGCCAACCGGCCCGCCGGTCGCGGCCGGGGCCAAGCCGCCAATAATGGCACGGTGTCGGAGATGGTGATCGCGCTCTGCCAGCTCGCCTCGGCCGGACTGGATGCGAAGGCCAACCTGGGTCTGGCCCTGGCGGCGGCGGCCCAAGCCGCCGAGAACAACGCCGACCTGGTGCTGCTGCCGGAGCTCTGGCAGATCGGTTACTCTCCCTGCCCCGACGGTAAGGCAGCCCGCGCCAGCTGGCAGGCGGCCGCCCTGGCCCGGGAGGACTCCTGGGTGGGACGCTTGGCTGAGGCCGCCAACCGGTTGGGGATCGCCATCGTCGCGACCTTCCTGGAGCGCTGGCCGGGCATGCCCCGCAACACGGCGATGCTGATCGACCGCCATGGCAAGGCCGTCTTGACCTACGCCAAGGTGCACACCTGTGACTTCTCCATGGAGGCGGCCCTGACCCCGGGGGAGAGCTTCGAGGTCGCCTCGCTGGACACCCGGATCGGGCCGGTCCGTGTCGGAGTCATGATCTGCTACGACCGGGAGTTTCCGGAGTCGGCCCGGGAGCTGATGCTGGGCGGCGCCGAGCTGGTCCTGGTTCCCAACGCCTGCGAGATGAGCGACGATCGGCTGGCCCAGCTCCGCTCCCGGGCTTTCGAGAACATGATCGCGGTGGCGCTGGCCAACTATCCCGCGCCTCAGTTCAACGGCCGCTCCTGTGCCTTCGACGGAGTGGTGTGCGAGCCCGACGGCCGGCCGCGGGACCAGCTGCTGGTCCAGGCTGGGCCCGAGGAGGGAATCTTCTACGCCTCCCTCGATCTGGACCGGCTCCGGCGGTATCGGGAGGCCGAGACCTGGGCCGACGCCTATCGCAAGCCCGGCGCCTACCGACGGCTGGCGGCGGCCGGCCCCCCTCTGCCGGAGTTCGCCCGCGCGGACTCTCGCCGCCAGCCCTCCGAGCCCACCCACCTCGATGACCAGCTCGACGCGGTCCTGATTGGGGGACGAGAGCCGCTGAAGGTGCGGATTGTGGACTACGATCCGAATTGGCCGAGCCGCTTTCTGGTCGAACGCCAACGAGTGCTCGCCGCCCTGGGAGCCCTGGCTCGCCGGGTCGAGCACATCGGTTCCACGGCGGTCCCGGAACTTGCCAGCAAGCCCACCATCGACATCCTGGTCGAGGTCGACCGACCTGAAGATGTCAGCCTGTACCAGCCGCCGCTGGAGTCGGCCGGATACCAGCTGCGCGTGCGTGAGCCCGGACACCTCATGTTCCGCACCCCAGCCCGAGACGTGCACCTGCACCTGTGGAGGTTCGCCGGCGCTGAGGCCGGCGACTATCTGGTGCTCCGAGACTGGCTTCGAACTCACCAGGACGACCGCCGCCTCTACGAGCGCACCAAGCGATCACTGGCCGAGCTGGACTGGCCAGACATGAACTACTACGCGGAGGCGAAGGGCACGGTCATCACCGAGATCATGGCGAGAGCCCGCCCCCTGTCCTGACGCCCGCTTGCCGTACCTGGGCAGGCCCGGGCGGCCCTTCCCGGCGGACCGAGGCGGCTTTCTCGCCGCCGCGGTTCAAGCGCTTCCCGGAAGCTTCCGGGCCGGCTTCGCGCTCGCCCAGACCAGAAGTGAGATGTCGTGGCGCTGGTCGAGGTCACTGCCGCCTGTTCGCTCGCACCGCTCCAACCGCTCCGCCACCAGGATGGGGGGAAGCAGCTCGGAAATGCGCTCCTCGGTGTAGAGACGGTCAGCCATCGGCGGCCCATGGTGGTCCAGGTTGTCCAGGTTGTCCAAGTGGTGCCCAATCAGGAACAGGTGCCCGGCCGGGGCCACGGAGCTCGCTGCTCGGGCTAGGACCAGCGCCAGCACCTCCGGCGCGAAGTGCAGGTTGGCCATCACCACCAGTTCGTAGTGGCCCAGCGCGAGCGCATGATCCATGATGTCGGCTTGGATCAGCTCCAGTTCGAGCCCGGCTGCCCGCGCCTGTTCGCGCGCCTTGGCCAGTCCCACCGCCGAGCCATCGATTCCGGTCACCTGCCAGCCCTGGCGGGCCAGCCAGAGGGCGTTGCGCCCGGTCCCACAGCCCAGGTCCAGAGCGCGCCCCGGTGGCAGCGGGCTGGCCAGCCCCACTAGGAGCGGATCCGGCTCGCTCGACCACTGGTGCTCCTCATGGCGGCGGTCCCAGTCCGATGGGGCGCCGTGGCCCGGACCGGCCTTCGACCTGGGATCAATCTCCATCTCTAACCTCCCCCACATCGGCGCCACTCAGCTTGGCCTCCAGATTGTCCAGGGCCTGCCCCAGGCGCGCGTAGGGCGTGTCTCCGAGCAGGTCCAGCAGCCACCGCTCATGGAGCTGAGCCAGCTGCTCGACCGCTGCACTGAGATCGCTGCCGTCGGGGGACAGCCGGAGGCAGCGGGTGCGGCGATCGGATGGGTCCAGCCGGCTGGTGATCAGCCCGCGGGCCTCCAGAGCGTCCGCCAGGTGCTTGACGTTCATGGGGTCGGTCCCGATGTCCCGGGCCAGAGCTCGCACTCCCAACCCGGGCCGCTCGGCCAGTGCCCGCAGCACTGCTGCCTGGGGCGGGGCAAGCTCCAGTTCCGCGATCCGAGCGGCCCAGGCGACCCGCAGACGCCGCTGGACCCGGCCGAGGCGGAAACCCAGACCCTGGTGCAGGGAAACCCTCGCCGCCGCTGGGAGCCAGTCGCGGGCCGGCACCTCAGCCTGTGCTCGGGTGCGCTCCGGCAACGCGCTCCTCCATTGGTTCCTCGTCCATGAGCTCAGTCAGGATCTCGACTCCAAGCCCGTAGGCGGGCATCCCGGCTGTGATCAGGGCCAGCTCGGCCACGCCGCTGAGCTCGGCCAGAGTCGCGCCCGCGCGCCGGGCCGATCGCGCGTGCAGCCGGGCGGGTACGTCCCTCCCGAGCGCGAGCAGCTGTCCGAAGTGCACCAGCTGGCCCACCTTGCGGCCCAGCGGGCTCGCCATGATCAGTTCCCGGCGCATCGCCTCGATCGCCTCCACCGCACCCTGGCGGCCGGCGGCCTCGGCCAGCAGCAGACGGGCCTCGATCGCGGCAGGGACTGAGCCGGTGAGGTCGATGTAGGACTGCCGGATGCGTTCGATCGACTCCGGGTCGCCGGACGGGCTCACGGCCTCACCCGGGCCATGGCGGCGCGAACCTCGTCGAGGGCTCCCGCGGGGAACTCCTTGGCCCCGCCCAGGGCGCTGGCTCCGAGCTCGGCAGCCGCGGCCTCCTCCAGCACCGTCACCAGCGCTGCCGCCGCCTGGGGGTCCTTTCCGAGGACCAGGACGCCGTGGTTCCCTAGTAGAACCGCCTGAGTGGCGGGATGCTCCTGGAGGGCATCCACGATGCCGTCTACCGACCTCTCCGAGCCCCGGGGAGCCCACGGCACCACCGGCACCTCGGCTGCCTGGCCGAAGCGCAGCAGCGCCTCGTAGCGGCAGGGCAGCGGGCGGTTGGCGATCGCGAACGCCAGTAGGCTGGGGGAGTGGGTGTGGATGATCCCGCCCACCTGGGGCCGTGCCAGGTAGACCTTGGTGTGCATGGCAACGATCTCGGCGTTGGTGGGATCCAGATCACCCTCGAGGACCGTGCCGTCCAGCTTCACTCGGGCCATGCCGTCCGGACTGAGGTCCCTCACCATCCCGGACACCGTCAGCAGCATCTCGGCCTCGCCCAGCCGGGCCGAGAGATTGGCGTGGCCGGTGTGCGACATCACCTGGTTGCGAAAGAGGGTTGCGGCCGCCGCCACCACCGATTGCCGTACCTGAATCTGGGACTCGATGGCCGTGCTCATTAGGTTCACCTCGACTTCCGGCTTGGATGTCCACTTTGGGGATCCAACCTCAGGCTGGACTACCGTAGCTGTTACTACAACATACCCAGGCTCTGCGCCGGTCAACCAACACCCGTCGAGCTCTCTCCGGAGCGCGCTCGGGAGGGGCCGGCACTCCGTGCCAAGGGGTGCCGGCGCCGGACCAAGCAGTGCGGTTCGGGCTGGATCGGTCCGCTTGCGGCCGATCCAGCCCCCGCCGTGCCTAGCTCAGCTGGCGTTCAGCTGAAGGAGTAGTACTGCGGGTAGAGCTCGTCGTACACACCCTGCGGCACCAATCCTTTCAGGTCGCTCTTGTACATGGTGAGCTGGTAGGGGCCGTTGGGCATCCGGATCACCGGCAGCTGCTGGGCCAGGTAGTTCTCGTACTTGAAGAGGGCTGCGATCTCCGCCGCCTTATTGGGCGCGGTGTGGGTCGCGGCGATGTTGGCGTCGTTGGCGGGGTTGGAGTAGTCACCGGCATTGCTGGACGCCCCGGTGGCATACAGCTCGCCGCCGGTGGGGAAGTAGTCGGGGGAGTAAACCCAGTCCACGTTGGCACCCCAGTCGGCCAGCTCCCAGTTGCTGCACGGACTGGCGAAGGTGCAGCCGCCGAAGGCGGTGCCGATGACCTGCGCGAACGGGGCGGTCTTGAGGCTGATGGTGATCCCGGCCACCGACTTCACAGCTGACTGCAGCGCCTCCATCTCATTGGTCAGCTGGGTGGAGCCGCTCAGATAGAGCATGGTGAAGGTGAGCGGCTCGCCGGCGCTGATCTTGGCGCCGCATTCCCCAGGGCCCGTTCCCGCCCTGCCGCACACTGTGATCCCGCCCGGGGCCACCGTCCAGCCGTGGTCCTTGAGCAGGCTCGCTGCCTTGGTCGGGTCGTAGGGATAAACCTGTCCTTTGGCCTCCAGGGTGCTCTCATCCGGGTTGTTGAGCGGAAAGCCTGGCACCGGGCCGTTGTTGACCGTGCCGATGCCGGCCGAGAAATCCTTGATGTACTGGGGCTGGTTGATCAGCGACTGAAAGGCCTGCCGGAAGTACAGCTGTTGGAAGATCGGGCCCACCGTGGGATTGGTGAAGTTGTAGGGGGCGAAGACGATGGCGAAGTCACCCCAGGGGCTGTAGCTGTAGCCCTGCTGCTTCTCCAGGCTGGCCTTCTGTCCCAGCGACTGGGCCGGGATGTAGCCGATGGTGAGGCTGCCGCTGCGGAGCGCATTGAACTCGGCCGTGTCAGTCGTGAACGGCTCCTCGACAAAGCGGCTGATGGTCGGCTTGGGGGTCCCTGAGTAGGCCCGATTGGGCACCATCGCCACATATCCGCTGGGGGTGAACTGGCTGATCTTGAAGGGCCCGTCCACTACCTTCCAGAGGGGGTTGCTCTGGTAGGTGGCGAGGTCCTGGGACTGTTGGTTCAGGAACTGGGCAACCCCCAGGGCGCCGCCGCTAGCGGTGCCGGGATCATTGGGCACGTACTGGGTCGGAGTAGTCCCCGCCACGGCAACCCGGGAGGCGGCTGCGGCATCGTAGTTGCCGATCGCTCCGGCGGCGGAAAGCCGGTCCCAGGACTGTTGCGGGATCGGGTAGACCTGGCTCAGCTCGTTGTAGAGATACCAGGTGGGGTTGTAGGAGCCGTTTAGGTCGAACTGCACCGAGTACGTTCCGGTCTGGCGGTAGCTGACCACATTGGTGGGGAAGCCGCCGGGCACACTGGCCCCCCAGCCCGGTCCGGGCGCGCTGCTGGAGCCCACCGCCGGGGCCTTGGGGTCGGTGACCGCGCTCAGCAAGTTCATCCAGAAGATCACGTCGCGGGCGGTGATGGGGGTTCCGTTGGACCAGACCCAATGCTTCAGGGTCACCGTGGCCACGGTGTTGTTGTCGGAGAAGACGGGCGCGTTACCGACACTGAGTTGAGAGTTGTACACCGGCTCCCCGTTTTTCCCGAACCAGTACAGCGGCAGGTAGAGGTCCTGGGAGAACTGGGAGAGGTTGTTGATCGAGAAGTAGGCGGCGGGCTCGAGGGGGAAGATGTAGTTGGGCGGGGTGGCAGCGGCCTCGGCGAAGGTTACCGTGCCGCCTCCGGTGGGCTTGGCGGTCGATGTCGACCCGGCGCAGGCGACCACGAAGATGGAGGTGAGACAGGCCAGCCCCAGCAGCCGCCAGAAGGGGAGTTTGGGAATCCTGATCACGGGTTTGCCCACCTCTTAGTTAGGTGCCCCTCACTGGCCCAGTGAATTGGCAGGTGCTCCGGGGCCGATTCCAGTCAGGCCAGTGAGCTTAGCTGGAAACCGAGGCTAGCGCCATCCCTCTCCGGGGTGATTTCGAACTGCTGGCCACCTTGAGGTCGCCAGCACTCACCCGGCGTCGAGCCAAGCCGACGCCGGCGGGTCCGAACCGCCTGCGATCAGTCCGCCAGCAAATCGGCGAAGTTGGTCTGATCCACTGCCCGGGCGAGGTCCCTGCCGGCCAGATCGATCTCGATGGCGCGGTCGTAGACGAAGGCGTATATGTCCTGGAATCGGGTCGCCACAAAGCCGTGCAGGCTCATCCGCTCGGCCAGCTCGGGGCGCGTCCTCACCTGATCGCGGAGCTCTCTGGCTGCCAGCAGCAGCGCCTCCAAGAGCCTCACCTCGGTCGCGTACTCCTCGATCAGGGTGGGGTCGGCCTGCTCCTGCTCGAGCTTGGCCAGGCGCGCGCGCAGGTCGGCGATCTCCTCCAGATACTCAGCCTGCTGCGGCTCGTCCATGGTTTCTTCCTGCTCCCGGGCGGGCGGGCCCCAGGTCCCGCCCGCCCGGGGTGGGTCAGTGAATCAGGTAGTGGGTGGCGATGATGGGGGCAATCAGGATGGCGATGATGTTGACCACCTTGATCATGGGGTTTATCGCCGGCCCGGCGGTGTCCTTGTAGGGATCGCCGACGGTGTCCCCGGTCACCGCGGCGGCGTGGGCCTCGGTGCCCTTGCCGCCGTAGTTCCCCTCTTCAATGTACTTCTTGGCGTTGTCCCAGGCGCCCCCGCCCGAGGTCATCTGGAGGGCGATGAACAGTCCCACCACGATGGTCCCGATCAGCATCCCGCCCAATGCCACCGGACCGAGGATGAAGCCCACCAGGAGGGGGGCCACCACCGGGATGAGCCCGGGCAGGATCATCTCCCGTTGGGCCGCCCGGGTCACGATCGCCACCGCCCGACCGTAGAGCGGGCGAGCCGTGCCGTCCATGATTCCGGGGATCTCCCGGAACTGCCGTCTGACCTCTTCCACCACTCCACCTGCGGCCCGGCCCACGGCCTGCATCGAGAGGGACGCGAACAGCATCGGCAGGATGCCCCCGAAGAGCAGCCCTACGATCACGCTGGGGTTGCTCAAGCTGAAGTTGTAGTGGTGATTGCCCAGGGTCAGGGTGTAGCCCGCGAAGAGCACCAGCGCGGCCAGCGCCGCCGACCCGATCGCGTAGCCCTTGGTGACGGCCTTGGTGGTGTTGCCTACCGCGTCCAGGGGGTCGGTGATGTTGCGGACCGCCTCGGGCAGGTCCGCCATCTCCGCGATCCCGCCGGCGTTGTCAGTGATCGGCCCGTAGGCGTCGATCGCGACCACGATCCCGACCATGCTCAGCAGGGCCATGGCGGCGACCGCGATCCCGTACAGGCCTGCCAGTGCGTACGCGCCCAGGATTCCCACCGCGATCACGAACACGGGCGGGGCCGCCGCCTCCAGGCCCACCGCCAGCCCGGCGATGATATTGGTGGCGTGCCCGGTCTGGGAGGCGCGGGCGATCGAGCGCACCGGGCTGAACTGGGCACCGGTGAAGTACTCGGTGATGGCCACGATCAGGATGGTGATCACGATCCCGATCACGCCCGCCCAGAAGAGGTTGATGACCGGGTGCCCCAGGACCTTGGAGCTGAGGGCGCCGCTGGAGTTCAGGGCGATGGTGAGGATGGCGAAGCCGGCGATCGCCACCACCGCCGCCACCAGCAGGCCCTTGTAGAGCGCGCCCATGATCCAGCCGCCCTTGCCGATGCGGACGAAGAAGGTGCCGATGATGGAGGCCACGATGCTGATCGCTCCCAGCAGCAGGGGGTAGACGGTGAGCCCGAAGCTGTGGAACTCCAGCCCGCCCAGGAGCATGGCCGCCACCGCGGTGACCGCATAGGTCTCGAAGAGGTCGGCCGCCATCCCCGCGCAGTCGCCCACGTTGTCGCCCACGTTGTCCGCGATCACGGCGGGGTTGCGGGGGTCATCCTCGGGGATGCCCGCCTCGATCTTACCCACCAAGTCGGCGCCCACGTCGGCCGCCTTGGTGTAGATCCCACCCCCCAGGCGGGCGAACACCGAGATCAGGGAGGCGCCGAAAGCCAGCCCCACGATCGACTGCGGCTTGTCCAGGATCCAGAAGGCGACGGTGACCCCGATCAGCCCCAGGCCGACCACGAAGAACCCGGTCACGGCACCGCCGTTGAAGGCGACCCGGAAGGCCGGAGCCAGCCCGGAGCGGGCGGCCTCGGCGGTGCGGTAGTTGCTGCGGACCGATACGTTCATGCCGATGTAGCCGGCACTGGCGGAGAGGCCGGCGCCGAACAGGAAGAGCAGCGCGGTCTGCCACCCCAGGGCCGAGTTGATCAGGCCCCCCAGGGCCAGCAGGATCGCCAGTACCACCCCGATCACCCCGATGATGCTGTACTGGCGGTTGAGGTACGCTGAGGCTCCCTCGCGGATCGCCTGCCCGATCTCCTGCATGCGTTCGTTGCCGGGGGAGCGCCGGAGCACCCAGCGGGCTAGGGCCGCCCCGTAGAGGAGCGCCAGAATTCCAGCCAGTAGCACCGGGATAAGTACGGATCGGTTCATGGGCGCGATGACCTCCCAGCCGCGCGGCAAAACTAAAGGAAACTGAGTGAGCGCACGCCGACCCGCTCAAGGGCGCAGTCGAAGCCGCCGGATTATATCCCTGCGGGGCCACCCGGCACCATCCCGGCGGCTGGTGGCGGGCGCCCCCGGGCGGCAAATGGAGATTGGCTAAGGACATGGGAACCGGGAGTTGGGTCGTGGCGATCGGTGACGAGTTGCTGTCTGGACACACCGCCGACAGCAACTCCCACTGGCTTGCCCAGCGGCTGCGCGAGACTCCGTACCCGGTCCGCCGGATGGTCGTGATCGGGGATTCCGCTGCTGACATCATCGAACTGGTGGCAAGTGCCGATGCCAGTGGGATCGACCGCGTCTTCTGCTGCGGCGGCCTGGGGCCGACGCCTGACGACCGCACCACAGCCGCCTTGGCCGCCGCCCTGGGGCTTCCGCTTCGGGAGGACGGTCCCACCCTGATCCGGATCCAAGAGAGGATTTCTCAGCTCCACCAGGCGGGCCGGATTGCCAGCACCGAGCCCAACCCGGGCCATCGCAAGATGGCGCTGATCCCGGCGGGCGCCTTGGTCCTTGCCAACCCGGTCGGACTGGCTCCGCCGCTGGCGCTGCCGCTGCCCACCCACGGGGACCGGCGCTGGCTCCTGGTGTTGCCGGGGGTGCCCAAGGAGCTGAGAGCCATCGTCGAGCAGGAGATCGTCCCCGTCTTCTGCCAGGGGCCGACGGCGGCGGTGTACGCGGAGCAGAGGTACTCGGGAGTCCCCGAGTCCCAGTTCTTCCCCGTCCTCACCAGGTTGGCTGAGGAGTACCCCGAGGTGCGCTTCGGGTCCTATCCGCAGGCGGAGCTCGGAGATGTGATCATCCGAGCTGGCGCCGCGGACAGGACCGCACTGGAGCGCGCAATGGGGGCGCTGCGTGAGCAGGCGCCCCCATCTCGCCCTTAGTTAGCGGGCCACCCGATGGTTCTCGAAGCAGGCACTGCAGTAGACGGGTCGATCGTACTTGGGCTCAAACGGCACTTGGGTGAGTGTGCCGCAATCGGCGCAGACCACCTCGTGCATCTGCCGGGGCGCCCGTGGCCCCGACGAACCATATCCGCCGCTGGAGCCCTGGCGGGAGGCCTTGGCCAGCTGGCGGCAGGGCTGGCAGCGCGTCGGCTGATTGACCAGGCCCTTTGACTGATAAAACTGTTGTTCCCCGGCCGTAAAGATGAATTCCGACCCGCACTCCCGGCAGGTCAGGGTGACGTCGACGAGGCTCAATCCGAGCATCCTCCAACACGTTAGCTAGCCAGGACCACTCGGTCGCGCCTTGTATCGCCGCCCGGAACTGTGTCTGGCGGCCGGTACTATAGCAGGGAAAAGCAAGCCTGGGACAATTGTCCAGAATCTTAGCCCCTAAAAGGTGAAGAGGTCGATGCCTCCGGCGACCGTCAGCTCGACTCCCGTCACGTAGCGGGCCTCGGGGCTGGCCAGGTAGCAGACCGCGCCGGCTACATCTTCGGGACGGCCCAGCTCCCGCATAGCGGTCCTCAGGATCATCCGGTCGACCAGGGCCGGCGGGGTGGTCCGGAAACTCTCGGTGGCGATGATCCCGGCCACGATGGCGTTGCTGGTGATTCCGTGGCGCGCGCCCTCCAGGGCCATGGACTTCATGAGCCCGAGGACACCGGCGGCGGTGGCACTGGCGCTGGCCTGGCCGAAGCCCCCCTCCACTCCCGCGACCGAGGACATGTAGATCAGGCGGCCAAAATTGCGGGCGCGCATGTGGGGCCAGACCGCCTGCGTGCAGTTGAAGGCGCCGGTGAGGGTGACCTGGAGGTCGCGCTCCCAAAGCTCAGGCGACTGGTCGAGGATCTGACTGACATGGTCCTGGCTTCCCGCGCTGTTGACCAAGATGTCGATCGCCCCGAACTCGTCAACCACCCGGTCGATGGTCTCCCTCACCAGCTGGGTGTCGGTCACGTCCATCTGAATCGCGCTGCTGCGACGGCCCATCAGGCGGATCTCCTCGGCGGTCCGCTCGGTGAAGACCACGTGCTCCGATGCCATCACCTGGGCCATCACGCTGCCGCTGCGGGCGGCCACCGACTCCAGGTCAGGGTCCGACTCCACCAGCAGATCCGTCACCACCACATCGGCCCCGGCCCGGGCCAGCGCCAGGGCGTCGGCGCGTCCCAGGCCCCGAGACCCTCCGGTGACCAGGGCCACCTTGCCGGACAGATCAAACATCCCCATAGCTATGAAGGAGTGTATCCATCTTGACACCAGCACCCGTCCACCCGTACGGTCGGGCTCCAGGCCGATGCCCCTGGCCCCGCCGGCAGCCAAGGAGACCGCAGTGACGTTTCAACCGTGGGGATGGCGGCCGGGGCCCAGCTCCCCACACCAATCGCTGGCCGCCGTCGCGCTGGGTCTGGTAGCCGGCTTGTTGGTGAGCGCCTGCGGCAGCAACGGGGAGGCCGTCAAGTCGCCCCAGCAGATCCTGCGCGACACCGCCAGCGCGCTGACCGCAGCCAAGTCCTACGAGATCCAGGGCAAGGTGCCCACCGGCAGTGGCCTGGGGACTTTCACCTTCAAGGTGGCCGGTGCCAACCTCGGCGAGGGCCAGTTCTCCTTGGGGAGCCTCAGCTTTCAGCTCGAGGAGATAAGGGGCACCGACTACATCAAGAGCGCGAGCCTCTGGGCGGGGGTTGGAGGAGGGGCGCTCCAGGGCCTACTCGCGAACCGCTGGGTTTCGGTCCCGGCCAACAATCCCCTGGCTCAGCAGCTCACCAATGGGGTGGCGGCGCTGACTTCCGCCAAGCAGACAGCGGCCGGCTTCACTAAGGCCGACGCCAAGGCCACTCGGGGGCACACCAGTACCTTTGACGGCCAGAGTGTGGTGGCAGTCACCAAGGGCGCCAGCACGGTCTTCGTGGCCACCAGCGGCCAGCCGTTGCCGATCCGGGTCACGGCGAGCGGAGGCAGCTATCTGAACCTGTCCAACTTCAACGCCAGCTTCGGAATCACAGCGCCCAAGCCGTCGGTCAGCCTCCTGGACGTAATCGCCGGCCTGGGGGCTGGGCTCGGCAGTCAGGGCCGGGCCTAGACGCGCCTCAGACCGAACGCAATTCCACCAGGCCGCGGCTGATGACGCGCTCGCCCGCTTCGTTCTCGGCCTCGAGCTCGATGGCAGCCCGGGTCGCCTCTGACTCGATGACCCTGGGCTTGCCGGAGACGACCTGTCCAGCCGGGTGGGGGGCCGAGAAGCGGCAGCTCACCCGAGAGGTCCAGGCGGCTCCCTGAGCCCAGATCTCGATCTCCGCCGCGGCGACGCCCAGGGTGAGAAGCCCGTGGGCGATCGTGGAGGGCAGGCCGACCGCCCGGGCGAAGTCAGGGTCGAGATGGATCGGGTTGTGGTCCCCGGACGCCTGCGCGTAAGCGTCGATGCGCTCCTGAGTCAGCCGCTGGCTCAGCTTCGGAGGCTCCTCATCCATGGTCGGTGGGAAGGTCACAAGGCGGCGCTCCTCGGTCACTCCGAGCCTCGCACCAAAAACAGGCTGCGGGAGTGGGCCACCGCCTCCCCCTGCCCGTCGCGGCCGTGGCAGAGGAGCTCCACGAAGACCATCCCGCGGCGCTCCTCGGCCCTCGTCACCGAGCCCTCCGGAGTCAGTTCCTCCCCGAACTGCAACGGTCGCTCGAACCAGAACTCCTGCTCGCCGTGGAGTAGGCGCGGCAGGTCGAGGCCCACGAGCTGGTCAGAGAAGAGTTGGGGCACGATCGGCCAGAGCAGGTACACGGCGGCGAAGCAGGCCAGGGGCCGCGCCGTGTGGGGAGGCGGGTCCTGGCCGGTCACGGCCGCCGCGTAGGCGCGGTGGCGCTCCCGGTCGAGGATCTCGGGTGGGGCCGAGTAGCTGCGACCGAGGCATTCGGGATGGAAAGTCATGACAGCTGTCAGGATAAGCGCCCGGAACCGTCCCTGACAGCCGCCGGCGGACCGGCGGCGTCTGGGCTTTGACACTCGCGTTGGCCTCCTGTTAGGGTGGCTGGCAGCGTCGTCAGGGAGGGGATCCTGCCGGTCGCCACCGTCCGCAAGAAGCTTGGGGAGAAGCTGCTTGCCCCGTCCCGATCTGCGTTTGACGAATCTGGCCGTAGCGGTGCTGGCGGCCGGACTGCTGGTGGCCGGGGTTGTCTCGGGCTCGCCGACGGGCATCCAGGCGGCCGCCCAGTCGGCCGGTTACTGGCCCTCGCCCGCGTCGTTCCAGGCGGGGCAGTACTACGACAAGCCAGCCGCCATGCCCGGCAGCATCCCGGTTCTGCTGGCCCAGCTGATCAGCGCCCCGCCGACAGCCACACTCGACTCCCTGGCCAGCCGGTACCAGACCACTCCCGAGAATCTCGCCTGGGCCAACCGGATCCCCGCCGGAGAGGCCCTCCAGGCAGGCCAGCCATTGCTGGTCCCACCTCCGGGTCCGACGGTGCTGGTGCGGGTCCTGGCGGGGGAGACCCTGGCCACCTTCGCAGCCCGCTTTCGGGTATCGGCCGGAGTGGTGCTGGACTACAACAACCTGACCACGGCGGGGGCCTTGGTTCCCAACAGCTTTCTGCTGATGCCGAAGGCGGCGTCGCCATCGTCCCTCCCCAGCGCCGACTTGGTGCCCCTCCAGCCGGGGTTTCCGGAGGTCACTCCCAGCGTTCCGGCCAAGTCCAATCAGTTCCCCTGGGGACAGTGCACCTACTGGGTCGCCAGTCAGCGCTTGGTGCCCTGGAGCGGGAACGCGATCCAGTGGTGGTCGGAGGCCCAGAGCCTGGGGATTCCGGAGGGGCAGGTCCCGGTGGTGGGGGCGATCGCCGTCTTCAACATCGGCTACTACGGCCATGTGGCCATGGTCACCAAGGTCCTCCCGGACGGTAGCTGGCAGCAGAGCGAGATGAACGTCTACGGGCTGGGGGTGCTTGACACCCGCACCATGGTTCCCGGCGAGGACGCTCTGGTGGGCTTCATCTACTGACGGCGCCCGCGGTCCCCGCCCCGGCGGCTCTCCTCGCCCAGGTGGGAACGGTGCCTACTGGGGAGGTCGGACTTCTCTCAGCCGGCGAAGCGGTATCCGATCCCGGGCACTGAGTGGATGTAGGTGGGATGCTCTGCGCTGGGCTCGATCTTGCGCCGCAGCCGGTAGACGTGGGCGTCGACGGTCCTGGTCTCGATCTCCACTTCGTAGCCCCAGACCCGTCGCAGCAGCTCGGCGCGGCTCATCACCTGGCCCGGACGGCTGGCGAGCAGAGCCAGCAGGTTGAACTCGGTCAGAGTCAGTTGGACCTCCTGGTCGTCATGGTAGACCTGGCGTCGCCTGAGGTCGATGCTGAGGCCGGGGAACTCGAAGCGCTCCTTGATCTGGTCGCCGGGCACGGTCTCTGAGCGGCGCAGGTGGGCCCCGATCCGGGCCACCAGCTCGCGCACCTCGAAGGGCTTGACCACGTAGTCGTCGGCGCCCAGCTCCAAGCCCACCACGACGTCGATGGTGTCGCTCTTGGCGGTCAGCATGATGATCGGCAGCTTGTGCCCATCGGCGCGCAGTTTTCGGCAGACGTCTAGCCCGCTCATCCCGGGCAGGTTGATGTCCAGCAGGACCAGGTCTGGGGAGTGCTGCTGCACCATCTCCAGGCCCTCCGGCCCACTGGTGGCCTCCAGCACGGTGTAGTGCTGCGGTTCGCAGGCGAGCCGCACTATCTCCCGGGTGCCGGGATCGTCCTCGACCGTGAGGATTGTCTTATTACCGCCACTCATGCTCCCTGTGCCTCCAGGTATTCGGTCACGGTATTCAAAAAGCTCTTGACCTCAATGGGCTTGGTGATGTAGCCGGAGCAGCCCGCCTCCAGCGCCTCGCGCTCGTCTCCCAGCATCGCCCGAGCACTCAGGGCCACGATCGGGGTCTGCGAGGTCCTCGGATCAGCCTTGAGCAACCGGGTGACGGTCAGCCCGTCGATGCCGGGCAGTTGGATGTCCATCAGGATCAGATCGTAGGGATGAGCCTTGGCTTTCTGCAGGCCCTCCTGGCCGTCGGTGGCAGTGTCTACCTTGAAGCCCTGTCCGCGCAGGACCAAGGTGGAGAGTTCCAGGCTGGAGGGGTTGTCCTCGATCACCAGGATGCGGTTGCGCAGTTGGCCGTCGGGACGCAGCCCACGCAGGGGCAGGGTGACGGTGAAGCTGGCGCCCCGCCCCAGCTGGCTGTCGACCTTGATGGTGCCTCCGTGCAGCCCCACCAGCCGCTTGACCAGGGCTAGCCCCAGGCCGGTGCCCTCGAAACGACGGTCGGCGGAGCCCTGGACCTGGAAGAACTCGCTGAAGATCTGGTCGTGGTGCTCAGAGTCGATCCCGATTCCGCTGTCCTTGACCTGTACCAGCAGCTGTCCCGCTCTGGGCTTGGTCCTGGTCTTGATCAGCGCCTGCCCACCCTCAGGGGTGAACTTGATGGCGTTGGAGAGCAGGTTGTACAGGATCTGCTTGAACTTGCCCTTGTCCGCCCGCAGCAGGGTGACCTCATTGTCCATCTCCACCTGCAGGGTGACCCCGGCTCGCTCTGCCAGTGGTTGGACCACGGTGAGAACCTCGGAGATGCACTGCCCCAGTTGAAATTCCTCATACTGGAGCTCGAGCCGCCCGGCCTCGATCTTGCTGAGGTCGAGCACATCGTTGACCAGGTTGAGCAGGTGGCGTCCGCTGGAGTGGATGTTGACCAGGCAGTCCTGCTGCTGCTGGGCGGTCATCTTGCCCGCCAGGTTGTCCTTCAAGATCTCGCTGAAGCCAAGAATCGAGTTCAGTGGAGTGCGCAATTCGTGGCTCATGTTGGCCAGAAACTCACTCTTGAGACGGCTGTTCTCGCGGATTTGGGCGTTGGCCACTTCCAGCTCATGCTTCTGGAGGGCGATCTCCTGGAGCTGACGCTGGGCGGCGGTGTGCAGGGCGGCGTTGTCGATGCTGATCGCCGCCTGGTTGGCGATGACCCTCACCAATGCCTGCTCCAGGTCGGTGAACGGCTTGACCGTCTTGCGTCCCAGGGTGAGCGCGCCTACCACCCGGTTGGGCGACTCCAGCGGCATCACCATCACGCTCTTGGGGGAGCTGGGGGAGGAGAGTGCCTTGAAGCGCGGGTCGGTGGTGGCGTCGGCGACCCGGACCGCCTTGCGCTCCGCCACCGCCCATCCCACGATGCCCTCTCCGAGTCCGAACGAGGCCACGCTGCCGACCTGCTCCGCGTAGGGGTAGGTGACCATGGCGTGCAGCCGGGTCTCCTCATCGTCGAGTAGGAACACGGTGTCGGTGTCGCACTCCACCAGCTGCGAGAGCGCTCGTAGGGTGAAGTCGATGTTCACCCTGAGGTCGAGGCTGGACGTGAACAGGTTGCCAACCCGCTCTAGCAGGTCGACCATCACCTTGTCGTCCATTGGCCTCGGATTATAGGTCGCTGGCGAACTGGCGCTGCGAATCGGACTCTCCGGCTGCACCCCCGGGGTCCGAACGGACGCGGCATCCGTGAGCATGGATTTCTGGCGTTTGCTCCCGGCCGGCCGCCCTGGCGGGGCCGGCCTGGTCAGCAGCTCCAGCTCCCTGAGACGATGAACGAGGACCCGGTCCGATTCATGAACCTGATGAAGGCCATGCCGCTGTCCAGGCTGGAGTACACCTGGAAGTCGCCGCCAACCGCCGCCCAGTTGGAGCTCGGGATCCGGCCCGGCAGATCCGGCGCGGCGGTCCGGTAGACAGCGGCAGTGGCCCAGTTGGACTGGATCGGCAAGGTGGCGGTCGTGAATGCGGGGTAATAGAGGCCAGGTCCCCGAAATTGCTGCACCTGGACGTCCAGGACGTAATGGTGCCCGTCAAGCACCACCACCATGGCGGCGTTGAACTTTGACGCTGGGCTGCCGCCGTAAGGCCCGCAGTTGGGCGCCGGTGCGGCCAGCTGTCCTGGCGGGACTGCGGCCGAGCTCACGAACCCCTGCAGCGCGCCGCTAACGGTCATCGACTCTGCTTGGTTCGCGGTAGGCAGCGCGCCGGAGCGGCCGTAACCGGCTCCAGGCTGGGCGCAGCTCCAGCTGCCGACAACCTTCTCCAGCGGACTCCGGTGCCCGGCAGCGGGGTCCGGGAGTTCCATCTGGAGAGTCCCGCCGCGGCCGCCCGAATCGACGACGACCCAGCCCGAGCGGGCCGTCTGAAATCCGCTGACGGTGGCAACCGCCAGGTTGATCGCGCTGCTGGCCGCCACGGTATAGGTGCCCGGTCCGTTGTAGTTGGGCAGTTGCAGATCCAGTGTCACCGTTCGGCTCCCGACTGCGATGTCGACCGAGGCGTTGTATCCCAGGCCTGGGTACACCCCGCACTGGGTGGCGTATCCGAAGGCGACATTGGCCTGGCGGGGGCCGGAGAACTTCAGGTCCTGGGCCAGAGCGACCCCACTTGGCAGTCCTGCCGCCGGTTCCTGGCTGACCCTTGGGGCGCGGCGCCGTCGTGGTGGGAGATGGCCTGGGGCCAAGGCTCCGCAGCCGGACATGGCGGCCAGGCAGGTGGCGGCCGTGAGGCAGCCGACTGCAACGGCGCGCAGTTGGCGCAGTCTCATAGAGAGCCGGCGCCGCCCTGGGGGGGACGTAGTGGGGGAAAGGGCATGGCCTATGGGCACGGTACGCCATCAGCCGGTTTGATTTCAAGCTCAGCCGCCAAGCGGTGCGGTTTTCGCAGCCACCGGATCAGGCGCCCAGGGCACCGAGCGGGCCCCGCCGGTCCCCTCCAGCGGCGACGGCGAGCCGCATCCGGCCCCGGGATGACAGATCCGGCTCGCGCGGGGGATGGGCCATGGCGAAGCGGATCCTGTCCGATCGAAGGTCGCTAGCGCCTCGGGCGCAGCGACTGCGCGAGGGGCCACCTGTCCGGGCCGCGTAGGGTCGGGTCACCGACTTGCGGTTTCAGGCCAGCCGCCAGGTGGCGCCTCCATCCACGGTCTCCCAGACGGTCCCGGCTGCCAGCAGCCAGGCCGCGTTCGAAGCCGTCAGTGAGACCACCTCGGCCGCTCCCGCCGAGCCATCCTGCACCAGGGTCAACGGCCCTGCCATGCGCTTCCATCGGCCATCCACCGAGGCGGCTCCATAGAGCCGAAGTTGGTCGCTGGCACCAGTTCCCATGGTCGCGCCCGTGAGCGCACCGAGGGCGCCGACCCGGAGCGCGACCAGGTGGCTTGGAGCGCCCCTTAGGGCGCTCCAAGTGCTGCCGAGGTCCAGGGATTTCAGCAGCTCCGAGCCACGGCCCTGGTCCACCTCGGCCAGCCCCAGCCAGCTGCCATTGTGGAGCTGGGCGAAGGCGGCGCTGGAGAGCAGGTCGAACCCATGAGCCACCGTGCCCTCCGGTCGCCACCTTCGTGCCCCGGCCGTGGCCGCGAAAAATCCCGTCGGTGCCGACAGGCCAGCTCCGGTCTCGGTGCCGTTGACCGCTCCCACCCCGTTCCCGGAGTGGTTCAGCCAGAGCCCCAGGAGTTCCCAGCCCTGGAGGGGGAAGCCCCTCCCGATCAGGGCCCAGTTCCTGGCGCCGTCTTGAGTGCGGTACAGGTTGAACGTCTGGGCCTGGCTGCCGACGCCAGCCGCGGCGGCGAAGCCTACCCTGGCGCTGTCCATATCCAGGGCCAGCACCCGGGTGGGCAGTTGGCTGACCACGTTCCAGGTGTGCCCGGAGTCGGTGGTTCTCAGAATGGCGCTGGTTGAGCCCTGGGTGCCAAACCCGAACGCCGTGGACTGGGAGATGGCGTCGAGGCCGTCGGCGGGGGTGGGTGTGGGCCACACCTGGGTCCAGCTGACCCCGCCATCGCGGGTCGCAAGCAGGGCCGCGCCGCTCGCCGCGTAACCTGCGGCTGGGCTCGCGAAGATGAGCTCCCGGGGTGAGAAGAAATTCCATTCATGGACTGGGTGCCAGGTGCCGTTGAACTCCTCGGAGAGCGAGGCGGCCGGGGCCTGGCAGGTCGCCAGATTTCTCTGATAGGTCCCAAACACCGCTCCAGTAGGGGAGATCGCCACTGAGCCAGGCGGGGCGAAGTCGCCGCAATCAGTCGCCGGAGTCGGGTCTGGGGCGCCGTTTGCGCGCCAGGTGAGGCCGCCGTCGAGGCTCTCAAACCCGCCCACCGCGCACCCATGCATCGCGCAGCTGTCCTGCTCCAGGTAGCTGAACCACATCTCACCGTTGGGGCCGATCAGGAGCCGGCCCTGGAGGCCGGGCCCGACCTGGAACAGCGGACCGAGGGTGGCGACCCGGGTCCAACTCGCCCCGCCATCGAGACTTCTCAGCACTGACAGCTGTGGTGACGATGCCCCCGGTGCCTTGGAGGCCAGCCCCGTCACGCCGGTGATTGCCCAGAGGACATCTCCCTGGGCCGCGATCGCCGCCACCAATCCCAGGCTCCGGAGCACGACTTTCCAGCGCTTGCCCGCGTCAGTTGTGAGCAGGACTTCGCCCGGGCAGGGGGCCGCAGTCAGGGAGGCGTTGGCCGCGCAGCTCGGCGAGCTGGCCGCCAGACCCACATCTGGGGTGGCAAACGCCACCTGGGAAAGGCGAACAGGGGGGGCGGGGAGCTCCTGCCAACTCGCGCCCGCGTCGCTGGTGGCGAGCAGGGATGAGGAGTGGCACTCTGCGGAATTGCTTCGGGCATCGCCGCAGGCTGGCGAGCTCCCGGTCAGGACCCAGCCGTGGTCGCTGCCTTGGGAGGTGGAGAAGAATGGGATCGCGGCTCCCGACCAGGATTGGCGCCAGGTGGAGCCGCCGTTGGTCGTGGACAGGATCGACTGGGTGGTGGTCGCGTGGCCGGGGGCGCTCGAGGCCACCGCTATCCAGCCGTCGAGGGCAGTCGGGAAGGACGTTGCCGCGATAGCCCCTTGCGCCTGGGCCGGGAGAAGCACGGGCTTGACCCCGCTTGGGCCGGGAATTTGGGCAGGGCCGCAGCCGGCCAGGGCGAGTGCGACGGTTCCTGCCAGCAGCCCCAGGCGTGTGCCCATCGGCAACCGCAGCACTCGCTTCGCCATGGATGTCGCAACGAACTGCTGAGGCTACCAGTTACGAGGGCGCGTCAGCGCCTCGCCAAGGCGGGCACGCGTGTACCATCGCAGCGGGAGTGCATGGGTCCAGGTGGGCCCCTCGATCTTCAAAATCGATGGGGGGCGCCTAAGGCGTCCCCGGAGGGATCGTTCCCCTCGCCTCCCGCCACTTCAAATTTGCCTTATTCGGCGCCTCGAGCGCTGTCTTCGCCTGCTCGCGGAAGGCGGGTTGACGGCAACGCTGACGGCAACGGGAGTCGGCGCCGCCAGAGCATGCCCCGCCTTCTCCCGGAAGTCACGGGCGGTCGCTGAGGAAGGCCATCCAACGG
>DATKSV010000016.1:0-5319 GCA_035531535.1 Candidatus Nanopelagicaceae bacterium | reverse complement strand
CCGGCCTCCGAACTCACGGGTGCGCCTAGCGGTGCTGAGTTAGGCTGCATGCCAGCCGCCATGGCGCAGTGGTAGCGCAGGGGCCTTTTAAGCCCAGGGTCGCAGGTTCGAATCCTGCTGGCGGCACCACCTTCTGATCTCAGAATGGCACACGTTGCCCATGGCTGCTTCCGCCAAACCGCCGGTTGACAGCAGTTTTGACAGCAACCGCAGGCGGTCGTCGGCGAACTCAGGTGGCCGCTCGCGGACGCTGGGCCGGCGGGGCAACCGGGAAGGGAGCGTCTACCAGCGAGGAGACGGGCGCTGGGTGGCCGCCGTCAGCGACGGGTTCGGCGGGATGACTTACCTTTACACCCGGACTAGGGCGGAGGCGGCCGCCAAGCTGACCACAGCCCTCAAGACCGTGGCCGACTATCTTCCCCTCGCCCGGAGCGCCAGACCGTCGGCGACTTCCTCAGCAGCTGGTTGGAGACGACCGCCCGGCCCACGGTCCGTCCCTCGACCTTCGTCAGCACGCCGGGATCGTCAGCCACCACCTGATCCCAGAGCGGGGCCGGATTAGGCTGAGCCGGCTCTCGCCCCAGGACGTCCAGGAGATGCTCAACCGCAAGCTGGCCGAGGGCCTCTCTCCCCGCCGGGTGGACTTTCTGCGCGGGGTCCTCCACCGGGCGCTCAACCAGGCCCTCCGCTGGAGCCTCGTGGGCCGCAACGTCGCCGGGCTGGCGCGCTCACCAAAGCAGGTCCGGTACGAGATCCGGCCGCTCAGCCCGCCCGAGGTCGGCCACCTGCTGGAGGCGGTGCGGGGTCCCCTCAGGGTCGGAGCTGCGCAGGAGGAACTTGCCGGCGAGGTGAGCCTCCCTGGCAACCGCAGCTCGGTCCACGCGCAGCAAACCACCAGCAGTTACCCGCAGCAGGCGCGAGAGCCCTGGCTTGGTCTTGAGCTTGCCCAAGAGCTCGGCTCTCTTGGTTGGGGAGAGTTGGTCGCTGCCGGTGATCTCCTCCTCCAGCCGCTTCAGCAGCCGCTCGCGCACCGCCTGGTCCCGGGTCGCCTCCTCGGGGTTGTGGCAGATCACGAAGCGGTCACCCTCCACCACCACTTCCTTGACCGGCGCAGGGCGCATCCCTTCGTAACCGCTTCCTCCCAGCCCCCGGATGGGCTGCTATGACATGGTCCAACCCCGGGCGCGCTGATCAGGCTGGGGAAGCCCGCCGACGCTGGGTGGGAACAGTCTGGATCAGGCAGGCCGGGGCCATCCGGCCCCGGCCATCGCGGTTACCTGGCCTCCTGGGCGAGCCGGGTCTGGAGCAGCCCGCGCCCCACCATGATCACCACAGCCCCGGCCAGAGCTTCCCCGCTGGCGACGCCCCAAGCCGGCGCGTAGCCGACGTGGCTGACCACCAGCCCAAATATGAGTGGTCCGAGCACGCTGCCCAAGCGGCCTCCGGTCTGGGTGATGCCGGTAGCCCGCCCGGGGGCCAGGGGATGGGTGCGGACGACGGCGAAGTTGAACAGCCCATTCCATCCCCAGCCGATGCCGAAGGCGACCACTGCCCCCGGGATCAGGATTGCCGGGCTTCGCAGAGCCGAGGCCACGGCCAGGAGCACGAACCCGACCGCCCCCACCGCGATCATGGTGGCGACCGCGGGAAGGTGCCTTCCGCCGCGGCGGTCGGCTCGCGCCCCGGTCAGCACCCGGACCGTGATTCCGCTCAAACTCGCCAGCACGGCGACCAGCCCAGCCGCGCCACTGCCCACCCCCGCGGCCACGCTGGAGCTGACCAGGAAGGCGCTCAGCGAGGAGCATGCGGTCAGGGCCAGGGCGAAGCCGACCGCCAGGGCGATCAGGGGACCCGCCGGTTCGGGTCGGGGCCGGTGGGCGGCCTGGGCAAGCCGGACGCCGAGTGGGGTGCGCGAGGGAGGCAGGGCAGCGGCGGCGGCGAGGGCCAGCCCGGCGGCGGCGACGAACGCCCAGCGCCAGCCCACGGTGAGGGCGATCGCGGGCACGGCGGCGCCTCCCAACAGGAAGGCCAGGGGTACCGAGGACTGCTTGATCCCGAAGGCAAGCCCCTGGTGCCCAGCTGCTACCCGCCGGGAGAGGAAGAGGTTGGACGAGGTCTGGGCGGCCGAGCTTGCCGCCCCGGCGACCACCAGCACCCCGGCCAGCACCGGCCAGGAATGGGCCCAGAGGGCGATCGCCAGCAGCGCCGCCGCGGCCACAACCGCCGCGGCCCGCAGCGTGCGCACCCCGCCGACCCGCTCGGCCAGGGATCCGCTGGGAATCGCGAAGAGCGCGCTCGACCCCGAGGCGGCGCCCACCACCACCCCCAGGATGGCGGGGCCGAAGTGAAGGTCGCCACGAATCTGGACCGCCAGGGTGGCCACCAGAAAGCTAGGCAGCGAGACCGCGGTCACCGTGGCCACCACCGCGGCCAGGTCTCGTCGCCCGGCGGACGCCGCCAGCTTGGGCAGACCCGGGACGGGCAGCGCGCCGTCGGGGTCGATCATGCCCCAGCTGGACTCTGCGCGGTCAGGCGCCGCCGCCGTCGTCGGGGCGGCGCAGCTCGGCCAGGACCGCTTCGACGACGTCGGCCGTCCGGGCAGATCCACCCAGGTCGGCGGTGAGGGCGACGCCCTGCCCGGTCACCCGACCGACCGCGTGCTCCACCCTCTGCGCTTCTTCTCGGAGCCCCAGGTGGGACAGCAGCAGGGCGCCGGTGAGGATGGCCCCCAGGGGGTTGGCCAGTCCCTTCCCGGCGATGTCCGGCGCTGACCCATGCACCGGCTCGAACACCGATGGGTGGGTGCGGCTCGGATCCAGGTTGGCGCTGGCCGCCAGTCCCAGGCTGCCCTGGATGGCAGCCCCCAGGTCGGTGAGGATGTCGGCGAAGAGGTTGGAACCGAGGACCACGTCGATGCTCTGGGGGCGCAGGACCATCCGCGCCGCCATGGCGTCCACATGCATGCGCTCGACCCGGACCTCGGGGAACTCGGTCGCGGCGAGCCCCTCCACCACCTCGTCCCAGAGCACGTAGACGTAGCGGCTGGCGTTGGACTTGGTGACGCTGATCAGGTGCGGGCCCCGCTCCATCGCCCGCTCCAGGGCATAACGGGCCGCCCGCTCGATTCCGAGCCGGGTGAAGACAGGGACCTTCACCGCCAGCTCCTGGGGCGTGCCCCGGTGCACCCGTCCGCCGGCGCCGCTGTACTCACCTTCGCTGTTCTCTCTGATGAAGAGCATGTCGATCTCAGCCGGGGTCCGGGCCCGAAGCGGGGAGCTGATCCCGGGCAGCAGGTTCACCGGGCGCAGGTTGATGTACTGCTGAAAGGCTTGGCGGATCGGCAGGAGCAGCCCCCAGAGGGTGATGTGATCCGGCACCGACGGCCAGCCCACCGCCCCCAGGTAGATCGCGTCGCAGTCCTGGAGCTTGGCCAGGCCGTCTTTGGGCATCATCGCGCCCGTCTTCTCAAAGTACCGCGAACCCCAGGGGAACTCCTGGTACTCGAGGTCGGCCACCGCCGACAGGACCTGGATCCCGGCCGCGATCACCTCCTGGCCGACCCCGTCTCCGGGGATCACCGCGATCTTCATGTCAGCCTCGTCTCCAGAGTGAACGTGCTTGCCGCGGGCCGGCACCGCAGCCCCGACGCCAGCCGCCCGACCGTTGCGCCCTCAGGCCAAGGACCGGTATCCGAGGTCGCGGGGTCCGATGTAGATCTGGCGCGGCCGGCTGATCCGCCGCTCCGGGTCAGCCTCTGACTCTAGCCAGTGAGAGGCCCAGCCAGCAGTCCGGGCGACCTTGCTGCTGCGCCTGACCGCCGACTTCGCCCCCAACGCTGAGCGCCTGGGGGTGGCCCAGGAGGTGATCGCAGTCACCGCCCGGCGCGGGCTCCCCCCGCCCAATATCGACTTCGCCCTGGCCGCGCTGGTCTCCGTCTCGGGAATGGTGCGAGGCGCCAGCGAGGCGATCTTCGGAGTGGCCAGGTGTGCGGGCTGGATTGCCCACGCCATCGACGCCTACGGCTCGGTCGAGGGTGATGGGGTCTCAGCGACCGGCGCCGACGCCCGGACCACCCCAGAACGGTAGTGGACGGTAGCTCGGCGGCCGACGATCCGGCAACGCTCGGCGCCGACCTCCCTCTGGACGGGATTCTGGTGGTCAGCCTGGAGCAGGCAATCGCGGGCCTCTATGCCACCCGCCAGCTTGCCGACCTCGGCGCCCGGGTGATCAAGGTGGAGCGGCCGGGCGGAGGCGACTTCGCCCGCGATTACGACCGGACCGTGCGGGGCCTGTCCAGCCTTTTCGTCTGGGCCAACCGCTCCAAGGAGTCGCTGGTCCTCGACCTCAAGTCCGAGGAGGGGATGGCGGAGCTGCACCAGCTGGTGTCCCGGGCGGACGTGCTCCTCTCCAACCTCCGCCCGGGAGCGCTCTAGCGGCTCGGCGTCGAGCCCGCTGAGCTGCGCCTCTCCCACCCCCGTCTGGTGGTCTGCACGATCTCGGGGTTCGGATCGACGGGACCCTACCGGGATCGCCGCGCCTACGATCTTCTGGTCCAGTGTGAGGCGGCCCTGCTGGCCGTCACCGGCACCCCCGATGCCCCCGCCAAGGTTGGGCATCCCGGTCGCCGACATCGCCGCCGCCACCACGCCCACAACCGCAAGCCGGACGCGGTCAGGGATCCTGCCTTCACCGCCGGGAATCCCTTCTTCGACCCCCGCGACCTGGTTCAGGTCAAGTACGAGATGCTCCGGAGGGTTCGTCACGAGGGCGAGCCGGTGAGCCGAGCGGCGTCCAGCTTCGGCTTCTCCCGCCCCTTCTTCTACGAGGCGCGCACCGGCTTCGAAGCGGCGGGACTGCCCGGGCTGCTGCCCCAGCAACCAGGACCGAAGCGTGCCCACAAGCGGTCGGTCGAGGTGGTGGCACAGCTCGAGGAGGCGCTGGCTGCCGACCCGACCCTGAACTCCAGCCAGTTGGCCGAGCTGCTCGAGCAGCGGCTCGGGCTCCGGGTTCACCGGCGGAGCGTGGAACGGGCACTGGCCCGGCAGAGAAAAAAGGGGCTCCAGGCGACGCCGTGAGCACCTCCGGCGCCGAGCCGGCTGTGCTCACCTCCGAGTACGAGGCGCTGCGAAGACCGCGGGCGGATGAAGTCCCAACGAACGGTGGGGACGGTGGAGACCAGGGCCATCAAGTGGGCCAGGGCCAGCAAGCTCAGGAAGTACGACCAGCTGCGGTCGACACTGACCCAACTGGCCGGGGCACTGGGGGTAGACGTTGAGCTGTGCCTCCAGGAGGTGGGCAACGTCACCAGGGAGAGATTCA
>DATKSV010000015.1:0-6315 GCA_035531535.1 Candidatus Nanopelagicaceae bacterium | reverse complement strand
GCTTGGTCCAGTAGGGAAGGTCGAGGATGTCGTCGACGGCCAGCAGCGCCGCCACCGCCACCGCGATCAGCACGATCTGCAGCCAGTCGGCTACACCCCGGCCGAAGATGGCGACCGCCACCACGAAGCCCGCCGCCAGGGCCAGACCGCCCAGGCGAGCGGTCGGGCGCAGGTGGATGTTCCGGCCTCCGGGTTGGGCCACCGCCCCCACCTTGAAGCTGAGCCACCGCACCACCGGCACCATCGCCACCGTAACCACCACCGCCACCAGCAGGATCGGCAGCGCCACCAGAAAGTGATGTTGGGAGGTGGGCAAGCGGGCTCTCCCGAGCTCAGCTGTAGGGCAGCGGGTACGCCTCGCAGAGGGCCCGGGCCCGGCCGGCCACCTCCTCTGCCACCGCCTCGTCGCCGAGGTGGTGGATCAGCTGCGCGATCAGGTGGGCGATCTCGGCCATCTCGTCCGGGCCCATCCCCCTGGTAGTCACCGCGGGAGTACCCAGGCGGATGCCGCTGGGGTTGAATTTGCTCGCCTCGTCGAATGGAATCGAATTGCGGTTGACCGTGACGTGGGCGCGGTCGAACGCCTCCTGGACCTGGCGGCCGGTCAGCTGGAGCGGCCGAAGGTCGATCAGCATCAGGTGGTTGTCGGTGCCTCCGCTGACCAGCCGCAGACCCTCGGACATGAGCCCGTCGGCGAGCCGCTTGGCGTTGGCGACCACTCGCTGGGCATAGCCTTGCATCTCGGGCTGAGCCCAGGCGTGCAGCGCCACCGCCTTGCCGGCGATAGCGTGCAGGAGCGGTCCCCCCTGGGCTCCCGGGAAGACCGCCTTGTCGACTTCCTTGGCCCTCTCCTCGGGGCAGAGGATCATCCCCCCCCAGGGGCCGCGCAGGGTCTTGTGAGTGGTGAGGGTGACCACGTCCGCATACGGCACCGGGCTGGGATGGGCGCCGCCCGCCACCAGTCCGGCGAAGTGGGCCATGTCGACCAGCAGCCGCGCGCCCACCTCCTGGGCGATCTCGGACAGCGCTTTGAAGTCGAAGACCCTGGGGTAGGCGCTCGCCCCCGCTACCAGCACCTGGGGACGCACCTCGTGGGCGCGGCGGCGAACTTCCTCATAGTCCAGCTGCTCGGTGTCCCGGCTGACCCCGTAGAACTCGGCGTGGTAGAAGACGCCGCTGAAGCTGACTGGCGACCCGTGGGTGAGGTGGCCGCCGTGGCTGAGGTCCATCCCCAAGATGGTGTCGCCAGGCTTGCAGATCGCCATGTAGGCGGCCAGGTTGGCGGAGCTGCCGCAGTGGGGCTGGACGTTGGCGTGCTCGGCCGAGAACAGAGCACATGCCCTCTGCTGGGCCAGCACCTCGATCTGGTCGACGAACTCGCAGCCGCCGTAGTAGCGCTTGCCCGGGGTGCCCTCGGCGTACTTGTTGGTGAGCCAGGAGCCCACCGCTTCCAGCACCGCTGGGCTGGCCACGTTCTCAGAGGGAATGAGTTCCAGGGTGTACTGCTGGCGGTCGAGCTCCGCCGCCATCAGGGAGGCCAGCTCGGGGTCGGCCTGTCGAAGCACGTCGAGCCGCTCTGCCGCGATTCCCAAATCAGTCCCTCCGACTCCCTGAGCCGTCCCGGATCAAAGGGATGCCCAACTCGCGGGCACCGAGCCTGCCCGCCCGCAGCAGAACCGGCACCTCCTGGCTGAGGTCGAGTATAGAGGACGGCTCAAGGCCGCCCCCGGCACCCGTGTGGTCGGCCAGGGCCCCCGCCAGGCCGGGCAACTCCGCCAGCGCCGCCGCCGCGCCGGCCGCGGGCGGGCGGCCGTGCCGGTTGGCGCTGGTGGTCGCCAGGGGGCCGCTTTGAGCCAGCAGCGCCAGAGCCACCTGGTGGCCGGGGACCCTCACCCCGACGGTCCCATCCCCACCCAGGGTGGGCGCCCCGGGCAGGGATGGCAGGATCAGGGTCAGCGGGCCGGGCCAGAAGCGCTGAGCGAGCTCGACCGCGAGCGGGTTCAGGATCGCGTAGTTGGCCACCTGGTCGATCGAGCAGGCCATCAGGATCAGGGGTTGGGAGTCAGGTCGTCCCTTGATCCGAGATACCTCGGCCACCGCCGCGGGATCGCCCGCGGCAGCTGCCAGTCCGTACACGGTGTCGGTGGGGAAGCCGATCACGCCGCCTCTGGCGATGGCGCTGGCGGCAGCGGCGATGCCGCTGGGATCTGGGGCCCAGAGCTTCGTGCTCACCCTCGCAGCCTCACCTCGAGCACCCGGTCCCGGCCGGAGAGATCCTGGTGGACCCTGCGCTCGGACTGGGGCCAGAGATCAGCACACAGCCGGTCGAGGGCCGCCATCCGCCGGGGGTCGCCCTCCAGCAGGATGGTTGCTCCAGGGGCGGCTACCGCGGCGACGCCGGGCAGGAGCTCCCGGTAGCTGTCCAGGCCGTCGGATCCACCGTCCAGCGCCATCTTGGGCTCGTAGTCGCGCACGCCCGGGTTGAGGTCGGCCCACTCGGCGGACGTGACATAGGGGGGATTGCTGACGATGAGTTGGTAGGGCCCTCGGTCCCGGAGTGGGGCAGCCCAGCTCCCCTGGAGCACGGCCACTCTCTCCTGAACCCCATTGCCGATCGCGTTGCGCCGGCTGAACTCGACCGCCGCAGGGTCCAGATCGACCGTATCTACCAGGGCCGCCGGGAGCCTGGCGGCGATGGCGATCCCGGCGCAGCCGCTGCCGCAGCCCAGATCGGCGCACCTGATCTGGGCTGCCGTCCCCGCCGCGACGACGCCGAGCTCTACTAGGAGCTCGGTCTCAGGGCGGGGCACCAGCACCCCCTCGCCGACTTCAAACGCAAGGCCGAAGAACTCCTTTCGACCGGTGATATAGGCGAAGGGCATCCCTCTCGCCCGACTTCGAAGGAGCGGCCGGATCCGACTGAGCTCAGGGGCCAGCAGCCGCCGCTCGAACTGGAGGTAGAGGTCCAGCCGGGAGACGCCGAGACAGTAAGCCAAGAGGAGTTCCGCCTCGAGGCGGGGCTGGTCAAGTCCTGCCTCCTGAAGGTAGCCCGTGCTCTGACGCAAGATCGACAGCAGCGTGGGCGGGGATGGCTGAGCGTCGTCCCCCCGTCCAGCCGCCCGCTGATGGCCGGTCTTCACTGACCTCCTTACCTCAACAAGTTGTTACACGTTCGTTACCGGATTGCATAAGTACTTGAAGGTCGCACTTCGTTACGCTCCCACCTCCAGCTATGGAAATGCACTACCTCCACCCACTGCTCGCATCACCTTGGCGGCATCGCCGAAGAATCATCCTCCAGCGCGGCCAATCCATCACCGAGTTCGCCCTGGTGCTGCCGGTGGCCGTGGTAATCCTAGCCTTAGCCGCCAGCGGAGGCGAGATGCTGATGACCGACATCAGTCTCACTCAAGCGGCCCGGGCCGGTGCCATCGCCGCCGCCCAGGATGCGGCCGCGACGCCGCCCGACCCGATCTCCGTGCAAACAACTGACGCCCAGACGGCCGCCAATGACGAACAGGGTGGGCCCAACTCCATCCCGTGCTCGGGGTCCGGCGTCCCCAGCCACTGCGTCCGGGTGTCTGACCTATCCGCTCCCGGGGTTGGACTCGAGAACAGCCTCGTGAGCCTGGTGAAGGTACAGGTCTGGGAGACCATCACCCCATTCGTGCCCATCTTCGGGAGCGTCACCATTCAAGCGGAGGCTACTGCGCCGCAATGATCCGCCCTCCCTACGTGATTCGTCGCGCCTCGGCTTCACCCCCCGCGCGCACCCGCCAGGCGGGCCAAGTCATGGTGCTGTTCTCGCTCAGTTTGTTGGTCTTGCTGCTGGCAGTGGCGGTCGCCATCGACGGCGGATTCGGACTCCTGCAATACCGTGAGGCCCAGAACGCCGCCGACTTCGCCGCCGAGGCGGGCGCCACTGCCCTGCAGAGCAACTGCGACGGGGCGCTCAACCCCGCTCCCGTGACTGGCGCTCAGGTAGTGCAGGTGGTGGACGATGAGGTGAATATAAACTCCCCAGCGGCAGCCGTGCCGGCGGCGTCAGCAACCAAGAACTGGAGCGCCTATTACCTGTCGAATCAGCAGTACGCTAACGGCCAGTACAAGCCGCTGTACGTTCCCGCTGGCTCGGGCAATGAAGTCCCGGTGACCTCAACTTCTGCGATCGTGCCCTCGGGCGCCTGCGGAGTCCACATAACCGTGCAGCCTCAGTGGCCACCCTTCATTGCCCAGATCATGGGCGTCACGCAGCTCCACACCGTGACTGGGGCCTCCGCCATCAACACGGTGGTCCAAGGAGGACCGCTAACCAGCATCGTCTCCTTGGGGGAGAATGGCGCGCACACGATCCTGATGGCTGGGGATGGGCGGTTCAACGTGACGGGAACGATCTTCGACAACGCCAACGGCTGGCTCGACAGCAACCACAACAACTGGGGCCAGCCTGACGTCATCGATGGGAAGGAGAACGGCACGATGACCGACAGGGGGAACATCGAGTCCTACGCCAACCCGCCCTGGGACTGGTGCTTTGGGAGCGCATCGAACAATCCCCCACCGACCGGGACCAACCCTGGTGCCAGCCCTCCACCGCCCCCGTGGAACCAGGCCGTGTGCAGCGCCAACAACACCACCATCAATTATTACCAATGGCAGGGCGGCTACAGCCAGTACACTAGCGACCCCCTGGCCAGTAACTCCAACCTGCCCCAACCTCAGGCGAGCGATGCGTTTTGCCCGGGCCAGCTGCCGCCGCCCACGTACTCAAGCGGGTACACCCCGCCCGTGGTCAGTGGGGTGCCGACGTACGCGCCCGGGGTCTACAACTACCCGGTGGTCGTGAACGGCAGCGCCACCTTCCTGAACTGCAGCCAAGTGCTGGGCCAGTCGGGCACTCCGACCACCTACGCTGGGCTCTATGACTTCACCCAGGGGGTCGTGATACGACCGGCCCGGAGAAAGGATGTCGTCACCGGACAGAATGTCCTCTTCTTCACCCAGAACCCACCTGACACCATCGCCGGCCTTCAGAACCAAGGTGACGGCGAACCGGTCATTGGCAGTATGGGCCGATCGTGCTCCGGCGGAGCCAACGACAACTGTAACCCGGTCAACTCGCCCGCCGAGCAGACCGTCAGTTACATCGCCAACCCGGTCAACCAACAGGGTCTCAATGACTCGGTGGAGATGGGAGGGGCTGGAACTATCAACCTCACGGCACCGAACTCCGGGACTTGGTTGGGCTTTTTGCTCTGGCAGGATCGTGGCATCATGGCAAACTACGGCTTTGACGCCATCCTCGGCGACAGCGCCAATATCACCCTCGGGGGGATCGTCTACAACGACAGTAATATCACGGGTCAGACCTTGGGCCAGGAGACGTACTGGGGAGGCCACAATGGACTTCCGTACCTGCCCGGTGGCATGCTGGTGGCCGGATTTGGCGTGGATAGCAGCACTGGGATGACCTGCGAGGGTGGCCAGCCAGGCTCGGCCCTGCATGGCAATCCAGTCACCGATCCTGTGGGATGTCACGTGACCATAAACGGGCTGGCCACGGTTGACCTGTTTCAGACCCAGGGCGACACCAACCTGACCATCACCGGCAGTACCTTCCATATTCCCGGCGTGGCCGGCTCAGCCATCCTCACACAATAGCCATGAAAGCCAGGCAGCGGGCTCAGAGCACGGTGGAATTTGCGCTGGTGGCACCCGTGTTCTTCGCCTTGATCTTCGGAATCATAGCTTCGGGGCTCCTCTTGTTCCACGCCAGCGCCGTCTCCGACGCCGCCCAGGCTGGAGCGCGCCAAGCCACGGTCGAATTCCATGCCAATCCCCTCACGGGAGGCTGCGAAGCGGGGGTGCCGTCCGCCTCCGGTTCTGGATCACCCACCTACATGGCCACGGTGGTGCAACGTGCCGCCAACATCCTGCCGGTTGACCCTAACCAACTCTGCCAGCAGGGGGGCAGCAGCACCGGTAACAGCTTCTGCCCGAGCGGACCGGCCGGGACTCTGGTACAGCCACCAGCTGGAGGCCACGCCTCGATCATGATTTGCGCCATTGGAGGCTTCGGCAGCCCATCGGCGTTCAAGGTCCAGGTGACCTACATCGCCCACCCACTCGAGCCGCTGCTCGGCGCGCAGGTCGACTTGAAGTCAACCAGCGTCCTAGCGGTGCAGCCGTAAGTCGCCCGGCACCGCTGGCGAGTGGGAACCTAACCTCAGACGTTTGAACATCGGGTTCAGAAGGCGGTCATAATTTCTGGTGGGTCGGTCGCCGAGAAAACGCCGCCCGGACCAGTACTCCGAG
>DATKSV010000014.1:0-6269 GCA_035531535.1 Candidatus Nanopelagicaceae bacterium | reverse complement strand
GGCCCCAGGAGCGCTCGGTTCGGCCTTGCCGGGAGCGGCTCAGAGGCGGCTTTCGCGCAGGTGCCGGTCGATGGCGGCGGCGCAGGATCGGCCCTGGGCGATGGCGTGGACCACCAGGGATGCGCCGCGCACGGCGTCGCCGCAGGCGAACACCCCGGCCGTGCCGGTGGCGCCGCCGGGGCCGACCGTGACCCGGTCGCTGGCGCCTCGGGGCAGCCCCAACCCCTCCAACGCGTCCCCCCATCTGGGACCGGTGAACCCCAGTGCCAGCAGCACCAGGTCCGCGGGTAGGCGGCGACCACTTTCCGGAACCGCCTCGAGCGCTAGGCCACCGGTGGGATTGGCCCGAGCGGCCACCCCCCTGAGGTCTAGCTCCGCCACCTTGCCATCCCCGCCCTGAAAGGCCACGGTCTCGACTCCGAAGAGGCGCTGGCCTCCCTCCTCGTGGGCGGGTGAGCTCCGCAGGATGACCGGCCACTCCGGCCAGGGGTTGCCGCGGGCGCGGGCGCTGGGAGGGGGCGGCATCAGCTCCAGCTGGTCGACCGTGACGCAGCCCTCGCGCAGCGCGTTGCCGAGGCAGTCGGCGCCGGTGTCCCCGCCACCGAGGATGACCACTCGCTTGCCCCGGGCTGAGATCTGTGGCCGGCCGGCACGTCCGGCGCGGTCGCCGACCCGCCGGTTCTGCTGCTCCAGGTAGTCCATCGCAAAATGGACCCCGGCCAGCTCGCGGCCCGGCACCGGCAGGTCCCGCGGCTGGCGGGCGCCGATGGCGACGCAGATGGCGTCAAACTCGGCGGTGAGCTCGGCAGCGGCCAGGGTACGGCCCACCGCCGCGTCGCAGCGGAACTCAACTCCCTCTGCGGCCATCTGCTCGAGGCGCCGGTCGATCATGCCTTTGGGCAGTTTGTAGTCGGGTATGCCGTAGCGCAGAAGGCCGCCGGGGCGATCGTCTTGCTCGAAGACAACCACTTGGTGGCCGCGGCGGGCGAGCTGCTGGGCGGCCGCCATGCCGGCCGGGCCCGACCCCACCACCGCGACCCGCTTGCCGGTGCTGGCCGGGGCCGGATGGGGCTTGATCCAGCCCTCGGCAAACCCGCGGTCGACTATCGCCCGCTCGATCTCCTTGATCGCCACCGGTTCATCGTTAACGGCCAACACACAGCTGGACTCACAGGGGGCGGGACACAGCCGGCCGGTGAACTCCGGAAAGTTGTTGGTCAGGTGGAGGCTGTCGAGCGCCTCCCGCCAGCGGTCCCGGTCCACCAGCTGGTTCCAATCCGGGATTCGATTGTGCAGCGGACATCCACTGTGGCAGAAGGGAATGCCGCAGCCCATGCAACGCTGGGCCTGCACCCGCAGCGCCGGGCCGGTCAGCTCCAGGTGGACCTCGCGATAGTCGCGCAACCGCTCCGCCACCGGCCGGCCGGGCGCGACTTTTCGCCGATGCTGCACGAATCCGCGCGGATTGGGCATCGCTCAGGCGCCCGCCACGGTGGACTCGCTCTCCGCGATGAGGATCTCCGGCTGCGGTTGGGCCGGATCGTCCAGGAGGCGGGGCCGCACCACCTGTAGGGAGAGTCCGATTCGGTCCGGATGGCGGAGCAGCTCAGCGGCCAGCCGGCTGCCGGTTTGGGAGAGGTGGCGCCGCACCAGGTCCAGCACCGCTTGCAAATCCTCGGGGGTCGGCCCCTGGATCGCAATCGATCCCAGGTTGAGATGGCTGGGCAGCGGGGGCGCTCCCACCAAGTAGGCCACCCCCCCGGTCATGCCCGCGCCAAAGTTTCTGCCCACCTCACCCAGCACCACCACGGTGCCCCCGGTCATGTACTCGCACCCGTGGTCGCCGATCCCCTCGACGACAGCCACCGCTCCGCTGTTGCGGACCGCGAAGCGTTCCCCGGCGCGGCCCGCGAAGTAGGCTTCCCCGGCGGTGGCCCCGTAGAGGGCTACGTTGCCCGCGATCACCTGACCGGAGGCGATGGCGGCCAGCGAGGGTTCCGGCAGCACCACCAGGCGGCCCCCGCTAAGTCCCTTGCCCGGGTAGTCGTTGGCGGCGCCAACGCAGCGGACGGTCACCCCAGGACACAGCCAGGCCCCCAGGCTCTGTCCGGCAACTCCACGGAGATGGATCGTAATCGAGTTGTCCGGAAGGCCCTGGCCGCCATGGACCCGGGTCACCTCGGAGCTCACCCGGGAGCCCACGGCGCGATCCCGGTTGCTGACCTTGAGGCGCACCGTGGCTTCCGTGGCGGACTCCAGGTCCGCCCCCAGCTGGCGCAGGATACGGGCGTCCAGGCCCCGCTCCAGGTGGTGCTCCTGGTCTCGCAGGTGGCGCCGGGCGGCGGCGTCCCGGCGCCGGGCGCCGCGCAATCGCCGGGCGGTGGCCGGGTCAGGCTCCGCCAGGAGCGGCGTGAGATCCAGCGCGGGACCGCGGCCGGTGGGCTCGCGCAGCCCCAGTAGGTCCACGCGCCCGACCAGCTCCTCGAGACTCCTGCAGCCCAGCTTGGCCAGCCAGGCTCGGGTGTCCTCGGCCACCATCATGAAGAACCGGATGACATGCTCAGGGGTGCCGGCGAACCTCTGGCGCAACACCGGGTCCTGGGTGGCGATCCCGACCGGGCAGGTGTTGAGATGGCAGACCCGCATCAGGACGCAGCCACTGGCCACCAGCGCGGCGGTCGCGAAGCCGAACTCGTCAGCTCCCAGCATGGCGGCGATGACCACGTCGCGGCCGGTGCGAAGGCCCCCGTCCACCTGCAGCACCACCCGCGAGCGCAGGCCCTGCCGGACCAGGGTCTGCTGGGTTTCCGCCAGGCCCAGCTCCCAGGGCAGGCCGGTGTGCTTGATGGAGGTCAGCGGGGCGGCCCCGGTGCCACCGTCGTGGCCCGAGATGGTGATGTGGTCGGCTCTGGCCTTGGCCACCCCGGCCGCGACCGTCCCCACCCCGGTGGAGGCCACCAGCTTCACGCTGATCCGCGCCCTGGGGTTGGCCTGTTTGAGATCCCAGATCAACTCGGCCAGGTCCTCGATGGAGTAGATGTCGTGATGGGGTGGGGGGGAGATCAGCCCCACTCCCGGGGTCGCGTGCCGCAGCCTGGCTATGGTGCCGTCGACCTTATGCCCGGGCAGCTGGCCGCCCTCACCAGGCTTGGCCCCCTGGGCCATCTTGATCTGGATCTCATCCGCGTTGACCAGGTATTCCAGGGTCACCCCGAAGCGTCCCGAGGCCACCTGCTTGATGGCACTGCGGCGGGAGCCCCCCGCCCCGTCTCCGGCATAGCGCGCGGGGTCCTCGCCACCCTCGCCGGTGTTACTCCTGCCTCCGATCCGGTTCATCGCCAGTGCCAGGGTCTCGTGGGCCTCGGTGCCGAGGGCTCCCAGCGACATCGCGCCGGTCACAAAACGGCGCACTATTTCGGTCGCTGGCTCGACTTGATCCAAGGGGATCGACTCGCCGGGCAGCGGCGCCAGCAGGTGGCGGAGCGCCAGCTGAGGTCCATCCTCAGCGTCGGCCAGTCGTCGGAAGTCCTCAAAGCGATGGCCGGCGTCGTTGCGCACCGCGTGCTGGAGGGCGGCCACGGTCTCGGGATTCCAGGCGTGGGCCTCCCCGTCGGCGCGCCAGCGATGGTCACCGCCGGCCTCCAAGCGCACCACCGCCCCAGTCCCGGGGAACGCCTGGCGGTGGCGCACGATGACCTCCGCGGCCAAATCCTCGAAGCCCGCTCCCCCCAGCCTTGAGGGAGTCCCCGGGAAGCAGCGATCGATAACCTGGGGCGCGATCCCGACCGCTTCGAAGAGCTGCGAGCCGCAGTAGCTGGCCAGAGTCGAGATCCCCATCTTGGACATGACCTTGAGGATCCCTTCCTCCAGCATCGACTTCAGTGCCGCCCTGGCGGCGGCCCGTGACCGACGCTGAGGAAGCTCGTCCTCGGTCGCCATGGCGGCCACGGTAGACAGGGCCAGATAGGGGTTGACCGCCTCGGCGCCGTGGCCGATGAGAGCCGCCAGGTGGTGGGCGGTGCGGGGCTCGGCGGACTCGACCACCAGGCTCAGCCGGGTGCGCATTCCCAGGGCGAGCAGGTGGTGATGGACCCGGCCCAGTGCCAGCAGGCTGGGGATGGGTGCCTGGCTGTGGTCCACATCGCGATCGCTAAGGATCAGCACCGCGACCCCGTCCTCCACGGCCCGCTCGGCCTCTTGACCGAGGCGATCCAGGGCCCGGCGCAGGGCCCCGGCGCCGCCCGCCGCCGCGAAGACGGCCGCCAGCGAGCGCGATGGCAGCCGTGACTCACCCGCCCGCCGCACTCGGGCCAGCTCGGCATCTGAGAGGATCGGGCTTTCGAGTTCGATTCGCAGAGCCACCGCCGGGTCGGGCGCCAGCAGGTCTCCGCCGGGCCCGAGGGTCGCCCGCAGGGACATCACCCCGCGCTCGCGCAGAGAGTCGATGGGGGGGTTGGTCACCTGGGCGAAGCTTTGGGAGAAGTAGTCGAAGAGCAACCTGGGTCGTTGTGAGAGGGCGGCCAGGGCAGCGTCGTTGCCCATCGAGGCCACCGCCTCGTGACCCCCGGCGGCGGCCGGAGCGAGCACGGTGCGGAGCTCCTCCTCGGTGTAGCCGAAGCAGCGATGCTGGGTGGCGAGCGCTGCCAGCGACGGCGCCGGCAGCTCGACCACCTCCCGGTCGTCCTCCTCGGTTTGCAGGCTGAGGACGCGCCCGCGCTCCCAGGCGGCCCATCGCCCTCGCCCGGCGACGCTCCGCTTGATGGTCTGATCGCGCCGCAGCAGGCCCTCCTGGGTGTCAATCGCCAGCATCTGGCCGGGGTGGAGCCGGCCCAGCTCGAGCACCTCGGGGGCTGGGATGTCGACCACGCCGGCCTCCGATGCCAGCACCACCAGGCCGCCCCTGGTCACCACGTAGCGGGCCGGGCGCAAGCCGTTGCGGTCCAGGGCGGCCCCGACCAGGCGGCCGTCGCTGAACGCGATCGCCGCCGGTCCGTCCCAGGGCTCCATCAGGTTGGCGTGATACGAGTAGAAGCCTCGGAGTTCATCGCCCATCTCGGGGCTGTCCTCCCAAGCCTCCGGGATCATCATCATCAGCGCCTGCTCGAGGGGCCGACCGGTCCTGACCAGCAGTTCCACGCTGTTGTCGAAGGCGGCCGAGTCGCTGCCACCGGGCTCGATCACGGGCAGGATGGAATCGGCAGACACCCCACAGATCGGGTGGCGCCAACTGCCCGCTCGCGCTCGCATCCAGTTGCGGTTGCCGCCCACGGTGTTGATCTCCCCGTTGTGGGCGCTGAAGCGGAACGGCTGGGCCAGCCGCCAGCTGGGCTCGGTGTTGGTGCTGAAGCGTTGGTGGAAGACCGCCAGCCGGCTGCGGAGGTCGGGCGCCATCAGGTCGGGATAGAACCGGCTGAGCTGGGTCGCCGTCAGCTGGCCCTTGTAGACCAGGGTGCGTGCGGAGAGGCTGACCACACAGAAGAGGTCATGGCTGGCGGGGCCGATCAGGCGCAGCTCCCGGACCCCGGCCTCGATTCGCTTGCGGAGCGGATACAGGCGGTCCTCGGCCGTCTCTATCGAGGCGGCCCCGAGACCGATGAAGCACTGGCGGATCGTCGGCTGTGAAGAGCGGGCGATGACCCCCACCGCGGCGGGATGGCAGGGCACGTCGCGCCACCCCAGAAAGTCCATCGAGGCGGCTTTGACCTCGGCCTCGATGACGCGCTCGCAAGCGCCTCGGTCAGCCTTTTGCCGGGGCAGGAAGATTGCGCCCGCTGCGAACCGCCCCGGGGCAGGCAGGGAGATCCCCGCGTCGGCGGTGACCCGGCGCAGAAAACTGTCCGGGATCTCGACCAAGAGGCCGGCCCCGTCCCCGGTGCGCGCGTCGGCCCCGACCGCCCCCCGGTGGACCAGCCGCGCCAGCGCGCCCAGCCCAAGGCTGACCACCTCCCGCGACGGGACCCGGTCCAGGGTGGCCACGAAACCCACCCCACAGGCATCGTGTTCGAAGGACGGTCGGTAGAGTCCCGGCGCAGGTGCCAACCGCGCCGGGGTCTGGTGGCGGTGTGCTCTGGTCGGCATGGTGATGGTGGTCCTGGTGCTCGTCTAAAACAAAACCGGCCCCCCGGGAGTTCGGGGGGCCGGTCCTTTGTCCTAGTTGTGCGCGAGTACTAGGTGACCAGCCCTCCTACCTTCGACGCGAGTAGGTGGAGACAGCCGGCGGCCGGCAGCATCGAGCACATGACAGTTCGCAACTTGCTACCTGTATAGCC
>DATKSV010000013.1:0-2680 GCA_035531535.1 Candidatus Nanopelagicaceae bacterium | reverse complement strand
GCCATCTACATGCTCGCGGTCCAGACCGACGTGGCGATGCACCGGGCCGGTCTGGACCCCAGCCTGCGAGGGCCAATCATGGCCGCCTGGCGAGCCGAGGACTACCACGGCGCGGCCCAGCTGATCCCCGATGAGCTGGTCGATGCCTTCCTGCTCTGCGGCACCCGTGAGGAGGTGGCGGCTGGTGCCGAACGCTTCAACCAGGCGGGGATGGATCTGCCCATCCTGCAGCCGGTTGTCCAGGAGCAGGCGCAGGTCGAAGCGGTGCTTGATGCGGCGGTTCTGTATGGCTCTGCCGGGGCGGCAGCCGCTGCCTCGGGGTCGCCTCAACGGCGACCGGCCGCCTCGAGCCAGGGGATTGGATTCGGGCGCCGGGTTCGGGGCTGGGCCGAGGTCACCCGTCCCTTCGCCCTCACCGCCTCGGTGGTGCCAGTATCGGCAGCTGCCGCCCTGGCAGCTGTTCACCACCAGTTCAGCTGGCCCCTCTTCTCCCTGGTCCTGATCGGCGCGGTGCTGCTTCAGATCGGCACCAACGTGACCAACGAGATCTACGACGTCCGCAAGGGTGTCGACGCCATCACCTCTCCGCGGGCGAGCCAGGCCTTGCTCACCGGCAGGGTCCGGGAGCGAGAGGCGTTCATCCTGGCCGGCTCGGCGTTCCTGATCGCGGTGCTGATCGGGGTGGTTCTGATCGCTGTGCGGGGCTGGCCGCTGGCGGTGATCGGCGCCATCGGCCTCATCGGTGGCTGGGGCTATACGGCGCCGCCGCTGCAGTACAAGTACCGGGCGGCCGGGCTGCCCCTGGTGTTCCTGCTCATGGGTCCGCTGATGGTCCTGGGCGCCTACTTCGCCATCACCGGCCACCTCTCCGGGGAGGCCGGGGCGGTCAGCTTTCCCATCGGTCTGCTGGTCACCGCCATCCTCCACGGCAACGAGTGGCGCGACATCGGCGAGGACGCCCGGGCCGGAATCAGCACGGTGTCTATCCGGGTCGGGCGCAGGTTCGCCTACCGGCTCTACGTGGTGCTGCTGGTGGGAGCCTTCATCGCGCTGGCTATCACGGTCGCGATCGGGATTCTGCCCCGCCTCAGTCTGCTGGCGCTGCTCTCCCTTCCACTCCTGGTGCGCGCCCTCAACGCCTCCGAGCTAGGCGTCGCCGGGCAGCAGCGGGCTATCGCCAAGATCGATCTCGAGACAGCCCAGCTTCACGCCAGCTTTGGCCTGCTACTCGTCGCCGGAATAGCCATCAGCATCGCTTGGCATCCAGGCGGCTGAGACCGGCGAGTGCGTCTTCCCGACCGGCCTTCCGCAACGGTGGTGGTCGCCAGCTCCGCCTTCGCCTACCTCGCCTTCGCCGCCACCTTCCGCGGCCCCAAGCCACGGTTCTGGCAGAGGATGACCGGGACCGCGCTGGCTCTCGGCGCCAGCTCACTGCTCAACAGCAAAGAGCTGCGCCGCCAACGACCGCGACCCGCTGACCTGGCCCTGGGCGCCGCGGTCGCGGCCGGACTCTATTGCGTCTTCGTGGTCGGGGATCGCGCCGCTCGAGCGGTCATGCCCCAGGGCGAGCAGGACATCGGCGACATCTATCAGCTCCGCCAATTACGGCCCCGAGCCGAACTGGTGCTTCGGCTGGGTCTCGTCATCGCTCCCGCGGAGGAGCTCTTCTGGCGCGGTCTGCTGCAGCAGGCTTTGACTGAGCGCTACGGGAGGACCAGAGCAGCTGCCTTGGCCGCCGGTCTCTACGGGGGCGCCCATATCTGCACCGGCAATGCCACCCTGGTTGGGGCAGCCACGGTGGCGGGTGGTGGTTGGTCGGGCCTCGCCGCGGCCGGTGTGCCCATGCCGACCCTCATCGTCAGCCATGTGCTCTGGGACATATGGATCTTCCTGGTCCGGCCCACCGGTGCAACTAGATGAATTCGCTCCGCCGAGATCACCTGGTCATGGCGTCCTCGGGGCGGCCGACCAAGGACGACCGACACTACCTCCGACGATGGCAACTCCGGTGATTCGGGCGGAGCTGGCGGACATCGCCACCCTGAAGGTAGACGCGGTAGTCAACGCCGCCAACCCGAGTCGCTTGGGCGGCGGCGGGGTGGATGGGGCAATCCACCGGGCCGCGGGACCCGAACTAGTCGCCGAGTGCCGCCTCTTGGGAGGCTGCGAACCGGGCAACGCCAAGGCGACCAAGGGTTACCGTCTGCCAGCCCAGTGGGTCATTCACGCGGTCGGACCCGTGTGGCACGGCGGGGACCGCGGAGAGCCGGACCGGCTGAGATCCTGCTACCTGGCGGCACTTCAGGTGGCGGACGACCTTGGCGCGCGGACCGTCGCCTTCCCCGCCATCTCGACCGGGATCTTCGGATACCCGTCTGAGTTGGCGGCCCAGGTCGCGATCCAGGTCATCCGGGAATCCCAGGGCGGAAGTGTCGAGGAGGTGATCCTGGTGGCCTTCGACCCAGCAACCTATCGCCTATACACCCGCCTCCTCTCTGGCTGAGGCGGCAAACGGCAGAAGCGCGGCACCCCCTCTGCTGCACCCGGCGAAGGCGCGAATCCGGAGCGGGTGGCCTCTGCGCCATCGGCGGCTCTCCTGGAAAGGAGACGGAATCCATCTGATCGATGGTGACTTCCGATATATCGATGAGCTAGCATGAGCGTGTCGGATATATCGATA
>DATKSV010000012.1:0-3072 GCA_035531535.1 Candidatus Nanopelagicaceae bacterium | reverse complement strand
GACATGGGCCGGCCAGTCAATCTCCGCCAAGGAGGCGCGGCAAAAGTCACCGGCCCGCATCCGCCGAAGCAGGCTGCGCACTGGGAAGGCGACATCCCCTTGGTTCAACCCGCCGGCCGCTACCTGGTAGAGGAGGGGCTGGAAAGTGGTGTACTGGTGCCGATCGACTAGCGTTGCCTGGAGGCCGGCCCGGGCCAGCTCAGCCAGCACGGCCAGCCCTCCAAAGCCGGCCCCGATGACGACCACCCGCCCGGCACGGTCAGCTCGCGGCGGAGGTCTCACCTGAACTCCGGGTCTCACCACCCGACCTCGGTGCCGCCGATCCGGCCGGCCGACCGGCGGGGGAGAGTCGGGACCTGGAAGTGGACTGCCGCACCTGGTGGGACGGGATGAGGGCGGTGCGCAGCGCCGCCAGGCCGAGCAGCGCGCCGGCCAGATACACCAGGCCACCGGCCTGGACCGCTGCCACGGAGGTCTCCAGCAGGCCCGCCAGGACCGCGGCGTAGCCAGCCGCCAGCAGGGCCAGGCTGGCCCATCCCAGCCGCTCGTCGACCAGGTCCTGCAGCAGCGGAGGAGGTGTCGGACCGGGGGCCTTCGAGTACCGGTGCAGCCAGCTGAGGAAGGGGATGATCTTCTGGTAACGGCCAGCGATCGCGAATCCGAACCCGCCCACAATCGCCGCGTAGCCGTAGGCCACGAACCAGTTCGGGGAGAAGCCGTGCCCCAGGGTCAGGGTGATGCCGATCCCGCAGGCCAGCAGCAGGGAGAGGAGGCTCATGGCAATGTGGCCCTGCTCGACTGAGATTCGCCGCCGCCGTCGATGGGTCCACATCCGCGCCAGGTCAAAGGCGAACAAGAGCATGGTCGCGCCCAGAGCGATGGCTGCGCCGGTGACCTCCCAGCCGCCCGGCCAGAGCAGCAGGCTGAGGATCAGGGCCGCCAGGGCCGCGTTCCAGAAGCCAAGAATGAGGTAGGCAAACCTCCAGGTGCGCCGGGGGACCAGCGCGAACAGCTCCATCAGCTTGTACGAGACGCCCATCAGCGTGCATCCGAGCCATCCCACCAGGCCCGCGTGGACGTGCGCGGCCAGCAGGTTCGGGCTGATGTTGAACCACTGGAACTGCCAGTCCAGTGCCCAGGTGAGCCCGAAGCCGATGACCACCACCAGCCAACCCAGTCCGCAGAGCACGAAGAGGCCCATGGGATGCCGCGCCCGCACACTGGGATAGCTCAGCAGCAGGGTGATCGCGAAGATGACGATGCCGGCCACTGCCAGGCTGCCGAAGATGGCCACGCCCGGCGTCCAGTCGAAATAGAAGCTGGGCACGAAGCCGACAACCCCGGCCGCGTACAGGATGAAGTTCCAACGGCCGACAGCGGGCGCCGCCAGTGAGGCCTGGAGCGCGACCGGGAACAACTGGTAGAGCGCCCCCATGATGGTCATCGTCACCCACCCCAGCACCACCAGGTGGGTGAGCGCGAAGATCTTCGGATCATCGAAGCCGGCGACTAGATGAGCAGCCAGCAGGGGCACCCCAGCCGCCGCCAGGACCCAAGCCAGCATGCCGGTTGCGAGATACCTCAGAGGCAACCACATCTCTGGAGAGCGCTGGGGCCTGATCACGGGCCAAGCTTTAACACTAGTTTCATCGTGTAATTATCCCACAGCACTTCGGCGTCAGGCGGGCGGCCTGGAGCCGCGCCGGGCGGCTTGGTCCCAAGCGGAGACTCCAGTTGGGTGTTCGAGCTCAGGTGAAGTCCAACCGCCGTCGACCTGCCGCCGCAGCGATGGCTGCGGTTGTCACCCATGGGACCGGACATGGCTCTCAGACGAGGGCGGCAGCGACGGGATCGGCGCCCCCTCTGGAAGGAACAACCCTTGATCTGTCGGCGAGCCGCTGGCCGCAGCGGTTGATCACTCGCCCTGCGCAGCCGGAGAAGTGCCCCTCACCGCCCACGACGCAGCTGACGCCAGTGCCGGAAGCCGCTGGCGAATTCGGTCCTGAGCTCTTCGGATGGGCCGCTGACCTTGACCTCTGGCCGACCCTCGGGTGGAGGCCCGTCGGGATAGCGGAGTCGCAACCGACTGAATCGTCCGCTGCCATGTCCGACGTAACAGTCGAGCTGGGGTGAGGGAAGGGCGCTCACGGGCGCAAGCCCCAGGCGAACCAGCACCGTCTCAGCAGCGGCAGCCCCCGATACGGTCGCGGCACCGGCCGCCCGTGGATAGGGGGTTGCGGCGGCGTCGCTGATGACGAAGAGCCCGGGCTCGGCGGACTCGAAGCCCGCCCCCACCGGGACCAGCGGTCCAGGTCCCGCGAGTTCCGCGAGGAGCGGGCTCGGTCTGTGCGGCGGGACCACTAGCGCCAGGTCGGCCGCGAGCGGCCTGCCGTCGGCGGCCATGACCTGACCGTGCCGGAGGGCCTGGAGGTCCGGTGAGAAGCTAAGGCGGATCTCGACCCCAGCTCGCGCACTCGCGGCCAGCAGGAAGTCGCCCGGCGCCGAGCCGAGTGCTGCCAGAGGATGGGGCTCAGGGGTGGTCAGCACGACTCTGACCCCCGCACCTCGACTGCGCGCCCGCTGGGCCAGCCGCATGGCCAGACCATAAGGAGCAGGGGGGCAGCGGTACGGAAGCGACGCGATCACCACCGCGACCACCCTTTCGCCACCCCAGCGATCAGGGCTGGGACTTCGCGGGCGGTGGCGATGTCCCAGCAGCCAACCCCCCGGCCATCGGGGCCGACACTGCCTGGCTCCAGGATGAGTCCGGGAGCAGCGACCACCGCGTCGGCAGCCACCCAGCTACCGTCTATCCGCACCCCGCTGCCGCTGACCGCTTCGGCAGGCGCGGCGACCACCTCGATCCCATCAAGCGCGAGTCGCTGTTGAAACCTGGTCGCACCCGCCTCTCCGAGCATCACGTCAACCGTGCCCGGAAGGTAGCTTGCGCGCCCCTGGTCAGCCAGGAGACGACCCCGGATCCCAGCGCGGGGCAAACGGAGTGCTGCCGCCATGCCGGTATACGCACCGCCTATCACCCGCACCCACGGTGATAAGTGCGGGCTGGCGGCG
>DATKSV010000011.1:0-4857 GCA_035531535.1 Candidatus Nanopelagicaceae bacterium | reverse complement strand
ATCAACGCCAGGTGGAGACCGCCCTCAACCTCGCCAAGGGCCTGCCCGGGCCGGTTTTGGTCCATGTGGTCACCGACAAGGGGCATGGCTTCAGCCCGGCCGAGGACGACGAGATCGACAAGTTCCACGGGGTGGGCGCCTTCGACGTCTCGACCGGCAAGATCCACGGCGGCGGCGTCAGCTACACCGACGTCTTCGAGGAGGCGCTGCTGGCCCTGGCCGAGGAGGACCCCAAGGTGGTCGCGATCACCGCGGCGATGGCCTCCTCCACCGGTCTGCTCAAGTTCGCGGCCAGGTTCCCGGACCGGTTCTACGACGTCGGCATCGCCGAGCAGCACGCGGTCACCTTCGCGGCCGGGCTGGCCACCGGCGGCCTGCACCCGGTGGTCTGCATCTACTCCACCTTCCTGCAGCGGGCCTTCGACCAGGTCATCTACGACGTCGGGATGCACCACCTGCCGGTCACATTCGTGCTCGACCGGGCGGGCGTGACCGGGCCCGACGGCAGCTCCCACCACGGCATGTTCGACCTCAGCTACCTGCGCCTGGTGCCCAACATGGTGGTGGCGACCCCCCGCGACTCCGCCGAACTGGGACGCCTGCTGGCGACCGCTCTGGCCCACCCGGGCCCCTTCTCGATCCGCTACCCGAGAGGGTCGGCGGGCGAGAAGGTCATCGACCTGCGGCCGCTGCCGACTCTCACCTGGGAGGTGGCGCACGAGGGCGGCAAGGACGTCCTCATCTGTGCCGCCGGCAAGATGGTGGCGGTCGCCCTCAACGCCAGCTCCCTGCTGGCAGAGGGGGGAGTCTCCGCCACAGTGGTCAACGCGCGCTTCGTCAAGCCCATCGATCCCCGGCTCCCAGCCTGGGCGGCAGCCCATCGCGCCGTCGTCACGGTCGAGGACAACACCGCCCGCGGCGGCCTGGGAGCGGCGGTGATGGAGCTGCTCATGGCCAAGGGCGTCGTCTGCCCGGTCCGGCAGGTTGCCCTGCCCGACCAGTTCCTGCCCCAGGGAACGCAGTCGGAGATCCTGGCCGAGTACGGGCTCACCGCGGAAGGGGTCGCCGAGGCGGCACTGAGCGCTCTGGACGCCGCGGAGGGAAGTCAGGACAGCGCGGTTGGCTGAGCCGACGGCTGCCGGCCGGCCCGCTCCCGACCTCCTGGGGCCGTGGCACGCTCTCCCGGCTGCGGCCGGGCCCGCCTCACCACTGCCGAGAAAGTGATCTCAGCGCAGCCGGTGGAACCACCGCGGCACCCCCAGGCAGTGGTGGCCGGCGGCCGCCGCCAGACCAACTGAGCTGATGTCCGGGCGCCGGCGCGCGCTGCTGATCCTGGCCGGCGCCAACTGCCTCTGGGCCGGGTCGTACGTGACCGGCAAGGCGGCGCTCGCGACCTGGCCCTTCGCCAGCGTCAACATGCTGCGCTTCACGATCGCCGCGGCGGTCCTCTTCCCCTATCTCTGGCGGCGGCGCCACCTTCTGCCCCGGGGGCGCGGCGACCAGCTCCGCCTAGCCGCCATGTGCGCCCTGGGGTTCATCGGCAACAAGGCGTTCGAGTACTGGGGCCTCAGCCTCTCCACCGCCACCGACATGGCGCTTTTGATCGCGGCCGAGGCGCTGGTGACGGTTTTGCTCAGCATCCTTTTCCTAGGCGAGCGGATCCGCCGCTGGGAGACGGCCGGTCTTTTGGTCGGAGGGTTTGGGGTCTACCTGGTCGTGGTGGGCGGGCTCCGCTGGCCCGGTGGATTCGGTGGCGGCCAGGCCCTGGGCAACCTCCTGATCCTGGTGTCCTTGGTACTGGAGGCGGCGTTCACGGTGGTCGGCAAGACGGTGGTCTCCCGCTACCCGCCCTTCCTGGTCACCGCCGCGATCGTGACCGGCAGCCTGGTCGCCTGGTGGCCGGCGGGCCTGGCGGCGCTGGCCGTCCGCGGCTGGCCCCAGATCACCTGGGGGGTGGTGGTGGGCGGGCTGTACCTGGGCCTGGTGACCACCGTGATCGGCTACTGGGCGTGGTTCTACGGCCTCCAGCGGGTGATGCCGGGCGCCATGGCGCCGCTCCTCTTCATCCAGCCCCTGGTGGGGACCGCCCTGGCGGTGCTCATCCGCAGTGAGCGCCCGGGGCTGGCAACCCTGGTGGGAGGCGGCCTGGTGCTGGCCGGGGTCAGCCTGGTGGTGAGCCAGCGCCACCCGGCCGAGGCAGCTCCCGTGGCGGGAGCCGGGTCGGCCTGACGGATCAGTCGCAGAAGTCACAGGGTGGTTACGACAGGAGCCGTGACGCAAGCCTGGGCCTAACCTTGGCCCCAGGACGTTCGCGGGACCTTCCCTTCAAACTCCCGCGAGATCAACGCCCTCTCTCCCTCCCTCCGCCGGCTCCGCAGCCGACGGACTCCGCCGCCCCGGTACCTCCCGGGGCGGCGGTCCCTTTTCCGGGGGTCTGTGAGCCCGCCCCGGCGGCCCTCCCACCACGGCCACCGAGCGACCCGGCGGCGCGGTCGAGGAGTCTGAGTGAAGGAGAAGTAGAAGCTGGTCACTGGCGGCCATGCCGGCACTTGCGCCCAGACAGATCGGCCGCAGGGAGCGCAAATCGGGCCGGAGCAATCTGTGCAGAATTCTGTATAGTATCCCCATGAGCATCTACAGCCGAGACCCCACAACCGTTTCAGTGACTGAGGCGGCCGCACGAGGTGTAGCCAGTCTCGTCCGGGCCGCCGAGGAGGGCGCTGAAATCTTGGTTGCCCGCAGGGGCCATCCGGTCGCCGCCGTGGTGGGCATGAGTCGCCTCCAGCGGCTTGGAGAGCTGGAGAGTGATCTCCGCGATATCTCGCTCGTCATCGCCCGCATGGCCACGGACAGCGGCGAGCGGGTGGAGATGGACCAGGTCATCGCAGCGTTTGGGTTCAACCGGGCTGAGTTGGCGGCCGAACTAGAAGCTGACCTAGCGGCCGGTAGGGATTGACCGCAAGAGGTTCCCGAGACCGACCTGGCGGTGGCGGCGCGAAGTCGGGATCGATCCCTGCCGGAGGATGGAAACCGGTGGGAGTACCGGTGGTGGTCAGGCTCATCCAGCCAGCCGTCGAGGACCTGACTCACCTGCTCCGGAAGGATCCCCAGATCGTCCGCTGGGCGCTGAAGAAGATGCTCCTCCTCGAACTGAATCCGCAGGCGGGCGAACCCTTGCACGGTTCGCTGATGGGTTGGCGCAAATTGGTGGTTGGCAATCGCGACTGGCGCCTGATCTGGCGAGTGTCCTCCGACCGAGCGGGGGCCATCGTGGTTGAAGTCGCGGAGGTTTGGGCCATTGGGGCACGTAGTGACGCGGAGGTCTACCAGGAAGCCCACCGTCGCGTCACCACGCTCAACCGATCTCCCCTGGCGATCCCGTTGGCCGATGTGATCGCCAAACTGGGCCGGATCAGCGCCGACTTCGAGGTCGCCCCCGAGCCTTCAGCTCCCGAACCACCCCCCCTTTGGCTGGTTGGCAAACTCACCGATCAGGCCGGAATTCCCCAGGCCGAGGTGAAAGCCATGACTTTGGCGGAAGCGATCAGCGCCTGGGAGCGATGGATGAGTGGCGGTCTTCGCTGAGGACGCACCCGGATGGGCGGGGGTGGCGGCCAGGATCCCTACGCCCCGCGTGGCGTCAGGTCACCAGGGAGATCCGCGATGGCGTGGGCGCCCCGCATGGACAGGGGCTCGCCGCCCGACATGGGCTGGCTTGCCAGGTGGCGCAGGGCGAGCGCCACGGCTGCCGTTTTGGTCCTGAGCCCGTAGCGCTCCATGATCGCCTCCACGTAGGTCTCCTCGATCACGATGCGCGTCCTCGCTGTGGCCATGTGCTCACAGTACACCTTCGTTTCCGGCGACCTCGCATGCCACCACCGGACCTCAGACGGTGACCAATTTCCCATCTCTGCGGAGCTGCGACCCACATCTCTGAGCCCGCGGGAACAGGTCTCGGGGCCACGTGGACTGAACGGACCAGGCTGGAGTTCCCTGGCCTTCAAAAGCACCTTTACCATCCCTTGCGATACTTTGCAAGTCATGGAGAAGGAGAGAAGCGTCCGGCGATCTTTTCGGCTGTCCAGGTCGACAGCCGAGCTGTTGGACCTGGAGGCCGAGTCGGCCGGGAGCTCCCGCAACGCCCTGGCGGATCGGCTCTTGGGCGAGGCGCTGCGCCAGGAGCACCACCCCCTGATCCGCTTTGTCCAGGGAGCCAGCGGTCGTCGCCAGGCGCTGCTCGCGGGCACCAGACTCCATGTGTACCAGGTGGCCGCCACCTGCGAGGCCCACCACGGTTCGGTGGATGAGACCGCCGCCTACTTCGACCTTCCTTTGACCTCCATTCGCGCGGCGCTCGCCTATGCGGCCGACTTCGGTTCCGACGTGGCCGCCGACCGGGCCACGGCCGAGCTGGTGGCCGCCTCGGAGCGACGGCGCTGGGGGCGTCGCCAGCCAGCTCGGGCGTGAGCCAGGTGAATGCTCTCCTCCTCGCCCATCCCGGCGACTCCGCCATTCTGGATCAGGTCACCTGGCCCGCCTGATCGACCGGGGCCAGGATCAGGTACGGCCGGCTCGGGCGCTAGCTCCCCTGGGCCCGGAACGCAGCCCGCTGCCCGGCTGCGTTCCAGCTGGGGCAGCGGGCCGGCTTGGAGCTGCGCCCTGAGCGATTGACCCCCATCGTGGGGGATCAACCGCCCCGGGCGACAACCTCAAAGATCAGAGATCAGGCGTCGGCGTAGAGCATGAACTCGTAGGGATGCGGGCGGAGCCGGACCGGGTCCACCTCCCGCTCGCGCTTGAGAGCGATCCAGTTCTCGACCAGGTCCTCGGTGAAGACTCCCCCCTCGTAGAGGAAGT
>DATKSV010000010.1:0-13974 GCA_035531535.1 Candidatus Nanopelagicaceae bacterium | reverse complement strand
CTCCAGCTCCGAGAGCAGCACCTTGGGGTCCAGCACCACCCCGTTGCCGATCACGCAAACGGTCTTGGGATGCAGGATCCCGGCCGGGATCAGGTTGAACTTGAAGGTGTGGCCGTCCACCACCACGGTGTGGCCGGCATTGTTGCCGCCCTGGCTGCGGATCACCATCTGGGCTGACTCCGCCAGCAGGTCTACGATCTTGCCTTTGCCTTCGTCGCCCCACTGACCGCCCAGGCAGATGACCACGCTCACCGCCTGGACTCACTCACCTGACGGATCCTGATGAATCCGGTCCACGTCGTGGAAGGCGGTCTGGCCGGCGTTGAAGTAGAGGTTGATCCGATCCACCGGGCCATTGCGGTTCTTGGCGATGTCCAGCTCGGTCATTGCCGGATCCTTGCCCTCCTCGTGCATGCCGGGCCGGTACAGGAACATCACGATGTCGGAGTCCTGCTCGATGCTGCCTGAGTCCCTAAGGTCGCTGAGCTGGGGTCGGCGGTCGGTGCGCCGTTCCGACTCCCGGTTGAGCTGCGAGACCGCAATCACCGGAACGTCCAGCTCCCGGGCCAGGCTCTTCAACCCGGCGGAGATCTCCGACACCTCCTGGGCTCTGGAGTCGGAGCGGGTGGTGGCGCGCATCAGCTGGAGGTAGTCGACGATGAAGAGGTCGACCTGGTTCGCGGCCCGCAAGCGCCTCGCCTTGGCCCGCATCTCGATGACCGAGAGGGCCGGGGTGTCATCGATATAGATGGAGGCCCGGCTCAGGGTGTCCATGGCGGTGGCGATCTTCTGCCAGGTGTCATCGGCCAGCTGGCCGGTGCGCAGCCGGTACGCGTCCACCCCGGCTTCGCTGCAGAGCATCCGCTGCACCAGGGCGTCCCGGGACATCTCCAGGCTGAACAGGGCGACGCCGTGCTGGCGTTGCACCGCCGCATGCCGGGCCACGTTGAGAGCGAAGGAGGTCTTGCCCACCCCGGGGCGGGCGGCGACCACGATCAGCTCGGAGCGCTGGAATCCCGAGGTGATCGCGTCCAGCTTGCCGAACCCGCTGGCCACGCCGGTGACCGAGCGCCTGGCTCGCTGGTTGTAGGCGTGCTGCAGGGTCTCCCAGGTCTGAGGAAGCCGCTCGGCGATCGACTCGAAGTCGCTCTTCACCCGGCCCCGGTCGGCCACCTGGAAGACGGTGCGCTCGGCCTCCTCGATCGCCGGCTGGGCGTCCAGGCTCTCGTCGAAGCCGAGATCGGCGAGCTTGCCCCCGGCCGAGATCAGCCGCCGCTTGAGCGAGTGGTCGGTGACGATCCTGGCGTAGTACTCGACGTTGGCCGCGGTGGGGACCGAGGCGGCCAGCGAGGTGAGCATCTCCAGCCCCCCGACCCGCCCCAGGGACCCCTGGCGCTCCAGCTCGTCGGCCAGGGTGAGGGTGTCGATGGGCGTGCCCTGCGAAAAGAGGTGGAGCATGGCCCGGAAGACGTCGGCGTGGGCGGCCAGATAGAAGTCGTCGGCCTCCAGCTTGCCCACCACCACCCCGATCTGGTCTTTGTCCAGGAGCAGCGCGCCCAGAACGGAGCGCTCAGCGTCGACGTTGTGGGGAGGGAGCCGGAGCGGGGTGGCCGGCCGGAGCTCCGGCCGGGCGCTCACGCCGCGACGACCCGGACTTTGATCCGGGCCTCGACCTCAGTGTGGAGTTTGGCCACGGCCTGGTGTTCTCCCACCTCGTGGGCAGGTTCGAACTCGATCTTCCGCCGGTCTAGGACCACCCCCAACTGGGACTCGATCGCCTCCGCCACGTCGATGTTGACCACCGCCCCGTAGAGCTTGCCGGTCTCCCCGGCCCGGGCGGTGATCTCCACGACGGTCGACTCCAGCTTGGTGGCCGTCGCCCGGGCCTCGGTCAGCTCCGCCTCCACCCGGTGACGCTGGCGGTCGCGCTGGGCACGAATCTGGGCTTCGGCGGTGGCGCGAGCCGGCTGGGCCAGCCGGTGGGGCAGCAGGAAGTTGCGGGCATAGCCGTCCGCCACCTCGCGGACATCCCCGGCACTGCCGGTCCCGGCCACATCCTTGGTCAGAATGACCTTCAACTCGAATGCTCCTTGCTAGCGATGGGCAGCGGGCCGTCAGGCCCGCCCTCTCCGCCTGCCTCAACGGTCCGCCCCCCGGCTGACGCAGGAGAACGGTACCAGGGAGCAGCCTCAGTGGGGCGCCGGACCGCTGGCACCAGGCGGCGGCGCCGCCTGGTCAGACCGGGGATTGCCCTGGCCAGCACAGCCAGCCTTCCGGCAGCCGTGACGCCCTGCCCGAGGTCCAGATCGAAGCGGCTCCGCCCAAGTCGGATGTCAGCCTCAATCGACTCCCGAAGCTCGCGAGGAGCCTGGGCGTTGAAGGTCCTCACCGCCAGCACCGTCAGGGCGATGGCGTCCATCTGGCCGACTACCGGGACCCACGCAGGCAGGTCGATGGCCGGGTTCAGAATCAGCGCCAGCGAGCCCGCCAGGGCCGCCTTGAGAGGAGCGGGCGTACGGGGATCCCGGGCCAGGCAGTAGGCCAAGCGGAGTTGCTGGGGCAGCTCCAAGATCAATAGGCGGAGCCGCTTCAAGCGATTGATGGCAGGCATCCTGAATTAAGTCGCGATCGTCCCCCGACGCGTCCAGTCTATCTGTAGTCCCGCCAGCCTGGGCCCGGGGGGACGGCCCACCACATGGGGTGCCGGGGACTCTCATCAAAGGTGAGAGCTGCCGCGGTCGCCCCACGAGTCAGGAGCCGGGGCCGATCAGTCCGCGCCCAGATTGCATCATGATGGAGGACGTGCTGATGCGGACGACTGTCGACCTTCCGGAGGAGCTCCACCGAGCTGCGCGGTCACTCGCCCATGACCGGGGCCAGAGCATGAGTCGAACGATCAGCGATTTTGTGAGACAGGGGCTGAGTCCCAACTCCGGTACCGAGCGCGTGAGCACTGTTCCCGCCACCGGACTTCCTCTGGTGCGTCTCGGGAGACCGGTTACGACGGAGATGGTTCGCGCCGCTGTCGCCGACGAATGACCTCCAGGCGACCCACCTGCTAGACGCCAAAGTCCTGATCGCGCTCTCCGTCGAGGGCCACGTCCACCACCGCGCCGCCACCGGGTGGTGGACAGCTACCCGCGACCCCGTGGCGACCTGCCCGATCACCCGGGGCGCCTGGCTGCGGCGGCTGGTGCGCGAGGGACTGGAAGTCACCCAGGCGGTCAGTGTTCTGCACCAATTCACGAGTCATCCGCGACACCGCTTTTGGTCGGACGCGGTGGGCTGTGACACAGTCGACCTAAGCCAGCTGTTCGGGCACGGCCATGTCACCGACGCGTACCTGGTCGCGCTGGCACGCAACCAGGGCGGCCGCCTGGCCACCTTTGACAGAGACCTCGCCAAGCGGGCCCCGCACGTAACGAGCCTGATCGCGGTCCGCTACCTGAGCCGGTTGGCGCGGGCGGGCGACGTGCTCGCACTCCCGCGCCCTCGTAGCCCCTGTCGGGCGCTAGTGATTCACGCGCCGGCGTAAGCGAAGGCGGTGGACTCCCCAGGCGACCAAGCCAAGCACGACCAGCAGCAGAACTCCAACCAGCGGCCACAGTGCGAGCAAAAGCAGCACCAGAACCCCCAACACCAACTTGTTGCGCAGCGCTGGGTTCAACGCTCTCGTCCGCATGATTCAGCCAGCCTCCCGACCAGTGGGTGCCGCGAGCGATCCCACCTGCGCGTGATCGCTCAGTGGGAAGAGTATGCGCCGGTGGCGCGTATCCCGCTCTGCCAGAGCGCACCACAATGCAGCACCACGACTGCCCACACCCGACACGGCGCCGATGCCAAAGACAGATCAGGTGGCAGGTGGTAGCTACCGCCGAGAGCGACTGCGCGTGCGAAGCGAATAACTGAGTCCCGTGGCCAAGACCAGAATGATCGCCAGGGCAATGCCGAGCGTCGGAAATTCGACCAGCTCGAATAACACGCAGAGTGTTATAAGCAGCACCAGCACCGCTCGCACAACTCCTATTCGCATCAGCCAGTCGGCCTCCCGTGGACGTGAGCGCCGCCAGGAACCTTCGGCCGCGCGCGCTGGTCTTCGACCGAGTATGCGCGCACTGGAAGAGTTCAATGACGGCGGCTTAGATTCGGTGGCTGAGCCGGTCTCTTCAGCCGCGAATGCTCCCGGTGGCACCCCCGACGGAATCCGTCGCGGCTGAGGGTGTCGCTGTTGTTCCCGACGGCTGGGAGTTAGGCCGGCGATTGGGGCGTCGCGCCCGGTTCGCCCTTACGTGGCTGCCAGTCCTCGCGGCGTGACTCCAGATACTCGATCGCCGCCTGCTCTGCGCCCGGATCCTCAGCCGGAGGTAGCTGGCCCTCCAAGACGGCCTCAAGCAGGACCGCCTGGGCTCGGCCGATCCAGGGGCCGGCTGGGAGCTGAAAGGCTTTCTTCAGCTGCTCCCCCCCTAAGGGCGGGCGGATGCCCTGAGGATGCGCCTCGCCGACCGCTGCCAACCGCGCCTCGAGCTCCTTGAGCTCTACCAATCCCGGGTAGGAAGACCCCTCTGTGTCGGCCCGGGCCAGCGCCATCAGCTGGGGAGTTAGCTCGCCGGCGGCATGCCAGAGCCGGCGGACCGCGCTGTCGGCCCATTCGGATCGGTACTGGATGGGGCGCATGTGCAAGAGCACCAGCTGACGGACCGCGTCGATCTCGGCCCCACTGAACCTGAGCCTTCTCATCACCGCCTCCGCGAGGACCGCCCCCTCCTGGGGATGCCGCAGGAAGGTCGGTCCCTCAGGCCCGGCGCTGGCGGTCGCTGGCTTGCCGACGTCGTGGAAGAGAACACCCAGGCGCACCACCCGGTCGTGGGCGGCGGCATCCAGAGCCAGGCAGGTGTGCTCGAACACGTCGCCCAGGTGGTAGCCACCCTGCTCAACCCCAACCATGGCGTCCAGCTCCACAGAGATCTGGGCCAGAAGCTGGGTGCGCTGGAGGATCCTCAGCCCCGACGCGGGCCGGGGCGCGACCAGCAGCTTCATGAGCTCGTCCCGCACCCGCTCGGGGGAGACGATCGAGAGTCGGGGCGCCATCTGGGCCATGGCCTCCTCCACCCCGGGCGCCAGCTGGAACCCGAGCTGAGCCACGAACCGCGCGGCCCGCAGCATCCGGAGCGGGTCCTCGGAGAAGGTCTCAGCTGGGGGAAGAGGAGTTCGGAGCAGACCCAGCCGTAGGTCCTCTAGCCCCAGCCCTGTAGGGTCGAGCACGGTGCCTTCGCTGTCCAGCATGAGCGCGTTCAGGGTGAAGTCGCGCCGCAGCGCATCCTCCTCCATGGTCCCGGCCCGGACCGTCGGCTTGCGGCTTTCCGGGGAGTAGGCCTCAGCCCGGGCCTTGACGAACTCCACGGTGAAGCGATCCTTCCCGGGGACCAGGAATGCGATCTGCGCGGTCCCGAACCGCTCGAATGCAACGACCCGGGCGCGGCGGTCCCAGCGCCGGCGCAGCCACTCGGCGGCCCCCTCGGCGCTACCGTGCTCGACCACCACGTCGACATCGGTCTCGGCCGGCCGGCCCATCAGCAGGTCGCGGGCGAAGCCGCCGACGATGCAGACCCTGGCCCCGACCCCCTGCTCCAGCTCCGGCAGGAGGCGGCGCAGGGCGGCCGGGGATGGAGTCTCGGGGAGCAGCTCCACCGGCGGGGCCTCAGGCGAAGACAAGATCGTCATCTGTGGTGGCCTCCCCCGGGACCACCAGTTCGTCGCAGGTGGGGCAGTAGAAGCGCAGCTCCATCGGGGTTCCGCAGCGATGGTGAGCCGGCCCGGGCGCGCCTTCCAGGCCGCCCCAGCGATCGAGGGCGTCGAGCACCGCCGCCAGGCCCCGCCCGGCCGAAGTCAGTTGGTACTCCACCCGGGGCGGCCTGCTTGAGTAGCGCTGGGTCTCCAAAATCCCAGCCAGTTCAAGCCGCCTGAGGCGCTCGGTCAGCACGTTGGACGCGATCGCCGGAAGGTCTTTCTGGAGGTCGCTGAATCGTCGGGGTCCGCCCAGGAGCGCCTCCACCAGCAGCAGGGCCCAGCGGTCCCCGACCCGTTCCAGCGCCGTGGCCAGTCCCAGTCGTGCACTCGATCGGAGCTCGCTCACGACGGAATCTTCGCGCGCCCAGGTCGCCTTGGTTTGGGAGCTACTCATCTGGGATATAGTTGCTACTTGCAAGACACTACCAACATTTGTCCGTAGGAGGTTCGACTTGGGCTTTGCCGAAGAATTTGAAGAGGCGGCGGCTGCGGCGCGCGAGAAGGCCTTCCCGGCGGTGGTGGGAATCGGCACCAGATGGCCGTCCGGCAGCGGATTCGTGCTCGCCGACGGACTGGTGGCAACCAACGCCCACAACGTCCATTCCGAGCACCCAGAGGTCCACTTTGCCGACCATATCCGCCGGGAGGCGACCGCGGTCACGGCGGACAGGGTCGGCGACCTGGCGGTGATCAAGGTCTCCACGGAAGGGACTTCCCCGATCGAGTGGGGGGAGGGAGGTCCGAAGATTGGCACTCCCGTCTTCGCTGCTGCCAATCCCGGCGGACGTGGACTGCGGCTCAGCTTCGGGATGGTCTCCGGCTTCTCGAGGGACTTCAGAGGGCCGGGCGGCCACCCCATCAGCGGCGGCTTCGAGCACACGGCCCCGTTGCCCCACGGCTCGTCTGGCGGACCGGTATTGACCTTGTCCGGGGAGCTGCTGGGGATCAACACCAAACGGCTCGGTGAGGGACTCTACGCCGCCCTCCTGGCCGTCCCCTCGCTCCGCACCCGGCTCGAGGCACTGGGCAAAGGTGAGGCGGTGATCCGCCCGTATCTAGGTGTGGGACTGCTGCCGGGCGAAGTGGCCCGACGGCTGAGGGCGGCGGTCGGTCTTCCGGAACGCGACGGCGTGTTGGTCCAGCACCTGGACGACGCTGGGCCAGCGGCCCAGGCGGGCGTTCTGAAGGGCGATCTGCTGACCAGGGCAAACGGCCAGGCGCTCTCCCGAGCGGCGGACCTGCACCGGGTGCTGGGCTCCTCCAAGCCGGGCGATCAGCTCGAGTTGGAGATCGTCAGGGGGGCCGAGGAGAGGCAGATCAAGGTCGCTCTGGGCACGGAGCCCGAGCGCTCCGAGAGCGAGATTCACGGCAGGCGACACCACCGCCGGCGCTGAGTTAGCCGCAGGGAGGGACCGGTCGCGGGTGCGACCGGCTCCTCTTTTCTCTGTTCACCCAGACGGAACGAACCCCTATACTGCGGCGGGTGGAGAGCCGTAAGTGTCAATAGGAGCGCAAGGCTGGAAGTCGTGCCGCGACTTCTAAGTCATCAGAGAAACCCGCTTGGCCGTACGGTTCGGCTGCTCGGCTGGATGGCCGATCACGACGCCGACGACTTTGGCGTGCGAGAGCTCGCCGCGGCGGTCGGGATGGCGCCCAGCACAGTGCACCGATCGCTGGGGGCGCTGGAGGAAGAGGGGCTGGTCGACTCGCTGCCAGCCTCGGGGCGGTACCGGCTCAGCCTGGGCTTCTACCGCCTGGCTCTGCGCGGAGCGGCTCGGGCGCCGGTGGTGGAGCTGGCCCTCCCCTTCCTGCGGGTCGCGGCCCACACCGGAGGAGAGACCGCTCTGCTTGCGCTCTACGGAGCACCCGAGCTGGCGGTCATGTATGTGACCGAGATCCCGGCCCGGCATGCACTCCAGGTTCGGCCTGCCCTGCATGAGTGGATTCCCCTGACCGCCTGCGCCGCCGGACTGGCCATCCTGTCCGGGCTGGACAGTGAGACCCTGATCACTGCCTTCGGCCGAGAGCGGGCGGCGGTCAAGGCCTCCGAGCTGGCTGAGCAGCTGGCCGTGGTCCGGGATCGGGGCTTCGCCACCTTGCCCGGGCGCCCCGGCAACTTCGGCATCGAGATGGCGGCGCCCTTCGCGGGGCCGGCGACCCAGATCCTGGGAGCGGTCGTATTCGCGGTGCCGGAGCGGCGCTTCAACCCGGTTCTGGAGAGCTCACTGGGCCAGCTGCTGGTCGATCAGGCCAAATTGATCTCGGCCGCCCTGGCGGGGTAGGCATCAGTCGGAAGCGGCTAGGGCAGCGCGACCTTGGCGACCGGCAGGACCCGTTCCCGGGCGAAGTCCAGCGCCAGTTCAATCGCACCGACGAGGCCCTGATCCTCACCCAACTCCGCCTGCTCGATCCGACAGGTGCTTCGCACCGAGGCGAAGGAGGAATCGGCGACCCCGACCAGGATCTCGGTAAAGAACCGAGGTGCGGCGGCCACCACCCCGCCTCCCACCGCGACGGCCGCAGGATTGAGCAGGTTGACCAGGCCGCCCAGCGCCAGACCGACGTAGCTGGCGGCCCGGCTCAAGACCGTCTGCGCCGCCAAGGCTCCGGCCGCTGCCAGACGACCCACCTCCGCGGCGCTGCTCACCCCCGCCTGGCGGGCAATGGCCGTCCCCGAGGCCAGCGCCTCCAGACACCCATGATTGCCGCAGTTGCAGAGCGGGCCCTCGGGCAGGATGACCATGTGGCCGAATTCCCCGGCACTTCCCTGATGGCCGCGATACAGCTGTCCGCCCAGGATCAAACCGGCCCCAATCCCGGTGCTGACGGTCACGTAGACGAAGTCCTGGGTGCCCCGCCCACGGCCGCGCCGATGTTCGGCCAGAGCGCCCAGATTGGCGTCGTGCTCGATCAGGCATTGGCAGCCGAGCATCGTCTCCAGCCGGTCGCGCAGCGGGACCCGCCGCCAGCCCGGCAGGTTGGGGGCCCCCTCCACCACGCCGGCGCCGATGTCCAAGGGACCGGGCACGCCGATCGCCAGGACCAGCCGAGAGAGCGTGACCTCCGGCTCAGCGGCCACCGCCTCTCTCACCAGACCCTCGATCTGAGCCAGCACTCCGTCAGGGCCTTCCGAGGCCGCCGTTCTGGCCCGGACCCGGTGGCGGACTTTGCCATCCGGGCCGGCCAGGCCGACCCTTATCCAGGTGCCACCCAGGTCGACGCCGGCGACGAAGCTTGGCGGGGCGAAGGAGCGGGCCACGTCGTTCAGGCGTCCGGAACGGACGGCAGCGGAGGTAGGCCGGCCAGCTCCCGTAGCCGCTCCACGTTGGCCCGGTCGGGACCCTGATGCTCCAGCCCCGGGACCTCGAGGATGAAGGGGGCCCGGGTCAACTCGGGATCGGCCAGGATCCGGCGGAACGCCTCCGATCCGATCTCCCCGTCGCCGATGTTCTGGTGGCGGTCGACGTTGGAGGCGAAGGCGGCCTTGGAGTCGTTGGCATGGATGGCGGCCAGCTTGTCGAAGCCGATCTCCCGGCCCAGCTCTTCGACCATCCGCTCCAGCCCCTCCTTTTCGCGGAGGTCGTAGCCGGCGGTGAAGGCATGCGCGGTATCCAGGCAGAGCCGCAGCCGGGGATCGTCCACCGCCTCCATCATCTGCCGGATCTGGGAGAAGGAGCTGCCGATGTTGTCGCCGGATCCGGCGCTGTTCTCGATGATCAGCAGGCTCTCGCCCGGGGTCTCGTCGAGGGCCCAGCTCATCGCCTCGGCCATCTGTGGCAGGACCGTCTCGAAGCCCAGGCCCTTGTGCGAGCCGGGATGGAAGATCACCCCCCGCACCCCGAGCAGATTGGCCATCTCCAGGTGGTGGCGCAAGGAGCCTCGCGACTGGGCCAGCAGCTCCTCCTTGGCGGTCGCCAGGTTGATCAGGTAGATCGCGTGGAAGAAGAAGGCGTCGAGCGAGGTCTCGGCCATGCGCCTCCGGAAGGTAGCCACCTGCTCCTCGTCCGGGTGGAGCCGCCGCCAGGTCTGGGGCGCGGTGGGGTGGATCTGGACCGCCTCGGCGCCGATCTTGAGGGCGCGGTCGAAGGCCGTGGAGATGCCGCCCGCGGCGGAGACGTGAGCGCCAATCGTGACCATGACTACCCCGGAGCCGCCTGGGTGGGGGGCACATATGTTTCAGAGCTGGGCGGTGCGACCACCGCCTGGCCCACGCCGAAAGAGCTATAGCGGAGGGAAATCGGCTGATCTCCGGTGATGGCCAACTCCAGAAGATGATCACTGGCGGGCGCGACGAACAGACGTAATGATGAACTTCCGCCCCTCTCCTCGACCACTAGGACGGCAACACCGGCGAGCTTGGAACGGCTCACGGTCAGGGGTCCTCGAAGAGCCCGCTTCAAAGTACGGGCCAGCCCAGACCCGGAGAAGGGCTCGACGCTCTGCCGGTAGCTGAGCGCCACCGCCTGAGTTTGGACCACCCAGGTGGTGTCCGGATTGAGATTCCCGGGCAGCGCCGTGATGCCCAGCTCCTCGAGCTCAGTCGGGGAGCGGACGTAGACCTTGCTGCCGATCGCCACCACGTCACTCCGGAAGATCGCCGCGTGGGGCACCGCGATGTCGAGCGTGCCCCGGAAGTTCCCATCCCGGCGCACCAGCACCCGAAAGCTGGTGGTGGTCTTGACCGCCTGACTGGTGCCGGTGATCCGATAGACGCTGAGGCGGGCCATCGACGCCGCCACCTGGCGCACCAAAGAAGACGCGCCGGGCAGCCCCGGGCCGCACCCGGCCAACAGGAACGCCAGGCCCGCCGCCCCGACTGCGGCTCCCATGAGGAGCGAACCCGGGAAGCGGCGAGGGCCGCCCACCCGGGTTCGCAGAATGAGTCGAGATCGAGCCACGACTAGACCTTCAAGACCAGCACCGCCAGGGCGTAGACGACGTACAGACCGATCCCGACGGGGGCGAGTGCCCAGGCGCTGACCCCCCGCTTGGTGGCGGCGAAGAGGGCGACGATCACCGCGACCGCGGTGATCCCGGCCGCGAGGAAGCCCGCCTCGGAGAGCCGCCAGGGGGTGAAGCAGAGTCCCACGATCGCCGGAAAGGTGGCCTGGAAGACCATCGACCCGGTGACGTTCCCCAGGGCCAGGCTGTCCCGGTCGCGCCGGATCCAGAGCGTGCCGGCGGTCACCTCAGGCAGTTCGGTCGCGATCGGGACCAGCAGCAGGGCCAGCACCAGCGGGGAGAGGTGGGCCACGCTGGCCACCTGGTGCAGCCCGTAGAGGAAGATCTCGCTGGCCAGGGCGAGGCCCGCCAGTCCCACCACCGCCTGGACCAAGGGCAGCGCCAGCCGGCCCCTCCCGTCCGGGCTCCAGCCGCCCGCCAGCCTCGAGAACCAGAGCGGTTCGTAGTCGCCTTCAGGAGCGACGTCGGCGCGCATGGTGCGCCGCACAAAGGCCACATAGAAGAGCGCCAGGGCGGCGGCATCCACCCAGCGCACCGGGGTGGGCAGGAACGCCCCCACGATCAGCAGGACGAAGCTCATCGAGAAGGCCCAGAGCACCCGCCGGGCATCGCCGGCGCCGACCCGCAGGTAGGTCCTCCCGCAGATCAGTCCGACCACCCCGACCAGCCCCAGCCCGATGGTGGCCAGCATCAGCGGGGCGCCCAGGATCGCGCCCGTGGCGGTCTGGGTGGCCTCGCGGCCGCCCGCGATCAGGGCCACGACCGGGACGATGGTCTCCGGCATGGCCGTGCCCACCGCGGCCATCACGCTTCCGGTCATGCCGTGACCCATCCCCAGGCTGCGAGCGCCCCACTCCACGGCGTTGGTGAAGAGAGTCGCCGCGATCAGCATCAGCACCAGACCGGCGGCGAAGGCGAGCGCTATCTGCATCGCTTCAGGGTGAGGGAGGCTGCGCCGGAGAGCGTCCGCGCGAACTCAGCAGGTCTCGCACCAGGGCCAGGCCGTGACGCCCCACGGCGCCCAGGCCCACCGGCTGCAGACGCTCGAAGGGGGAATCGGGAGGGGGTGCCACCGCATCCTGGATCCTCTGCTGATACCAGGGGAAGAGCGAGCGGGGCAGCTGGTCGGGATAGACCCAACGCACAGTCCAGGCCTCCCGGCTGCGCCTTAGCCGACCCCCGACCGCGTGCGCTCGGAAGACGACGTCGGTGTCGTGGCGGATCCCGCTGAAGCGGTAGTAGCCAACCAGCCGCTCCACCTGGATCTCGAGCCCCGTCTCCTCCTTGGTCTCCCGCACCACCGTCACCGCGGGGTCCTCGGCAGGCCCGACGTGGCCTCCCGGGGGCTCCCAGCCGGCCGGCCAGGGCCGTAGTTGCAGCAGGACCCGGCCTCGGTCGTCGACCACCACGGCCTGGGCGCCGACGACTGGCCGGTCGGCTACCCGAAGCACGGATTGGCCAGCGCCGTGGCCAGGCCTGGAGAGGCTGACGAGATCAGGTAGGTCAAGTTGGGGAAGAACGGCTGCGGCATCTGGCCACCCACCGCCGCCCGCCAGATCCAGTCGGCGATCGCGAAGATTGGTCCGCTGATGGAGAAACCGGAGTTGAAGAAATTCGGGAGAACGAAGAAGAGAAAGAGGGCCGCCAGCAGAATGCCCATCCGGTTGCGATCGATCCACTGAAACAGGGACGGCGCGTGGCTGCCGAACAGCCCCTCGGCAACGCCGTATCCGTCGAGAGGGGGGATCGGGATCAGATTGAACACGAAGAGGATGACGTTGACGTAGAAGGCCTCGATCAGGATCCAGTAGAGGTAGCCGGCCAAGGGAAGGTCGAAACTGGGCAGGAAGCAGAACTGGACCGAGGGGTCGGTGAGGATCACCAGCCGCAGGACCAAGCCCAGCCCGGCCGCCACCACCAGGTTGCTGAGAGGGCCTGCGGCGGACAGCCAGGCCCGCTGCCCTCCGCGGCGGACGTAGAGAGGGTTGTACTGGACGGGGCGGGCGAATCCCAGGCCGATCAGCACCAGTGCCGCCAGCCCTAGCGGGTCAATCTGGTTGGCAGGATTGAAGGAGAGTCGGCCCTGCGCCCTCGGAGTGGGGTCGCCGTAGGAGGTGGCCACCCGGGCGTGGCAGTACTCGTGGATGGTGAAGCCGACGACTATCCCGGGGACGGCGAAGAGCAGCAGAACGAGGTAGAACTCGACGTTGCTCCCGAGCACCGAATCTCAGTCCAGGACGATCTTGCGAGCGCGGCGCCGGCCCTTAGTCCCCTTGGGGTGGTGCCGGTGCTCGATGGCGGCGGCGGCCGCCAGGAACACCTCGCGCTGAGCCTTGAGCAGGTGGGCCCGGGATTCCGGAGGCACCAGCTCCCCCAGCTCGCCGGCCGCCCGGGTCACCGCTCCGCCTAGCTGCCGCACCGCCCACTGGCCCAGGCGGGCCGCCTCTTCACGTTCCATCAGGATCTCCCAAAATGAATGGCCAGCTGGCCGCTCTCCAGGTTGGCCGAGGTGGTCACCTTTCCGTGCAGCACCCGGGGCAGGCTAATCTCTCGCTTGTAGGGACCGACGCTAACGTAAAGCTCGTCGTCCCGCTGGGTCAGCTCAACCTGCTCCTTGGTGGCAAACGGCAATTGCAGCGTGAGCACATAACCATCCCCATCCTTGCTCAGGGACTGCGGCTTGGTATCGAAGAGGATGGCGCTGGGGTCGATTTCACCGAACAGGGAATCGCCAAGTTCGCGCAGGTTATCCAGCCCGACGATCTCGTGGTCGAAGAGCTGGCTGTTGAGGATCGGCACCGGAGAAAAGGCCGCCTCCACCTGCTCCGCGTAGCGCTGCTGGGACTTTCGCCAGTCGGCAAAGTAGCCGTCACTGACGGCCTCCGGCAGCACCCGGTTAACCAGCACGGCGTCCACCTGGTAGTCGTAGAGATTGAGATATGTGTAAGCGCGCTGAGCTTCCTTGATCACCATCTTTTCCAGGTTTAGCACCAACCGCACGGTGCAGGATTTGGAATCGCTGAGGACCTCCTTCATCGACTCCAGGTCGATCAGCAGCTCCTTGATGGATCCATAGATTTCGTCACCGGGAAGGGGGATCTTGACGAACGGCTGGATGAGTGGACGGGCCACCTTCATGACCTTGCGCTCCAGCGGGAAAATGCGGTCCAGATACCAGCGGGCGACGTCCGGAAAGGCCAGCAGCTGCAGGGTTTCGCCGGTGGG
>DATKSV010000009.1:0-3289 GCA_035531535.1 Candidatus Nanopelagicaceae bacterium | reverse complement strand
CGCAAGCTGATCATCTTCACCGAGTACCGGGCCACCCTCGACTATCTGGTCTCCCGCCTCACCAGCTACTTCGGCCGCGCCGAGGCAGTGGTCGCCATCCACGGGGGCGTCCACCGGGAGGAGCGGCGCCGGCTCCAGGGGCTGTTCACCCAGGACCAGCAAGTGGTGGTGATGGGCGCCACCGACGCAGCCGGAGAGGGCATCAACCTGCAGAGAGCCCATCTCATGGTCAACTATGACCTGCCCTGGAATCCCAACCGGATCGAGCAGCGCTTTGGGCGCATCCACCGCATCGGGCAGACCGAGGTCTGTCACATGTGGAACCTGCTCGCCCAGGACACCAGGGAGGGGCAGGTCTACCAGGTGCTGCTCGAAAAGCTCGAGGAGCAGCGGATCGCCCTGGGAGGGCAGGTGTTCGACATCCTGGGCCAGGCGCTGCCGGGCCGCCAGCTCCGGGATCTCCTCATCGAGGCTATCCGGTATGGAGACCGGCCCGATGTCCGCGCCCGGCTTCACCAGGTGGTGGACGCCGCGGTGGGAGAAGGGCTCTCCGAGCTGGTGGAGCGGGAAGCACTCGCCAGTGACGTGATGAGCGTAGTGGATGTGCAGGAGGTCCGCCTCCAGATGGAGGAGGCCGCAGCCCAGAAGCTGCAGCCCCACTTCGTGCGCGACTTCTTCCTTGGAGCTCTGGAGAGGGTGGGAGGCAGGGCGGTGGAGCGGGAGCCCGACAGGTTCGAGCTGACCTTCGTCCCCGCCACCATCCGCAACGTCCCCGGCCGGGGCCCACTGCTGATGCGGTACGAGCGAGTGACCTTCGAGAAGGACATTATCGCCGTTCCCGGCAGGCCGCTGGCCGAGTTCATCTGCCCTGGGCACCCCCTGCTGGAGGCTGTGATCGACCTGACCCTGGCTCGAGATGGTGGGGCTCTGACCCAGGGGGCAACCTTGGTCGACCCCACCGACGATGGCCGGGAGCCGAAGCTGCTGCTCTTCCTGGAGCACGAGATAGCAGACGCCAGGCGTAGGGATGGCCTGCCACCCCGGGCCGTGTCGAGAAGAGCTCAGTTCGTCTCCCTTTCACCCACGGGCGCACCGACGCTGGCCGGTCCGGCGCCATACCTCGACTATGAGACGTCCACACCAGAGCAGCTTCCCACCCTATCGGACCTCCGGGCTGCCTCCTGGCTCACCTCAGGGGTGGAGAGCCAAGGGCTGGACTACGCCATCTCAACCCTGGTGCCTGAGCACCTTTCTGAGGTGAGACGGCGCACCGAGGAGAGAGTGCGCAAGGTGAAGGCGGCGGTGCAGGCTAGGCTCACAGCCGAGATCATCCACTGGGACAAGCGCGCCACCGAGCTGCAGCAGCAGGTCAGCCAGGGGCGTCAGCCTCGAATCAATCCGGAGCGTGCCCGGGCGCGGGCGGACGACTTGCAACACCGTCTCGACCGACGCCTGGTGGAGCTGGACCAGGAGCTCAAGCTTCAGCCGCTGCCGCCCATGGTTGTCGGCGCGGCACTGGTCGTCCCAGCTGGTCTGGTGCGTCACCTAGCAGACCCTTCTGACTCCGCTCCCCCACGTAAGCGGGAGACCAAGGAGGTGGAGCGGCGCGCAGTGGAGGCGGTGCTGGCGGCTGAGCGGATGCTGACGCGGACCCCAGATGAGATGCCACCCAACAACCCCGGGTACGACATCCGCTCGGTCGACTCTGAGCAGCACCTCCACCTCATAGAGGTGAAGGGAAGGATCGAGGGATCGGAGAGCGTGACCGTCACCAGAACCGAGATCCTGACCGGGCTGAATGCGAGCCGGAACTACGTCCTGGCGCTGGTTGAGGTGCTCGCCGAGGGCGGGGAGCGGGTTCGCTACCTGCGGGACCCCTTCTCGGGCAAGTCGCCCCGACTACACTTCGCTGAGACGAGCACCAGCTTCGACTGGAGGCGGCTCTGGGAGGCTGCGGGAGATCCATCGTGAACGGAAGTGTGAAGAGCACCCTCAAGTGAGGGCTGACCAGCAATCGGCGCTGAGCAGCTACATCGCCGAGAAGCGCTCCGAGTGGGCCGGGCGGGCGGCAGGCAATCTCTGGGACGCCACCCAACTCGCCGATGACCTGGGGACTGACGCCCGGTTTGCAGCCTTGGACCTTTGCGGCTTCCGGAACAGACCCACGACGTCCGACGTCCGCGAGATCCTGCGTCCGATGGCCAGCCTGTACGGATGGGGACCGCCGATCGAGGTGATCGCCGACGCGGTTACCTTGGCCTGCGATAGGTGCCGATCTAATCGGCAGACGACTGCAGCTCTGATCGGGATGGGAGTGGCAGCTGTCGGGGCCATTCCCATAGGGATTGGACGTCGCAATGGCTGACGGAGGTTCCGACGCCGCCCCTCGCAAGCTGATCGAGGTGGCGATCCCGCTCCAGGCGATCAACGTGGCGTCCGCCCGGGAGAAGTCCATCCGCCACGGGCATCCCTCCACCCTGCATCTGTGGTGGGCTCGGCGCCCGCTAGCCGCCTGCCGCGCGGTCCTGTTCGCCCAACTGGTTGACGACCCCTCCGCCCACCCTGACCAGTTCCCCACCGCCGAACTGCAGGCCGATGAGCGGCAGCGGCTCTTCCGAATCATTGAGCAGATGGTGGAATGGGAGAACTCGACCAATGAGCGGGTTCTGTCAGCTGCGCGGGCGGAGATCCGCAAATCCATGGGAGAGAATCCACCGCCGGTGTTGGACCCCTTCGCCGGCGGTGGGTCAATACCCCTTGAGGCGCAGCGCCTGGGCCTCGTGGCCCATGCCAGCGACCTCAACCCCGTTGCGGTCCTGATCTGCAAGGCGCTGATTGAGCTCCCCGCAAGGTTCGCTGGGCGCCGGCCACTTCACCCCCCCGAAGGACTGCGGCTGGGCGGCGAGGCATGGCCAGGTGCCCGTGGCTTGGCCCAGGATGTCCGCCACTATGGCGAATGGATGCTCAAGGAGGCCGAGAAGCGGATCGGGGACCTCTACCCCAATGCCACTCTCCCCAGTGGGGACAAGGCTCCCGTGATCGCCTGGATTTGGTCACGCACCGTCATCTGTCCCAATCCAGCCTGCGGGGCTGCGGCGCCTCTGATCCGCTCCTTCTCGCTATCTACCAAGTCCAGCAAGGAAGTGTGGGCGCGGCCCATACCTGAGGACAAGGTGGTGAGGTTCGAGATAGTCAAGGAGAACGGCGCGCCGGAGACCGGAACTGTATCCCGCACTGGGGCGACATGCCTTGTCTGCGCCTCTCCGATCCCGCTGGACTACGTGCGGAG
>DATKSV010000008.1:0-71576 GCA_035531535.1 Candidatus Nanopelagicaceae bacterium | reverse complement strand
TGGATGTCAGCCGCTGCGCTCGCGGAACCCTGAGCCACACGTCCGTCCCCGGCGGCCGCGCCTGGAGCTGCGCTCTGGCACCCGAACGGATGTGGACCGGTGGGGCGGCACGTGAGGATGGATGCGGGGAGGAGGGGAGCGGGGGGTCAAGTCCGGTGTCGCCCCGGAGAGCGATCTGTCGATGGATGTGGACGTGAGTGCCGGCTCGCGATGGTCGGGAAGGGCGGATTCGAACCGCCGACCTCACGGTCCCGAACCGTGCACTCTAACCTGACTGAGCTACTTCCCGCCGTTGCCCAGTATACCTGTGAGGAGTTTGGCCCCAGGGCCTCCTCTACACTGTGCCTCAATGGCCATCTACCTGGTCCGCCACGGCGAGACCGAATGGACTCTGGCGGGGCGCCACACTGGAACGACCGACCTCCCCCTGACACAAAGAGGGGAGGCGCAGGCGGCTGGGCTCAAGGCCGACCTGGCTGCGCTGAGCTTCGCCAGGGTCATGGTCAGCCCCCGCCGCCGCGCGATCCGGACCGCCGAACTGGCAGGGTTCGCCGGCCGTCTCGAGGTTGATCCCAGGCTGGCCGAGTACGACTACGGGCAGTACGAGGGCCTCACCGCCGCCGAGATCGACGCTCGCCAGCCCGGTTGGGAGCTCTGGCGGGATGGCTGCCCGGGCGGCGAGATGCCCGTACAGGTGTTGGCCCGGGCCTGGAAGCTGCTGGCCGGGCTCCCGCTTTCGGCAGAAGACAACAGCGTCCTCTTTGGCCATGGCCACATTCTGCGGGCGGTGGCAGCTGCCCACCTGGGCCTACCGGTGAGCTTCTGCGCCAGCCTTATCTTGAAAGTGGCCTCGATATCCGTCCTGGCGAGCGAGCACAACCACCCCGCCATCGACAGTTGGGATCTGACCCAACCGGCTGCCGGCTAGGCCAGCCTGGGCTGCGATACCAGGTTTTCCAGCAGCGCCGGCCGCTGGCCCAGGTCGCCGGCCGTCCTGGCGACCGCGAATTCGTACACCGGTGAGATCCGCAACCCCCTGGGCAGGAAGGGCTGGCTGGAACGCAGCCAGATCCGGATGGCCTGGTGGGCGAACTCATGGGCGGGAGTCCAGCGAATGCCGTAGTGGCGCCGGATCGGGCTTGGAAGCAGCCCGGCCGTGATGAAGCCCGTGAGTTCAGCCAGGCCCCGGGGACCGCGCAGCCCCAGCCGGGGGATGAGGATCACGTCGGCGACCTGGCGCGAACCGGCCCCTGGCAGCGCCACTCCCTGAGCTATCTGGTCGTCTATCCAGGCCCGCATCTCGCCGAGGCCGCTCCAGGTCGATCCCGGCGCCAGCCCCATCAGGCGGGCGACCGCGTCCCACTCGCGGACGAAGCGGTCGCGCTGCCGCGGGGTCAGGCCCCCGATCAGGGAGTCATGAGCGGTCATCATGGCGTCCACCAAGGAAGCGTGGACCCAGAGCGTGAGGTCCCGATCGCGGGCACGATAATCGGCCCCGGCTTGCCATGCGGAAGTGGCGTGGGCAGGCGGCAGGGTGCCCTCCACCTTCTTGTGCATGCGGTTGACCTCTCGAGTCGCCGCCAGGGCCTCCTCTGTGGTGCCGAAGACGACGCCGGTGACCCAGGCCACGGTGCGCTGAAAGCGGCCGATAGGGTCGGTGGTGAAGTCGCTGTGATCCAGCGCTCCCTGAGCCACCAGGGGATGAGCCACCTGCATCAGCAGGGCCCGCGACGCACCCAGTAACAGCATCGGCTCGCGCATCACCCGCCAGGTCACGGTTCCGGGGCCGAACAGCCCTTGGTCGCGCTCGGTCGAGCGCAGCGGGAACGGTCCCGGCGGCGGCAGTCCGGCGGCGAGCATCCACAGCAGGTCGTTCCGAGATGGGATCGCCAATCTCACAGCCTCAGGTTACCGAGGACTGGCTCGGGCATCGGCCTCATCATCTCGATCTCTGGGGGCGCGGGGCAGGTTGACGTCCGGCCCCAGTCCACCTATGGTCTGGAAGTGCCCAACCCCATAGCCGATCTGGTCGAGCCCTTCGCCTTTCTCATCGGCGACTGGGACGGAGATGGGGTCGGCCTCTGGGATGCCGAGCCGAGGTTCCGCTACCGGGAGCGGCTCTCCATCAGCGCGGTTCCCGAGCGGGCGCTGCTCAGGCTGAGCCAGCGCACGGTGGCAGCTGGCAGCGGAGCCCTGAGTCACGTCGAGGAGAGTTTCCTGCGGCTGTTCCCCGAGGCGCTCGTCGAACTCGTGGTAGCGATCCCGGCCGGGTACACGGAGATCCATGCTGGACGATTGGTCGGACCTCGTCTGGAGTTGCGCCAGTTGGCGCTTGGGGTTGCGCCCAGGGCGCTGCCGGTGAATCTGGTGGAGAGGCGGATCGAGTTGGTCGATGGCAGCCTGCACCACCAGGTTGCGATCGCGGTCGGGCCCGGCCCCGCCGCTCCCCACGTGGCCTCGATCCTGACCCGTTCCGCCTGACCGAAGCCCTGATACAAGGGCGACTGGGAGATACCAAGTGCAGGAATCCCAAGCCCGCGAACTCGCCGCGGAGCTTGACCGCCGCGACCAGATCGGTTGGCTACGGGAGCGGTTCGTGGTCGAATCAGACGGTCCCATCTATCTGGATGGGAACTCCCTTGGGAGATTGCCGCTGCGCTCGCTGGCCCGCCTTGACCAGGTGTTGCGAGCGGAGTGGGGTGGCGGCTTGGTGGGTTCATGGGATGGCTGGATCGACCTGCCTTCCAGAGTGGGAGACGAGCTGGGGCAGCACCTCTTGGGGGCCGGTCCGGGCCAGGTGCTGGTCGCCGATTCGACCACCGTCAACCTGTTCAAGCTCGCCAGCTCCGCCCTGGACGCTCGGCCAGGTCGCTCCACGATCGTCTCGGACCGGGGCAACTTTCCCACCGACCGCTATTTGCTGGAGGGCCTGGCGAAGCAGCGGGGCCTGCGTCTGGACCTGGTGGATTTTCCGGAGGTGGAGGGGCCCAGCCCCGACCTGGTGGCCAAGGTCTTGAGTGACGATACCGCCCTGCTGGCTCTCTCCCACGTGGACTACCGCTCCGGCGCGCTGGCTGACATGACGGGCATCAACCGGGTCGCCCATTCCAGTGGTGCGCTGGTCCTTTGGGACCTCTGCCACTCGGTGGGGGCGGTTCCCATCGAGCTGGACTCGTCGGGGGCCGACCTGGCCGCGGGATGCACCTACAAGTACCTCAACGCGGGTCCGGGCTCGCCCGCATTCCTGTACGCCCGCGCGGATCTCCAGGCCAGCCTGAGGCAGCCGATCTGGGGCTGGTTCGGGCAGACCGACCAGTTCGCGATGAGCCAGGGCTACCAACCGGTCGCCGGCCTCGGCCGCTTCCAGAGCGGCTCCCCGAACGTGATCGGGATCGCTCTGGTGGACGAGGGGGTCAGGCTGCTGGCCGAGGCCGGCATCCAGGCGGTGCGCGAGAAGAGCCTGGCCCTCACTTCACTGCTCATCGAGCTTCACGATGCCTGGCTGGCAAACCTTGGCTTCGAGCTCATGAGCCCGCGGGACCCACGGCTCCGCGGCTCCCAGGTCACCCTGCGGCACCCCGACGCCTACCGCGTCTGTCGGGCGATGATCGCCGACGCCCGGGTGATCGCCGACTTCCGCGCCCCGGATCGGCTGCGGCTGGGCTGCGCGGCTCCCACCACCAGCTTCGGCGAGGTCTGCGAGGCGGTCATCCGCATCCGCCAACTCGTGCAATCCGGGCGCCATCTGGCAGAGGCGGCCCAGCCGTCCCGGAGCACCTAGACCGAGCCGCTCTCAGCCGCTCCGGTCCTGCCGCAGCAGCGGCCGGAGGAACTTGATGGCCTCACCAGTCAGGGCCACCTCCTGGTCGACCACCATGGCGCTATGGCCCGCCCCGTAGTGGGAGAAGGTGACAACCTTGCCAAGCTCCTCCAGCCGGCGCACATAGACCTCGATCTGGTGGAACGGGCAGCGGCTGTCGTACTCGCCGGCCTGGACGAGCACGGGTGCGGCCAACCTTGCGGCATAGGTGAGGGGAGAGCGCTCCTGGTACAGCTGCGGCACCTCCTCGGGCGTCCCGCCAAACAGGGCGCGGTCCATCGCCTTGAGCGGCTCTGACTCCTCGGCGAAGGCGAGCGGGTAGTCGGCCACGGGAACCCTGGCGACGCCGGCGGCGAACAGCTCCGGGCGAAGCCCCAGACCCAGCAAGGTGATGTAGCCGCCCCAGGAGGCGCCCATCAAGGCGACCCTCGACGGATCCGCCAGGCCTCTGGCGACTAGGTCCGCCAGGCCGGCTGCAACGTCGGCCACTTCGGGCAGGCCCGGATTGCCGTTGAGCTGGTCCTGATGAGCGCTTCCGTAGCCGATGCTGCCGCGATAGTTGGGCGCGGCCACCAGGAAGCCCTGATCCACCAGGGCCGACACCCCCGCGCCCACCGGATAGGAGTCCTCGACCAACCAGTGCGGTCCCCCGTGGACCCAGATCACGGTGGGATGGGGCCCCGGCCCTGGCGGCTTGGACAGGAACCCGTGAACCAGCCAGCCTCGCTCGGAGCGGAAGGTCCAATTCTGGAAGGCGTGCCCGAGCGGCGCGCTGCGATCTAGAGGCTTCCCCACCTCGCGACCCGACCCCAACTGCAGGACCCGCGGCGGCCGGCGGGCGCTCGAGCAAAGCGCCCAAACCTCTCCGTCCGGCCTCACCTCGGCCTCCGCCACCGCCCCTCTTGGAGTGAGGAGGGGGGCCAGCTGGCCGCTCTCGAGGTCCATTCGGAACATTCGATGCCTGCCCCGCAGGAGCTGGCGGAGCAGGATCCCATTCCCGTTGGGATACCAGCTGACCGCCTCCAACTCGCCGCGCAGCGCCAGGGGCAGGCTCCGGCGGCGACCGGAGAGTGGCCACCACAGCTGCGGGCGGAGGTGCCCCGACTCATCGTGGTTCACCGCCAGGCAGGGATCGCTGGGGTTTGGGGACCAGCCGCCCGAGCTCAGGTGCAGCACGCCATTCGCTGGGTATTCAGCTACCACCTTGCCGTCGGAGGCGCGCAGGACCCTGAGGTCGGGATGGATCGAGTCACCGATCTCGGCGCAGGAGATCAGGGCCAGGGTGTCATCGAGCGACAGCGCCAGGGCCATCGCCTCCTGGGGGCGATCATAGATAGACCGGGCCGGCTCCGTTCCCGCGCTATCGACCACGTGGATTCGGAAGCCGTTCTCATCCGCCAATCCCACCAGGGCTTTGGCGCCTCCCCACGCCAGCCCGCACTCCACGGCCGGCACCGCTCCCGCCAGCAACTCCCTGGTCCCCCCACCCTGGAAAGCTTCAGCCAGCCAGAGCCCGACCTCATCTCCGGTCTCGTCCTCGAACCAGACCACCGTCTCGCCGTCGGGAGAGATGGCGACACTGCGGTTGCCGACCCGACTTCGGGTCACCTGCCGGTCCGCTCCCCCGGTCGCGTCGGCGGCCCAGCCCTGCCAGCTTCCGCCCCGGGACGAGCTGTAGACCATGCGCCCGGGCGCTGTCGTGCCCACCGAGGCAGGTCCATTCGAGGGGCTCGAAAGCGCTGCTCCCAGGCAGGCGAGGGGAGGGCCGGTGCGGCCTCGGTGGGGCTCAAGCCCAGATGCCAGACGGAATCCGTGGCCCGAGCGGTCTTACCTGCCCGATGCGTGTCTCTCCCATCAGAGTCCTCCCCCATCGAGCCCGGCGCGGCTACCCTTGGCGTGGCCGAAGCTTGACTTGGAGTATCGCAGGCAGGGGCAGGCGAGGTCAGCCGGTAGCCGTGGCGGCCGTGGGGCGGGCTGGGCGATGGCGGCCCGAGATCCAGAAGAAGCCGCCGACCGCGCTGAGGACGTAGACCCAGTAGATGACCACCTGGAGTCCGGTCGGCTGCGACGCGTAGCCCAGGAAGGTGTGGAGGATGTCGCCCAGGGCCCCTCCCTCGGTGAGCCAGGAGGAGGTGTTCCACAGGGGGTGGGCCAGCAGTGGGAGCCAATGCAGTTGCTGAAGGTTCTCGATAGCGTCCGCGAGCAGGCCGGCGGCGAACAGCATCAGAAGGCTGCCGATGACCTGGAAGAAGCGGCCCAGATTTAGGCGATGGCCGAGCCGATAGACGACGTAGGCGATGGCGAGGGCCCCGAGCACGCCCAGGGCCGCTCCCAGGGCCGCCGCTGGCACCGAGGCAGCGAAGTTGCCCCCGGCACTTGAGGCGGCGAAGAAGATGGCCAAAGTGAAGACGACCGTCTCCAGCCCCTCTCTCCCGACCGCCTGGAAGGCCACCAGGGCGAGACTGAGGCGCGCTCCCCTGCCCATTGCCTGATCCGCCTTCGCTTTCAGCTCTCGAGAGAGAGTGCGGGCGTGGGAGTGCATCCAGAAGGTCATGTAGGTGAGCACCCCGCAGGCGAGCAAGAAGGTGGCGGTTTCGAAGATGGTCTGGGCCCGGGATCCCTCGTAGGTGCGGATCAGCAGGAAGGCCGCAGCGCCGCCGCCGAACGCCAGCGCCAGAGCGGCCGCCACCCCGGCGTAGACGTCCCTGAAGTATTCCCTGTGGCCACTGCGAGCCAGGTAGGCGAGCAGAATGGCGACGATCATGCTCGCCTCAACGCCTTCACGCAGGAAGATCACGAAGGTCGGTAGCATCGGTGACCTCTCCTATGTCACAGTCCCGGGTTCGTTTAGGCCTCACTCAAGCTGGTTAGCCTCGGCGCAGGCCGACGTTAGCTGTGGCTAAGCCTATGGAGGCTAAATCCTTGCCGTCAAGTCGGAATACCGCGTCAGAGATCTCCGCCACTGGCGCGCGCTATCTGGAGGCGATCTACTACATCGCCCATGAAGGGGAGGCGGTCCGGCCGTCGCGACTGGCGTACTGGCTGGGGGTAAGTCCTCCCACCGTCACCGGGGTGGTTCAGCGCCTGCGGGATCAGGGGCTGCTCGAGATGCGCGCCGACCACAGTCTGGTGCTGGCCGCCCGCGGTGTGGCGGAGGCTACCAGCACGGTGCGCCGGCACCGGGTGGTCGAGCGCTGGTTGACTGACGAGATGGGGTTGGACTGGGCCGCGGCGGACCTGGAGGCGGGAAAGATCTCGCACGCGTTCTCCGATGAGCTGGTCGACCGCATCCTGGTGAAGCTGGGCGTGCCGGCCACCTGCCCCCATGGCAATGAGATTCCCGGAGTCCCGAGCCCACCTCGTGACCTGGTCAATCTCGCCGAACTAAGCCAGGGCCTGAGAGCGCCCATCTCCCGGGTGTCGGAGGTGGCTGAGCACGAGGCCCCGCAGCTGCTCTCCCTGCTGGATCAGGAGGGGCTACGACTGGGGGTGGATGTCGAGGTGATCCGCTCCGCCGGCTCGGAGGCGGTTACGGTGCTGCGGGGCGTCCACCGCACGGCCCTCGGGCTGGGCGCGGCTGAGGCGGTGTGGGTGGACGTCAGTCGTCAGGATCCCGCGGCGGCTCGTAGGGACCCTGGAGCTCTTTGAGGAACTCCTCGTACTCGGCCTCCGGCATCCATTCGGCGGTGCGCAGCTCCCCGTTGCGGTACCACCGGAAGCTCATGGCCGCCGCCCCGAGCAGGAGCAGCACCGCGCCGGCGTCGGGCAGGGAGATGCTGCGGGTGGCGACCGGGATGGCCACCACGAGCACCGCCACCAAGGCGTAAATCACCCAGACCGCGGTCTCGGTGCGGGTGACCATGGGGATCGGGGGGATCCGCCGGGCGCGCTCCGCCTCGTTCTCTGCAGCCGGATCTTCCGCCATGGCGGCGATCCTAGTCGCTCCGGCCGGGCTCCGGCCACGGTGGTGGCCATGCCAGAAGCTCACCTTTGGATCCCGCGCTCAAAACTGAACCCGCGAAATACCAATGTGGTATGAGGGATTTGACATATCGCCGGGCTAAGCCTATAAGTAAGGATATGTCAGATGCAGAGACGATGCAGGAAATTCTCCGCCAGGTGGCGGCCGGATCGATCACCCCCGAGGAGGCTGCCGCCCGGATAGCCGGGCTGCAGCATGGACCGATTGCGGTGGCCGAAGAAGATGTGGTGCGCCGACTGCGGGTCACCGGCCTGATCCATCCGACCCGCATCGTGGGGGACCCGGAGGTCAAGGATGCCGCGGTCAGGGGTCCGCACCAGGCCACCCGCGAGGGGGACACCATGGTGGTTCGCGGAATGCCCATGGGCGAGGAGGGCGGCTGGTTCTCATTCCGCTGGCCGGAGCGCCTGCCCTTCCCCGGGCTTCCCGGTGAGAACCCTCTGCGGCCGGTCCTCATCCGGATGAACCCGAGCCTGGAGCTTGACGTCGAGATGGCCGCCGGCCTGCTCACGGTGCAGGGGGTCAAGGGCCCGATCAAGGCGGACATCCAGGCCGGCAGCGCCAAGGTGGAGGGGTTCTCAGACTCCCTCGACCTGAGTGTCAAATGGGGGACCGTGACGGCCAGTGGGGTGCTCCGGCAGGGCAGCTCTCGGGTTCGTTGTGAGGCCGGCACCGTCAAGGTGCGCCTCGAGCGCGGCTCCAGCGTCAAGGTGGTCGCTCGCAGCACCTTGGGCAAGATCTCGCTTCCCGGAGACGAGGCGGGTCTCATGGGTGGCTGGACCATGAGCGGCGACGTCCGTGAGTGCACAGTTGGTGATGGGGTGGGTCATCTCGAGATCGAGGCCACCACCGGGGCGGTGTTCGTGGAGGCGGACTAGTGAATCGGAGCGAGCACCGGCCGCCGCGCACCTGTCCGGTCTGTGGCGAGCTCCTGCACGTGACTCGTCTCAGCTGTCATGGTTGCGGCACTGAGCTTTCCGGTGATTTCGAGACCTGCGAGTTCTGTGCCATGGGGGGCGAGGACCGTGAGTTGCTGAAGATCTTCCTGGGCTCCCGGGGCAACATGAAGGCGCTGGAGCGCCAGCTTGGGGTGAGCTACCCGACCGCCCGGGCGCGCCTTGACTCAGTCCTGGCGAAGCTGGGCATAGAACCTGGCGGCGGGCCGGCTCAGGAAGGCTCCCTGGATGTGCTCCAGGCGCTGGCGCGGGGCGAGGTCAACGTCGAGGAGGCGGCGGCCCGGCTCAGCAGCGGCGGGTGACGGTATCAGCGAAAGCCGTACAGCCCCTCGTGGAAGTCGCCGGTCGATGACCACCGGGAGATGACCGTGTCCACCACCCCGTCGTCGACCACCGCCACCCCCATCTGACGGGCATTACCCTCGACCGCCTCCAGCACCTGACCCTTGACGAAGTCGGGAACCTTGTCGAAGCGGCTGCGGGCAGAGTCAGTCCAGGGCAGCTCCCGCTCCCGCCGCTGCTGGATGGCGTGGGACACCTCGCCCCACATCTGGTACTTCACCTCCATGATCTCGGGGGTGATCGTGGTCCCCAGCCCCTGCTTGATCGCGGTCCACTCGACCCGCCACCGGGTCAGGTCACGGCAGAAGGCGGGGACCTCAGCCAGGCGGGCCTCGGCCGCGTCAGTCCAGGTGAACTGGGGCATGCCGGTGCGGTCGCTGAGTGGGTGGCCGTAGCCCAGCTTCTTGCCCAAGCTGTTCAGGAACTCGCTGCGGATCTCATCCAATCCCTTCTGAGCCGCCCGCTGCTCGGCCACCTTGACGGCCATCTCCTCGGCCTTGGCGGTGTCCAGGTGGCTGGTCTCAGCCGACCTTTGGGCGCGGCGCATCGCCTCGACGTGAGCCTCGACATCCCACTGTGGCTGATCCGCGCGCGGGACTGGGCAGATCGCGCCGGGTTCCCGGTCGGGGGCCGCGATGGGGCCGTCCGGTTGCTCTTCGAAGCCGGGGAAGGGGCACTTTGGCGCCTCGGGAGCGGACACTCTCAGCTATCCTCCATCAGGGTTGGGTTGGCGCCCCCTACCTGAGTGCAACCCCCTGGCTCGGCCAGGTTGGCCGCGACGAGCTGGTCCAGGGCGACTCGCAGGGAGTCCATCTGCTGGCAGTCTAGAACATCGCCGAAGTGCTCTTGCACGGAGCGGAGATGCCCCGCCATGGCCGCTCGCAGCCGCGCCCGTCCGACCGCGGTCAGGACCGCGTAGGCGCCGCGGGCGTCGCTTGGGCAGACCTCGCGGCGGACCAGCCCGACTCCCTCCAGGCGCTCCACCAGGCGAGTCAGGCCGCTGCGGCTGAGCAGCACCCGATCCGCGAGCTGAGCCATGCGCAGCCTGCCGTCCGGGGCCGCGCTGAGCTGGAAAAGGACGTCATACTCGGCCAGCGGGAGCCCCTGGGTGGCCACCAGCTCCCGTTCCAGGACTCGCGTCACCACCGTGTGGGCCTGCAGGAACGACTGCCACGCGGCCATAGCCTGAGGGCTCAGGCCTGGAGGCTCGGGGGCGGGTTGGATCTGATGTGATTGCATGAGCAAGTATCTCTAGTATATGATTGCATAAGCAATTATGACGCTAGCGGCGTCGCATACAGTGCAGGAGGAATGTACATGACCTGGAAATTGGACACGGCCCATTCGGCGGTTGAGTTCTCGGTGAGGCACATGATGGTAAGCACCGTCAAGGGGAATTTCAAGGAATTCTCGGTTGACCTGGACCTAAACCCCCAGGATCTGGCCAACAGCTCAGCCAAGGCGGTGATCCAGGTGGCCAGCATCGACACTCGTGAGCCAGGCCGCAACGGCCACCTCACCTCAGCCGACTTCTTCGAGGTCGAGAAGTATCCTGAAATCACCTACCAGAGCCGCAACGTTAAGGCTCTGGGTGGAGATCGCTACCAGGTTGAGGGCGACCTCACGGTCAAGGACGTGACCCGCCCGGTGGCGCTCGAGGTCGCCTTCCTGGGCGTCCAGACCAGCCCCCAGGGGGCCAAGGTGGCCGGATTCGAGGCCTCCACCAAGATCAGCCGCAAGGACTTCGGGCTCAACTGGAACGTCGCCCTGGAGACCGGCGGAGTTCTGGTCGGTGACGAGATCAAGATAAGCCTTGACATCGAGGCCAACGAGGTGGCCGCGTAGCCCCGATCGGTCCAGGCAGGTGGGGGCCGGGTTGACCCGGCCCCCACCGAGACTGACCCTGGGCCGGCGCTAGGACGGGACAGAGGCGCCCCCTCGCGCCTTACTCGTCCTCCTCCTCCTCGTCCTCGGGGACTGGATCGAAGGTGGCCCCGGGCGCGAGGCGCTGGGAGCACAGGGTGCCCTGAAGATGGTCTGACTCGTGCTGGACGATGCGGGCCAGCCAGCCGTCGAAGTCGCGCACCACTCCCTTGCCGTGGAGGTTGCGATAGCGCACCCGGACCGCCTCGAAGCGACGCACCAGGCCCGCCTTGCCGGGGAGCGAAAGGCAGCCCTCCTGGGCGTCCACCTCACCCGCTTCCGAGAGCCGCCGCGGGTTGGCGATGGCGAATCTGTGGCCTTCGTACACCACCACCGCCAGCTGCAGGTTGAGGCCCACCTGGGGCGCCGCCAGCCCCACTCCGTGCCATTCCACACAGCGCTCGAACATCTCGTCCACCAGGCGTCTCAGGTCGCCATCGAACACCTTCACGGGCTCTGAGTGATGATGGAGGACAGCCGCCGGATCGGTCACCAGCTGCAGGGGAGGGCGTGTTTTCACCAGGAGATCTTCCCAGGCCGCGCCGCCTCGGGGCCGACCAGCAGGCGCAGAGCCCCTTCGCGATCCAGCCCGGGCATCCCCAGGATCTGCCCCAGCCAGCTGAGCCGTTCCGCTGCGACGCCATCGCCGAAGGTGCGGTGGGCGGCGTCCAGGGCGGCGAGTTCGGTCGAGCTGGGGGGGCCCACCCCGATGATGGCCCTGATCAAAGCCGCCTCCCTCCTCAGCTTGAACCCGAGCCCCGCCAGCTTGCGCCCGCCGACCGAGACATCACTGAAGCCAGGGCACCAGGCTCCCGCTACCCGACCGCGCTCCAGCGGCACCTCCCAGGGCCCCAGGCGCTGACCAAGGAAGGCCATGAAACCGGCCATCAACTGGTCCAGGGGGCGGGGGAACGGGTCTGGGAGGTGCGCCACGAAAAGCAGGCTCAACCAGCTGGCGCCGCCCGGTCCGACGGTGCCGCCGATCGGGCTGAGGCGAACCTCCCCGATCCCCTCCAAGGCGCGAATCGCCGACTCCAGGTGGGGCCTGCGCCAGATAGCTGATCCCAGGGTGACGCCCGGCGCGTTCATCAGCGGGCACAACAGCACCTGCCCGGGAAGGTCTGGAACCAACTGGAATACGCGTTCATCCTCCAGCTCCGGGTCCGCCTCCGAGCGTGTCCCGGTCACTCGCAGCGTCCAGGGGCAGACTGGCCCTCGCTCTGGGGCAGGCAAAGGAGTTGGATCGCGGGCGCTCATCCCCGAGCGTGCCCGGCAGCCGCTGCGGTCAGTGCCACGCTGGCTGGCGGCGGGCGACCGCGGGGTCCAGGCGGGTATCCGCGGCGAGCTCACCCGACTTGAACCGGCTCGCGCCTGCCACCCGGCCCAGGGCGTTCAATCGGGCGCCGCCTGCGGGGTCAGGCCACCCCTTCCAGCCCTGGCCCGGAGCTGGGCGGACAGAGCCTGCAGTGAGCGCCTGGCCTGGGTCTCAAGGATGGTCCGGACCCCGAAGCGCGCCGCGATCACCCCCAGGAACCCACCGGGCAACTGGTAGCGCAACGACTGCACCACCTCGGTCGACTCCGGTCCCAGCGCGGTGCACTCGATCCTGAGCTCGGCGCTGGCGCCCATAGCATGGCCCCGGCTGGTGACCAGATGGGGGCGCTCGCAGGCGCCGATGACCCACTCACTGTCAGCCAGCTTGCCGCCCGCGACCAGTCGGATGCGCAGGTGGTCGCCCTCCTGCAGCGGGTGCCGGAAGGAACCCACCACCTCGCGGACGCCGAACATCCAGCGGTTGGAGTTGCGGATATCGGCGATGAAGTCCCACACCTGCTCCTGAGGGAAGGGCAGAACGATCCGGTCGTGTACCTCGGCATCGGCGGCCCCGATCACTTTCATACCCCCTCGAGGATATCCCGTACGGTTGTCACGATGCCCGAGCCTGATCTCTCGGCCCTGATGGATTTCGCCTATCTGGACCGGTTTGTGCAGTGGGACCTGATCACCATCAACCCCTGGGGCACCCCCTCGGTGGCGCCGGTGGGGGCACGGCTGCTGCCCGCCGAAGGCACCATCTGGACCTCGACCACGGTCGGCTACGCCGCCAAGCTGCGCAACCTGCGGCTGCACCCCCGGGTCACCCTGTTACGGGCTCCTGTGGGGGAGCCGGCCCGCCTGCTGCGGGGGGAGGCGGTTGTGGTCCCCGGCGATGGGACCGCCAATCTGACCCAGCTCTTCCGATTGATGGGTGGTCCCGGGGGTCCCCGGGACTTCTTCGGCGTCACCGCCGAAAGCCCCTTCTGGCGACGCGTGTACCGCGAGTACTGGCGGCGGGTCCTGATCCGGATCCGGATCGTCGAGGTCGGCAGCCTGGGAGCCAACGGGTGGGAGCTGCGCCGGCTACGGCCCTGGCGCCAGCCCCGGGAGCGCCGCGTCGCGGCGGCTGTCTCAGTTTCCCGTTCGCCCACCTCGGTCGGCGGCCTGGAGCTCAAGGGGCGGCAGATGCTCGCCGACGGCCTTCCCGTCGTGCTGGCGCTGGCCGCCGAAGATGGCGGCGCTCCCCTCGCCCTGCCGGTGCAGGCACGAAACGCGGCCCAGGGCGGCCTCCAGGTGCGGGCTGCTGGCCTGCCTTCCCGGCGAGTCCCGAAGGCTTCGCTGGCGGTGCGGGTGTTTGACGATTCCTTCGAGTTCGCTCGCATGGTGGGCTGGATCGGCACTCTGGGGGAGGGAGCGGGCTGGCGCGACTTTCAGCCCCGCTCCATCTACGGACTGGCCAAACCCCCCGGTTTCCTCCCCGATCTGGCGGCGGGCCTGGCGGCCGGGCTGATGAGCGCGCGCTCCGCGGGCTCGGAGGGGGTGAGTCCCCCGGCGGTCGATCTGGCCGCTGCCGGAGCGCCCGGTACCAGGGCGCCGGCCCTGGCCCTGCCGGCAGCGGTGTGGGCGGCGCTGCAGCAGCTGTTCGTGCAGGACGCCGCCCTGGCGCCCTGGTATGCCGGGCTGGCCTCCCTGGCCCGCTCCCCAGAGGATGGCGGCTGGTTCGGCTACCTGGCTCAGAGGGCTGAGCTGGAGCGGGACTGGGCCCAGTCGCTGCTGGTGCGAGGCAGTCACCGGGTGGGGGCTATGAGCCTGGGCCGGGGCATCCTGGCGGCCAGGCCCCGCACCGGGCGGGTCCGCGTCGAAGCTGCCCGCCGGGATCTGGCGCTGGAACGCGCCAGAACGCTCCTGCGCTCCGCGTTGCCGGCCAGCCTGAGCTCCGGTTTGGCCCCTCCCCTGGCCCACGGACGCCGCGCGCCTGCGCCCCTCCCGGGGCAGGCGCCGTGGCTGGGGGCGGCGTTCACGGCCGCCGGCTCCGCGGCGGCCGCCTTGGACCGCATCCTGCCAACCCATCGCACCTGAGGTGGTCCAGCCGTCTTTACGGGCGACGCCGTGGAGGCTCGGCCTGGGAGCTCTGGGGCAGGCCGCCGCGGTCCGGGGCAGCTATCATCGCCCGCAGCGATTCTGGCCTCTGATGACCGCCGGACTGGCCGGCTCGGGGCTGCTGGTGCCGTCGGCCAGGTCCGGTCGCATCTCCTCCGCGCGCTGGGTGGGAGTTGGGGCCGGGCTCGGTGCCGCCGCCTACTCAGCCACCCTGGCGGCTTCGATTCTGATCTCCAGATCGGGCCGAGGGCGGCGCAGCCTGACTCGCTTCCAGCAGTGCACAGGGTCCACCCCCAAGATGGTGGCGGCGGCGCTGATCCTGCCGGCGGCACTGGGCGAGGAGTGGTTCTGGCGGGAGGGCGTCATCTCCGAGCTGATCGCGCGCGGGCACAACCCGGGTCGCGTCCTGGGGCAGGCCACGGCTTGCTACGCGCTGGTCCAGGCCGCTTCGCTGGACCCGCTGCCGCCCGCCGGCGCTTTGCTCCTGGGCCTGGTCACGGGCGCGCTCAGGATGACCTCGGGCTCGGTCTGGCCCGCCCTGGCGGCCCACGTGGTCTTCTCCGAGCTCACCCTGGTGGCCCCGGGCCTGATCTCGACCAACCTGCCCGCCAGTACAAACACGAGCACAGAGCTGTAACTCAATCGTCGCCGCGATCTGCCATCCGGGTGCCAAGATCTCCTGCGTGGCTGCGGTCGTCTTCAACAACTCAGGGGCGCTCGCCGAGGCCGCTTGGTCGGAGGGTGCCAAGTCTCGTCGCCGACCGTCGGTGAACGTGGCCGATGCCGCTGAACTCGCGGTCCGGGATCTGCTCAGCCCGCATGCCCTGCGGATCACGGTCGAGCCGCTCCGGCGGCTGTCGGACCGGGCCGTGCTCGCCTACGAATTGGCCTGGCGCCTACCCCGCATCGATGCTCTGCCATCTCGGGAGGACCTCTGGGAGGCGGCGTCCGCAGCCGGCCTCATGGAGACTTTGGACGACGCCCTCTTGAGGGCGCAGTTGGCGGTGGCGCAAAAGGTGAGGCCAGCCGCGGTGCTGATCAGCCTGAACGGGTGGCGCCGGACTCGCCCCGGGCTGTCCACCCTGCTGGCGCAGGCGGTGCGCCAGGCCGACATTCCCGCCTCCCGGGTGGTCTGGCAGCTTAGCGACGACGACCCGTTCTCGGAGGCCGCCCCCTTGGTCGACATCACGGCCGATCTCAGAATGCGCGGGTTCAAGGTGGCCATGCAGCACCTGGGCGACGGCCGCAACCGCCTCTCGGTGCTGGCACGCGCCGTCCCCGACATCACTCAGCTGGATCGCAGCCTGGTGGCGGGGGTCGACACCGACTTCGGCACCCGGGCGGTGGTGTACGGGCTGCTGGAGCTGAGCCGGCGCGTGGGCACCCGACTGGTGGCGTCGGGGATCGCCACTGGGACCGAGCTCGACAGCCTGGCCGCGATCGGAGTTCGCTACGGCATGGGCCCGCTCTTCGGCGCCCCCCAGTCCGCCGAGGGGCCGGGGGCGGTGGAGCTGGTCCGGCCTCAGCTCATCCTCCATCTCGAGCAACCGCCGGCCCAGATGGATGAGGAGGAGCGAGCCCTGACCCTGGTCAGCCCCTCAGTAGCTCCGGTGCGCGCCGGGATCACGGTCACCGACGCCCTAGTGCTGGCGGCCCGGTCGTTTCAGACCGAGCACGACCCGATGGTGGTGCTGGAGGCGGCGGCCCACCACCTGGGCCGCCTGGTGCCGGCCGACGGCCTGGCGGTCTACGAGGCCGACTGGGAATCGCTGCGCTTCCGCCCGATCCTGGCCCGTTCCCCGGGTGAGCCGTCCTACGAGACCGGTGTCATGGGCCACACTTTCCCGATCGGCTCGGGGCTCACGGGGTGGGCATTCGACCTGGGCACCCCCCAACTGGTCAACGACGCCGACTGCCACCCCGCGGCCGGGCACGTGCCCGGGACCCGGAACGACGATGAATCGATGCTGCTGGTGCCGCTGGTGGCCGGCGACCACCGGCTCGGGATCCTCAGCCTGGTCCGCTTCCGGCGTGACGCCTTCACCTCGGACGATCTCAACATGGCGAGCCTGGTGGGCCACATGGCGGCCGCCGCCTGGCGCAACGCCCAGCTCTATTCGGAGCAGCTCGAGAACGCCATCACCGATCCTTTGACCGGGCTTCTCAACACCCGTTGGCTGCGCGACGCCGGCCGGCGCGAGCTGGCCGCCGCCGAGCGATCCAGCAGCCCCCTGATCCTGATGATGATCGACCTGGACCGGTTCAAGGCGATCAACGACAGCTGCGGCCACGGCGCTGGCGACAACATTCTGCGGGCGGTTGGGCAGGCTCTCCAGGACGCGGTCCGAGCCGAGGACGCCGCGGTCCGGTACGGTGGCGAGGAGTTCGTGCTGCTGCTGCCGGACTCTAGGCTGGATGGCGCTCGCCGGGTGGCCAAGGAGGTCCGCCGCCGGCTGGCCCTGATCCCCCTACCGCCGGCCTGCGCTGTGACCCGGGTCACAGCCTCGATCGGGATGGCTACGTTCCCGACCCACGGCCGGACCGTCGGTCAGCTGCTGGGAGCGGCTGACGGCGCCATGTACAAGGCCAAGCGCAGAGGCGGGAACCGGGCCGTGTCCGCCTGAGCTTGGGCTCGGCTCAGGCCGGGTCCTTGAGGCAGCAGATGGTGCGCTCGGTCGCCGCCAGCACCTTGAGCAGCGCCTCCAACTCATCCTCCTGAAAGCGGGCCAGAACCTGCTGGGCGGCCGCTCGCCGGAAACCGGCTGCCTCGGCGGCGTCCTCGGCTCCTCGGTCAGTGAGCATGATGTGGACCATGCGGCGGTCCCCATCGTCCCTTTGCCGGGCCACCAAGCCGTGCTCCTCGAGCCGGTCGAGCACCGAACTCACCGAGGGCATGCTGACCCGCAGCATCTCCGCCAGCTGACCGACCGTCAGGGGGCCGACCTCATGCAGCAGCATGAGTACATGCATCTGTCCGGGCGAAAGGTCCTTCTTGGAGAACCTCGCCCCTGGACCCTGGCGCCAGTGCTGCGCCGACAGCCGGTCGAGGGTGGCCAGTGCTTCCGCGATCAGGTGCTCACGCACTGGGAGTGGGTTTGGCGAAGACGGCGGGGCTGGTGCCTCGACGCTCACTGGGCGGCCACCAGCTCCGCCTCGTCGGTCGGGGTCGCGGTCGTGGTCTCCGGCTCCGGCGCGGGCGCGGAGTGGCTGCCCATGGAGGTCCGCAGCGGCACCTCCTTCATGTACAGGGTGGCCAGCACCGCCGCCCCCGCCGCCACCGCGCCCAGCCAGAAGCTGCCGCCGATCGCCTGAGCCAAGCTCTGGTGGATGGCAGTCACGATGTCGGAGATGAATGGTCGGGCCGCGGCCGGCAGGGTGTGCTGGAGCTGCCCGGCCAGATTCCCGACCCCGGTCAGGCTGCTATCGCTTCCAGCTCCCTTGAAGCTGCTGGTTAGCTGCCGCGGCACCCCGGCGGCGGCCAGGTTCTTGGGCAGTCGGCTGGTGAAGGTGGAGGCGAGGTACGTCCCCGCTATCGCCAGCCCGATCGAACCGCCCATCTGGCGGAAGAATGTGAGGTTGCTGGTGGCGACTCCGATGTCCTTCTGGGGCACCGCGTTCTGTACCACCACCGTGTAGGCGGACATGGAGGGCCCGACGCCGATGCCCATGACGAGCATCCAGGCCCAGAGCGTCCAGTTGCCCACCGTGGCGGTGAGCTGGGTCATCAGCAGCAGGCCGATGGTGGCCATGATCATGGAGCCCACCAACAGGACCTTGTACTTGCCGGTGCGGCTGATCAGGAGCCCGGCCAGCACGCTGGTGCCCATCAGTCCCACCAGGAGCGGCCACACCATGTAGCCGGACGCGGTGGCGCTGATGTCGCGCACCGCCTGGTAGTAGCGGGGCAGGAAGATGACCCCGATGAAGAAGGCGAAGGAGAGCAGGAACATGGCCACCTGGGAGGCCGCATAGGTGCGCACCTTGAAGAGATGCAGCGGCACGATGGGCTCCTTGGCCCGGTGCTCGACGTAGATGAAGAGCATCCCCAGCACCGCGGAGAGCGCGATCAGGCCGCCCACGCGCCAGTCCAACCATCCGATCGCCTGGCCGGAGCTGCTGTCGAGGCCCTTCTCGGTCAGCCCGATCAAAAGCGGGATGACGGCGGCGGTGAAGACCAGGGTGCCCAGGTAGTCGATCGAGGGCCGCGCGCCCAGCTGGCGGTGGTTGGGCAGGATGGTGGCGATCACGGCCAGGGCTACCAGCCCGATCGGGAGGTTGACGTAGAAGACCCAGTGCCAGCTGATGTTGTCGGTGATGAAGCCGCCCAGGAAGGGGCCCACCAGGAAGGCCAGCCCGAAGACCGCCCCGAAGAAGCCCTGGTACTTGCCCCGCTCGCGGGGGGTGAAGAGGTCGCCGATGATCGCCAGTGAGATCGGGAACAGGGCCCCGGCGCCGATCCCCTGGAGGCCCCGGAAGAAGATCAACTCGGCCATGTTCTGGGACAGCCCGGAGAGCGCCGAGCCGACCAGGAAGACGGAGATTCCGACGATCAGCAGCAGCTTGCGCCCGAAGATGTCGGAGAGCTTTCCGTACATCGGGATGGTCACCGTGCTGGTGAGCAAATAGGCGGTCACCACCCAGACGTACAGGCTGTTGCCTCCCAAGTCGGTGACGATGGTGGGCAGCGCTGTCCCCACCACGGTCTGGTCCAGGGCGCTCAGGAAAAGTCCCAGCATCACCGCGCCGACGATGGCCAGCTTGGCCCGCTGGGAGAGCTCGATCGATGGGTGCCCTGCGTCCACTGGTGCTGTCTTCCTCCTGGGGATGGCTCTGGCCTGTTGGCGTCACCAAAAGATTAGCTAAAAGATAATATTTATGTCAAAGCTAAATACAGAACAGGCCAGCCGGCCCCCGATCCGGACCCGCTGGGGTCGTCCCGCGCCGGGGTCACCCGTGCCGCTCATCCTGGAGCCCGGCATCGCCGCCGGCCGCCGCCGGCAGTTCCCTCAGGCCACCGTGACGGGCGCCGGAAATCCGAGGTTCCGCAGGAGCAGGTGGGGCACCAGCTCCCGGAGCCCATCGGCGAGCTCGGCGCGGCGCCCCTGGTCGCCGCGCAGGCGCAGGTGCGGCCCCCGCAGAGCGGTCAATTCGGCGTGGGCGGGGAGCTCCACCAGGAGGGTCGCCAGCAGGCGGGTCACCAGCCGAGCGGCGGCGTCGCTGAGGCGCCGGTCGCGGCCCCGATCGGAGGTCGGCTCGCCCCAGGGGAGGGTGGGGGGCACCCGACCGGGGCTGTGCAGCCACTCCCAGGCGGTGGGGAAGCGAGAGAGCTCGGCAAACCCCTCTGGGATCTGCTCTGGCCGGTCCAGTGCGGATCCCCACAAAGGCTCGTGGAAGTCGGTGCGAGGCCGGCGCGCCGCCAGCGCCCGCTGCCACGACGGGGCCTCTCCAGCTCCGCCTCCCAGGCCCTGCCCCAGGGCCGCGATGAGCTCTGAGTCCTGACTCCAAAAGGCGGTCAGGAGCAGGGTGGGGGCGGGGATCCTGAGTTCCAACTGAGCCTGCGCCTTGCGCTCCAGGGCATGCCAGCGGCTGCGGGGCCTGGACTCCACGGCGGCGAAGAGGCCGGCCGGGTGGGGCAGGTTGAGCTCGTAGCCTGCCAGCGACAGCTTCCCCATCAGAAGGAGGTCCTCGGCATAGGGAAGCTGCTTGCGCCGCGCCGGCATGGCCCGGCCCCAAGCGGCCATGGCGCGGCCCAGCTGGGCCAGTTTCCAGGCCCCGTCGTCCTCGCCTCGCGCCGGCTCCGGGTCGCGCTCCTCGGCCGGTTCCAGGATCCCCACCATCGTGGTCAGTCGGTGCCGTTCGACGAACTGGAGTCCGCCCAGCGCCTCCCGGAGTTCTGGGCGAGGAGGAACGTCGCCTATCAGCAGCCCCGGGAGGGCTCCCGAGGCAACCCCGCTGGCGAATTCTGCCAGCGAGAGATCCCACCTCCCGCCGGGCACGGCGATGTGGAGGCTGCCCGGCCCCGATCTGAGCAGCACTGCGGCGGCCGGTCCCGCCACCCAGCGCGGCGCCCGGGCCGGCTGCCGTGCCTCGACCGGCTCGGCGGCCGGGCGGCCCCGGGCGGCCAGGTCGTAGGCGGCCCTTCGCTCCGGGGTGGCGACCAGGGACCAGGCCGCCTGCAGTTGGCTGAAGAGGGCGTTGGCTCGCTTCTGATCGAGTCGCTGAGATCCCTGCCGGTGCACCTGGACGTCGGGATGGAGCTCTCGAGCCCGCGCCCGGTAGCGGCGCCGGAGCTCCTGCCAGCTGTCGGTGCGCTCTGCTCCGAGCAGTTGGTAGACGTCGATCTGGGGGATGGCGGTTGCTCTCATCGGAAAGCAAGCGTACTTGGCCGCCGGAGCCGGTACCGTCGCCGGCTCACCTGAACCGGCTCAAAGATCGAAGGGATCCTGGAAGAAGCCGGGAAGGTGGGCCGAGAGCCAATCGTTGAGGATGGTGAAGTGATCGACCATGACTAGGACTCCCATGGCCACCACCACAGCGCCCCCTAAAACCGAGACCATCCGCTGATGCCGCGCGACTGCCCGCAGCAGGGGCGAGATCCGATCCAGTAGCAGGGCCGCCACCAGAAAGGGGAGGCCGAGACCGATCACATAGGCGACCATCAGGTACATCCCTCGGGCGGTCGTTCCCTGGCTGATACCGGAGGTCAGCACGGCCCCCAGCACCGGCCCGATGCAGGGCGACCAGCCAGCCGCCAGTCCCACCCCCAGCAGCAGTCCGGCCAGGAAGCCACCCCCGCCGAAGTGAACGGGCAGCCGCCGCGCCTCCCGCTCCAGCAGCGGAACTCGGAGCACGCCCATGAAGTTGAGCCCGAGGATGATCACCACCACTCCCAGAATGGGAGTCGCCACTGACTTCCAGGGTTCGAGGACGCGGTCGAGGGCGTAGAAGAAGGCGAGGCAGAATAGCCCCAGCCCGACCGCGAAGCCGAGCGCCCCCTGGAGCACGCGCCAGCGGCTGGCGGCCACCCCACCGGGCCCGGCGGCGGAGTGGGAGAGGAACGCCAGGTAGGCCGGCACCAGCGGCAGTACGCAGGGCGAGAGGAACGAGGCGGCCCCGGCCGCCACCGCCAGGGGGACGCTGACCGAGTTCAGGGTCAAGCCGGCGCCACTGGTTGGCCAAGGGCCCGGGAGAACTGGGGTGGGAACCAGTGCACCATGACGTTCGGGCAGTGACTTACGAGAGGTCTCGGCTCAGCTAACCCGGGCCCCCGGCTCCCGCCATCCGCTCCAACTCCCACTCCGCCAGTTTCGGGTCCAGCTTGCGGAAGAGCGGTTCGGGGGTGCCGAGCGGATGGCCGGCGGGAAGCCGGGATGGTAGCCAGGCTGGCTCCGCGTCGGGCCAGGTGGTGGTGAGGACCCGATGGCGGTCGCCATCGCCGGGGTCGACCTGGTGGATCTCAGGCATGGGAGCTATCAGTCCCTGAAGGCCGAGCATCTGGTGGAGCTGCTGGGAGCTGAAGGGGAGGAATGGGGTGAACATGGTCTTGAGATTGGTGATGCACTGAATCGCGACGAAGAGCACGGTGGCAGCGCGCTCCGGCTCAACTTTGAGCAGCCGCCATGGCTCCATCTCGCCCAGGTAGCGGTTGACCTGGGCGGCCAGCCCCATCACCTCACCCAGGGCGGCCTTGAAGTGGGCGGTGTCCAGCAGGGCGCCCACCGGGCTGAAGCCGGTGTCCACCACTCGCAGCAGCTCTGAGTCGGCATCGGTTAGGACGCCCGGGTGAGGGACCATCCCGAAGTGGCGGGTGGTCAATTGCAGGGTCCGGTGCACGAGGTTGCCCCAGGTGGCCACCAGCTCGTCGTTGTTGCGGCGGATGAACTCAGCCCAGGTGAAGTCGGTGTCCTGGGTCTCGGGGCCGCCCGCGGTCAGGTAGTAGCGCAGGGGGTCGGGGTCGTAGCGCTGCAGAAAGTCGCCGACCTCGATCACGATGCCGCGACTGCTGGAGAACTTCTGCCCCTCCTGGGTGAGGAACTCACTGCTGACCACGTTCTCGGGCAGCACCAGAGGGGGGTGGGGTGGGCCCCCGCCGCAGGCACCGCCGCTGCCGTACCCCATCAGCATGCTCGGCCAGATCACGGCGTGGAACACGATGTTGTCCTTGCCCATGAAGTAGAAGTGGCGGGCCGTCGGGTCCTGCCACCAGTCCCGCCAGGCCTCTGGCCGGCCCTGCAGCCGGGCCCATTCGATGCTGGCCGAGAGGTAGCCGATCACGGCGTCGAACCAGACATAGATGCGCTTGTCGTCGCGGCTCTCGAATTCGGGCAAGGGGATGCGGATCCCCCAGTCGATGTCCCTGGTCACCGCCCGCGGCCGGAGCTCCGCGATCAGGTTCAGCGAGAAGCTGCGCACGTTGCTGCGCCAGTCGGGCTTGCTGGTGAGCCACTCGGAGAGCGCCGCGGCGAACGCGGGCAGATCCAGGAAGAAATGCTCCGACTCCCGGAACACCGGCGGCTCGCCGTCAATCCGGGAGTGGGGGTCGATGAGGTCGGTGGGGTCCAGCATCCGGCCGCAGTCGTCGCACTGGTCGCCGCGGGCGGAGGGGTAGCCGCAATGGGGACAGGTGCCCTCGATGTAGCGGTCGGGCAGGGTTCGGCCGGTGCGCTTAGAGAACGCCCCCAACTGTGACTGGCGGATCAGGAAGCCCCGATCGAGCAGGGTGCGGAACATGTCCTGAACCACCAGCGCGTGGTTCTTGGTGGTCGTCCTGGTGAACAGGTCGTAGCCCAGGCCAAGCCGGCGCAGGTCTTCGGCGATGACCGCGTTGTAGCGGTCAGCGATCTCCTTCGGACTGACCCCCTCGCGGTCGGCCGCCACCAGGATCGGGGTGCCGTGCTCGTCCGTGCCACTGACCATGAGCACCTGGGCGCCCCGCAGCCGCTGGTAGCGCGCGAAGATGTCCGAGGGAACCCCGAACCCGGCCACATGGCCGATGTGGCGGGGGCCGCTGGCATACGGCCAGGCGACCGCCACCAGGATGTGCTCTGAGCCGGGGTCGGTTGCTGTCAAGACCTGACCGATGGTAGCCGGTGGGGTTCGCCCCAAGTGGAACAATGCAGCAGTGTCGTCTCAACCACGGGTGATGCTGGTGATCGCCGACAGCTCCCGAACCGGTGGTCCGGAGCACGTCTTCACCCTGGCGCGCCAGCTGCTGGCTGCCTCCTGGGCGCCTCTGGTGGTATGTCCCGAGGGGCCGCTTCAAGAGCGCTGCTCAGAGGCGGGGATCGCCCATCTGCCGCTGATCATGAGTGGAACCGGACTGGCGGCGGCCCCGATCCGGCTGCGCCAGATGGTGCGCCACCACGACGTCGACCTGGTCCACAGCCACGCCCTTCGCGCCGGGATGGTGCTGCGCCGGGCCCGAGTTCCCAACCCCTTCGTCCACACCCACCACCTGGACGGTTGGTTCACGGCCAGCCGGCTGCGGACCAGGCTGCACCGGCGCGAGCTCCGGCAGGTGGCGGCCAGCGCCGACCGCCAGATCGCGGTCTCGGCTTCGGTGCTGGACTTCCTACGCGACGAGGTCGGCCTGGATCCGGGTCGACTCCGCCTGGTCGTCAACGGGATCGACCCCTTGCGCGCCCGCCTGCGCCCGGCCCCGGCCGGTTTTCGGGTGGGCACGCTGGCCCGGCTCACCCCCGCCAAGGGCATCGATCTGGCGGTGATGGCGCTGGCGGCTCCCGCCGGCCGCAACCTCAGCTTGCAGGTGGGGGGGACCGGGCCGGAGCTGGCGCCGCTGATCGACCTGGCAGCCTCCCTCGGGGTGGCCGATCGAGTCCACTTCGTAGGCGACGTGGTTGACCGCCAGCAGTTCTTCGAGGGCTGCGACGTGGTCTGGGTGCCCTCCCGTGAGGAGCCATTCGGCCTGGTGGCTTGTGAGGCGATGAGCGCCGGAGTGCCGGTGGTCGCGAGCCGAGTGGGCGGGCTTCCCGAGATCATCGAGGCTCCCCACGCGGGCATCCTGGTCAGCCCCGCCAACCCGGCGGCGCTGGCCAGCGTCACGGCTGCCCTGCTGGCCGATCCGGAGCGCTACCGGCGGCTGTCCCTGGCTGGTCCGGAGCGAGTGCTGAAGCACTTCTCGGCGCAGAGGATGGCAGCCCTGACCAGGGGCGTCTACCGCGAGATTCTCCGCTGACGCTAGCCGGCTGCCTACTTCTTGGAGGCTTGGTAGTAGGGATTAGCCCCCTGGGCGTGATCGGTGGTGTCGACCACGTCGTGGAGTTCCGCGAAGCGCTCCAGGATGGTGGTGCGTACCCCCTGGGAGAGGGTGACCTCGGCTAGCCCGCAGCCCTGACAACCACCTCCCATCTGCACATAGGCGACCCCGTCGGCGATGTCGAGCAGTCCGATGTAGCCGCCGTGGGCGGCCACCGCCGGGTTGATCTCCTGGTCGAGCAGTTGCTGCACAGCCTGGGCGAGCGGGTCCGCGTCGGGGTTGTAACTGGTCTCCAGCGAGAGCGCCCCCGAGTGGGGATCGGCGTCAACAATGGCGCCGATCACGTGCCGCGAGATCACCTTCGGTGCTACGAAGGAGATGTCCTCATTGCCCCGGACCAGCACCTCGTCGTCCTTCAGCTCGCCGCTCTCAACCAGGGCGAAGCTGTAGGTGAGGCGCTCTCCCTCCAGGCCCGCGGGGGCGATGGAGATCCAGCCCTCCGGATGCCCCTGGCGCGCTCTGAAGGTCCGGATCCGCGCCGCCGCGCGCTCACTCAGCTGCAGGGTGGGCAGGTCCTCGGCGGGGATGGCCATGCCGATAGTCTGACGCAATGAGTCGCGCCGTGCTGCTGGTGTTGCCGACCCGGACCTATCGCGCCGGCCCCTTCCTGGCGGCTGCGCGCAGGCTCGACCTGGAGGTGGTGGTCGCCAGCGACGACGCCTCGACTCTGGGGCACCTCCATCCCGGACGCGAGCTGGTCGTCGACCTGGCCCATCCCGAGGCGGCCGCCTCGCGACTGGCCCAGCTGCCAGACCCAGAGCGCATCCGGGCGGTGCTGGCGGTCGACGAAGCCGGGGTGCTCTACGCCGCCAGCCTGGCTGCCGCGCTGGGTCTTGGAGGCAACCAGCCGGCGGCCGCGGCCGCCACCAGGGACAAGGCGGAGCTGCGGCGGCGCCTGGCCGGGCATCGCCTCCCCCAGCCGCGCTGGGCCACCTGGGCGGACGGAGCGCCGCCCCCGCAACTGGCCTTTCCGGTGGTGGTCAAGCCCCTGGACCAGGCGGCCAGCCGGGGGGTGATCCGAGCCGATGACCGGCCCCAGATGGAGCAGGCGGGACTCCGAATCCGGGCCATGCTGGCCCAGGATCAAATCTGCACGCCGACCCCTGGCACTGGCGAGCTGCTGGTTGAGGAGTTCGTCGCCGGGCCTGAGGTTGCGGTCGAGGCCCTGCTCCTGGATGGGGAGCTGCAGCCGCTGGCGGTGTACGACAAGCCCGAACCCCTTGAGGGTCCCTACTTTGAGGAGACGATCTACACGGTGCCGACCGGGCTTGGCCCAGAGCTCACCTCGCTGCTCTGGAAGCAGCTTCAGGAGGCGGTCTGGGCGCTGGGTCTGGACAGCGGGCCGGTGCATGCCGAGTTCCGCCTCGGCCAGGGCGGGCCCCGCCTGATAGACCTGGCCTCGAGGTCGATCGGGGGCCGCTGCTCAGGGGTCCTCCGCTTCCGCTCAGGAGCCACTCTGGAGGAGCTCATCCTGCTCAATGCCCTGGGCGATCCACTCCCGGAAGTTGAACTGGAGGAGGGTGGCTCCGGGGTCATGATGCTGCCCATCCCTGCGGCCGGTCGGCTGCTCCAGGTGGCGGGCCAGGAGCGCGCGCTGGAGGTGCCGGGGGTGGACCGGATTGAGATCACCGTGCCGATCGGAGCCCAGATCGCCGCCCCCCCCGATGGCGACCGCTACCTGGGTTTCATCTTCGCCCGAGGAGCCGATGGCCCGGCCGCGGCCGAGGCGCTGCGCCAGGCTCACGCCCTATTGCGGGTCGAGGTGCAGCCGGCCGGGTGATCGGACGCGGGGATCCTTGGCCCCGGCTGCGCCTGGGCGGCCCGGCCCTGGCCCGCTGCGGTGCCTCGGCCCACGGTCTGGTCAGCGGACCAGGTGGGGGAGCACGGCGGACCAAGGCAGGGTGGTCGGTGGCAAATATGAAGCGCCGCGGGAGGCCGTTGCGGAGGCCCGCGGGGCGGCTCTGCAGCGGCTCCGGGATGGCATTCTGGGCCTGACAGCATCGCCGGGCTGGATGGACTGGCTGCGCCTCTGCCGCCGCTTTCGCACCTACAGCTTCTCCAACCAGGTTCTGATCCTCTCCCAGCGCCCTGAGGCCACCTGGGTGGCTGGATACCGCAGCTGGCAGGAGCTCGGGCGGCAGGTGCGGCGCGGCGAGCAGGGGATTTCGATCCTGGCTCCGTGTTGGCGCCGGCCGGAGGCTGCCGAGCCGGAGGAGGAGGACTCGCCACCTTTGCTCGGGGCCAGGGCCTTTCGCGTGGTACGGGTTTTCGACGTGGCCCAGACGGTGGGGGAGGAGCTGCCCCGGCCCCTCGCCGAGCTGACCGGAGGGGCGCCAGCGGGGGAGCTCGACCGCCTCCTCCGCCGGGCGGCGGCCGCCGGATTCGCGGTCGAGTTCCTCGAGCTTCGCGGGGGCCGCCACGGGGACTGCAGCCACGTTCTGCGGCGGATCCGCATTGACTCTCGCTTGGGCCTGGCGCAGACGCTCAAGACGCTGACCCACGAGTTGGCCCACATGCTGCTTCACGGAGCGGAGTTTCAGGGCTCGCGGGCCCTGGCCGAGCTGGAGGCGGAGAGCGTGGCCTACGTCGCCTGCCAGGACCTGGGCATCGACAGCTCGGGCTACAGCTTTGGCTATCTCGCCAGTTGGGCTGGGGACGGGTCGGCTGCGGTCCGGTCGATCGCCGCCTCGGGAGCCAGGATCGTGGCTGCCGTCGACCAGATCCTGGCTTTCGAACCGAGGCCATCGGGCACCATGGCGTTGACGGCTGGCCGCTTCTGACGGCGGCCGTCCGGGCCGGGGACCGCTATCGTTCCTCCCCAGGCGAGATGACAGCAGTCCAGAACCCGGTGCCCGAGGCCACTCCCACTGCACCCTCTTCGTCTTCGCCCAGCCGGGAGCAGGCAGCCCTGGTGGCGGCGGGTATCCTGCTGGCTTCCGACCTCTCTTTGGACACTGTGCTGCAACGCCTGGTGGAGCTGGCGGTGCGGCTGACCGAGGCCCGCTTTGGCGCCCTCGCGGTGCTCGCCCCGGGCGGTTCGATCGCCGACTTCGTGACCGTGGGGCTGGACCAGGCGGAACGTGACGCCATCGGCCATCCGCCGCGGGGCCAGGGCGTTCTGGGGCTGCTGCTGGCGGACCCCCGCCCGCTCCGGCTGACCCGGATCGAAGATCACCCGAGCTCGGTTGGCTTCCCCAAGCACCATCCCCCAATGACCACCTTCCTGGGCACTCCGGTGCGGGCCAAGGGGCGAGTCTTCGGGAACCTCTACTTGACCGACAAGGGCGGCGGTCTGCCCTTCGACGACGCCGATGAGGCGCTCCTGGTCACCCTGGCCAGCCAGGCCGGGGTGGCGATCGCCAACGCCCAGAACTTTGCGGAGCTGCAGCAGCGGGAGCGCTGGCTGCAGGCTCTCCACCAGACCACCTCGGCCATCCTCGCCAGGGGGTCGGTGGAGTCGCTGCTGGCCGCCATCGTCAGGGTTGCCCGGGAGATCAGCGAGTCCGAGCTGGCGGCGGTGGTGCTGCCCCACCAAGCCGGGAGCTCCCGGCTCAGGGTGGTGGCGATCGACGGCCATGGCAGCCACCGTCTGGAACATCTGGAGCTGCCCCGATCCGGGACCGCCTCCCACGCCGTGATTCGCAGCGGCCGACCGCGCCTGGTCGAGAAGGGGAGCGCTCAGATCGCCTGGATCGCCAAGGCCGGGGTCGAGGTGGGGGCGGTGATGGTGGTCCCGCTCACGGTGCAACAGCGGGTCGAGGGCACCATCCTGATCGCTCGGCCGCCATCGGGCCCGACCTTCCGGCCCGAGGACATGAACCTGCTGGACAGCTTCGCGATCCAGGCGGCGCTGGCGATCGACTACCTCAACATCCAGCAGGAGCTGCAGCGGCTGGCGGTCCTGGAGGAGCGCCATCGCATCGCCCGCGACATCCATGACGAACCGGTGCAGGCCCTGATCTACCTGTCCAGAAGACTGGAGCGACTGGCCGCGGAACCGGAGCTGACCGGACCAGCCGCAAGTCAGCTGGGGGAGATCCGCAACCTTGCCATCGCGGTCGCCGACGGTCTCCGCCAGCTCACCGAGGGCCTGCGTTCAGAGACCCTCGATGAGCAGGGCCTGGGGCCGGCTCTGGAGGAGCTTGGCGAGCGGTTCTCCCAGCGTGCCCACATGGATGTCGCAGTTCGAATTGAGGGGACCCAGCGACGCTGGCCGGAGGCGGTGGAGCGGGGCTGGTTGCGCATCGCCCAGGAGGCTCTCTCCAATGTGGAGCGCCACGCCAACGCCGGCCATGTGGCGGTCCGGCTGGATGCCCGAGCCGGCTCGCTCCGGCTGGCGATCCGCGACGATGGGATCGGCTTCCGGCTGGTCAGGGGTCGGCCCGTTCACGACGGGCTGGGGATGCTGGGGATGCGCGAGAGGGCTGGCCTGCTGGGGGGCCGGCTGCGGGTGCGATCGCAGCCCGGCCGGGGAACGCTGGTGGTGGCTCGGATCGGCAGCGCCCAGCTGGAGCCGCCCGCCGACGCCAAGGGGTGAGCCCTAGGCGACCTGCGCATGGTGGCAATCACCTAGTGGAAACTGCGTAGAACCGGGGGGGGGGCGCCGCCGGGATCGAGCTATCGTTCAGATTAAGGAGAGCCATGAGCGAAGCCATCACCATCGTAATCGCCGAGGACCACACCCTGGTCCGGGAAGGCACCCGCGAGATTCTCGTCCGCGAACCCGATCTGGAGGTGGTCGGCGAGGCCGCCCGCGGCGACGACGCGGTTCGGGTGACCGTGGAGTTGCGTCCTCAGGTCCTCCTGATGGACATGCGCATGCCCGGGCTGACCGGTATCGAGGTAACCCGGGAGGTCATGGAACAGGCCCCCACCGTCAAGGTGCTAATTCTGAGCGCCCACGAGGACGAGGACTACGTCCGCGAGGCACTCGCGGCGGGCGCCTGCGGGTATCTGCTCAAGACCTCACCCGGCAAGGAGCTGGTGGAGGCGGTGCGCGCCGTCGCGTCGGGGGCCACGGTGCTGTCTCCCAGCCTGACCCGGAAGCTGGCTCAGTTCCGTGTGGAGCCAAGCCGGGCCTCCGACCGGCTCAGCGTCCGGGAGTTCGCCGTGCTCCGGCTGATCGCCCAGGGCCGGGCCAACAAGGAGATCGCGGTGGAGCTGGGTATCAGTCTCCGGACCGTCGAGGGCCACCTGCACAACATCTTCGAGAAGCTCCGGGTCGGCTCCCGCACCGAGGCCGTGGTGCACGCGGTCAACCATGGGCTGCTCTCGATCGAGACCCCGGGAGGCCAGTGACGATCAGCGCGGCGCCGGGCAACCAAAAGGGCTGCTCCAAAGGGGTTCCCGACACCTATACGCTGCGTCTGCTGCGGGCCCAGGAGAAGGAGCGCAAGTGGCTGGCGGACCAGATCCAGGAGGATCCGCTGCAGATGCTGAGCCACATTTCCAGGCTGCTGGTCAGCGCGGTGGAAGTGGAGACCCCGAGAGCGGACCTTAAGGATGTGGCTCTGGAGGCGGCCCGGCTGGCCACCACCGCCAGCGATCATCTGCGCTCCCTGGCCCGGGAGTTGCGGCCATCGGTGCTGGACGACTTCGGGCTTCCCCAGGCGCTGAGGGCGCTGGCGGCAGACTTCACGCTCCGGACGGGCACCATCGTCCGCTTCACGATCCACGGGCGGGCTCTGCGGTCCAGCAAGGATGCTGAGGTCACCTGTTATCGAATCGCCCAGGAGGCGCTGCGCAACATCGAGCGCCACGCGCGCGCCACCCGGGTCGAGCTGCGCCTCACCATGCTGGCCCACCAACTCCGGCTGCTGGTGGCCGACGACGGCATCGGGCTGGGCGATGAGGTGACCTCCTCCCAGTCGGACGGCTTTGGGATTCTGGACATGGCCCATCGGGCGGGGGCCCTGGGCGGGAGCCTGCGGATTCGCGGGATCAGGCCGGCGGGCACCGTGGTCCGGCTCTGCCTTCCCCAGCTCGCGGCCGACGCCGATCAGGGGCCGAGCTTCGGCAGGTGATTACTCGTGGCCGGCGGGGCGTGGCCGCCTCCTGCCCCGCGCACCACCGACAGCTCACCATATAAACAACGGAGTAGAAAGTTTGCTTGGGGCGGTCCCGGGGGACGCCCGCCCCTGGAGGTGAGCCCATGGCGGTGCAAGACTCGGTCGGCGACCAGCGAGCGGTGGTGGTTGGCGTGGACGGCTCGGAGGGGAGCCGGCAAGCTCTGCACTGGGCTCTGGAGGAGGCCACCCTGCGCAAGCTTCCGGTGCGTGCCGTGGGGGTGGTCCAGATCCACCTGGTGGCGCTCAGCGTGCCCGGTTATCCCTACGCCGACGAGACCTACATCAACGATCTGGTCGACAACGTCCGCGAAATGGTAGCCTCCGAGGTGGAGCTGGCGCGTGCGGGCTTCGACGTGCCGATCAGCGTTGAGGCGGTGATGGGGTCGCCGGCAGAGGTCCTGGTCGAGGCGTCGGCCGCCGCTTCGATGCTGGTGGTCGGGTCGCGGGGTCACGGTGGGTTCGCCGGGCTCCTGTTGGGTTCGGTCTCCCAGGAGTGCGTCAGTCATGCCGCGGTCCCGGTCCTGGTGGTCCGGCCTCCCAAGAAGTAGCGCCCGGGCGCCGCGATCCCTGTTAGGCCATGCCCCACCCAGGGCGCGGCCGCCGGCGGCCCTCTTTGCCCCTGCGCTGGCGGCGCTATCCTCAGCCGGTGCCGGCACTCCGCGGGCGGGATCGGGCCATCGTCGGAGCCGCCCTGGCGCTGAGTGTGGCGCTGGTGGGGTGCGCCGGGCCCGCCCAGCGGGCGACCCCCGGCTCGGCCATCCCCGCGCCGTCGATGTCCTCCCTTCCGCCGACGCCGACCCAGTGCTCGAATCAGACCGTCCTCGCCGGCTGGAGCGCAGCCCGGCTCGCCGCCCAGCTGGTCGTGGTCCCCGCCCCGGAGGCCGATGTGGCCGCGGCCGCGGCCGCGGTGGCCCAGGGAGCGGGCGGGGTGGTTCTGTTCGGGAGCGCCGCGCCCGCTGACCTCGGTTCTCAGATCCGCGCCCTCGACGCCAGGGCGCCGGAGTCCATCCACCCCTTGGTGATGACCGATGAGGAAGGTGGCGGTGTCCAACGAATGGCGAACCTTGTCGGGTCGATGCCCTGGGCGCGCCAGATGGGGAGCACCATGAGCCCGCCCACCATCCAAAGGCTGGCGGAGGCAGTGGGCCAGCGGCTGCGAGCGCTGGGGGTGACCATGGACCTCGCCCCGGTGCTGGATGTGGACGGGGGCAACGGTCCCAATACGCGGGATCCCGATGGTGCCCGCTCCTTCAGCGCGGATCCGGCCCAGGCGGCCCGTGACGGCATCGCCTTCGCGACCGGCCTGCTCGCCGCCGGTGTGATCCCGGTGGTGAAGCACTTTCCCGGCCTGGGGGGAGCCAGCGGCAACACCGATTACGGTCCCGCCGCCACCCGGCCCTACTCATCCTTGCTGAGCACTGGACTGCTGCCCTTCGAGCAGGCTGTGGCCGCTGGCTTGCCGGCGGTGCTGGTCTCGAACGCCAGCGTCCCAGGCCTCACCGCCGGCCCTGCCAGCCTCTCCCCAGCGGCCATCCAGGGCCTCCTGGAGGGCCGACTCCAGTTTCACGGACTGGTCATGACCGACTCCCTCAGCGCTCCGGCCATCACCGCGGTCGGCCTCACCGTGCCCCAGGCGGCCGTTCGCGCAGTCGCGGCGGGGGCCGACCTGGTCATGTTCTCCTCCGGGCAGCCGGGTCCCGTCCTGCCCGAGATCGAAGCCGCCTTGGCGCGGGCCGAGGCGACCGGGGAGATCTCCTCAGCCCGGCTGATCGACGCCGCCGACCAGGTGCTGGTGGCCAAGGGGGTGAGCCTCTGCCGGCCCGGTTGAGGCGGGACCGACGCCCCCCAACTCACGCGCTTGCCCTTTATAATCCGCAAGACTGATCAGGTCCCTGCCATGTGACCGCCGCCGACCATGCCATCAGCGGCTGGGGCCGCCTCTGGAGGTGCTCCCTGGTGTCATCTGTGACCGAGACCGTACCGGCCCAGTCGCGAGCCCATGGGGCGGAGGGGGGCCGCCCGGCGATCCAGGTCGTCCCGCTCCGAGGGTTGCCGATCGTGGCGGTGGTGTTGGCCCTGCTGGTGGTCGCCATTGCCGGCAACTGGCTTTGGGCGCTGGACTTCTTCCACGTGGTTGGGGGTGGCCTCTGGACGGCCATAGACCTCTTTGTGGGGCTGGTCCTGGGCCCCATCCTGGGCCGGCTCTCGATTCCGGCTCGAGCCGAGTTCTCGGCTCGCTTCATGCCCAAGATGGTTTTGATCATGCCCACCCTGGTGACCATGACCCTGGGCTCAGGCTTCCAGCTGGCCCGCCATCTGGGCAACCTCGATGCGGGCGCCGCCATGCACGGCTGGCTGGTGGCCTCCTTCATCGTGGTTGGAGTCATGGCGGTGATCGCGCTCGGGATCCTGGAGCCGGCCAACATCGCGGTCCTGTTCGAGATGAAGAAGCCGCACCCCGACGGCGCGATCATCGCCCGCCTGATGAAGCGCTTCATCTACACCGCCGGCGTCACCGGCGTGATGCAGGTGGCCACCCTGGTGATCATGACCAGGCTGGCGACATGAGGGCGGACACCACCTCCGCAACGGTTGCGCGGCGCCTGCCGCCGGTGGCGGAGCTGGCGGTCGGCTCGCTTGCCCTGATCGTGGTGGGTGGGATCTATTTGGCGGCGCACATCCCCGGGCCGGTCTCCCTCGTGCCCGCGATCGTGCTCTGGGCTCTGGCGGCCGCCCTGCTGCTGGTGAATGCCGCCCTGCTCAGCCGGCTGTCCGGCTTCGCCTGGGGCCGGTTTCGCCAGGTTGGGGGCTGGGCGTTGCTCGCCTACGCGATCAGTGCCGGGATGCTCGAGTACGTCTTCGTTATCGACCGCGTGCCCGCCCGGGAGCTGGTCTGGTTGAGCTTGATGCTGGTCGTCTACGCGGTCGACATACCCCTCATCCTGGCTTTCTCGGTGGCCCGTTACCAGTCATCCGACTGAGGCCGCTCGGGGGCGGACCCCGGCTGGGTGGCGTCCGGGACTGGCCGTCCCTGGGTTGCTAGTTGTCCTCGACCGCGGCTGAGCCGGCCGGGAGCGATCCGCACCTTCCCCTGGGGATCAGCCGGGGGTTGGTCGCGACCCTGGCCGTCGCCTGCGGGCTGGCGGTGGCGAATCTCTACTACGCCCAGCCACTGCTCCATCTCCTGGCCACCAGCTTTCACACCGGATCGGGCAGTGTCGCCATCGTTGTCACCCTCGCCCAGCTGGGCTACGCCGCCGGGCTGCTGCTGCTGGTGCCACTGGGTGATGTCTGGCAACGGCGCCGGCTGGTGGCGGGCGTCCTACTGCTGGCGGCACTGGCGCTGGCGGCTTCCGCCCTGGCCCCCAACCTGGTCATTTTCGAAGTGGCCGCGCTGCTGGTGGGGGTCACCTCTGTGGTGGCCCAGGTGCTGGTGCCGCTGGCGGCCGATCTCGCCTCGGAGCGGCGCCGTGGCCAGGTCGTCGGCACTGTGATGAGCGGGCTCCTGATCGGAGTCCTCCTCTCCCGAACTTTGTCCGGCCTGCTGGCGGCGCTGGCGGGATGGCAATTCGTCTACTGGTTCGCCGCCGTCGCCATGGTTGCGCTGGCCTTCGTCCTGCGGGCGGTTTTGCCCGTGGACCGACGCTCTCAGGAGCTCAGCTACCGGGCCCTGCTGCTCTCCACTCTCAGTCTGGTCCGCTCGGAGCCGGTGCTGCGGCGGCGGTCGCTCCTGGGCGCGCTCGGGTTCGCCGCCTTCAGCGCCACCTGGACCACCATCGCCTTCCTGCTCTCAGGACCGCCGTTCCACTACGGGGTGGCCGTGATCGGACTCTTCGGGCTGGTCGGTGCTGGGGGGGCCGCCTGCGCCACCCTGGCGGGGCGCTGGGCCGACCTGGGCTGGGCCAAGGTCGAGACCCTGGGCTTCGCGCTGGCCGTCGCGCTGGCCTTCCTGCTGATGATCCTGGGCCGAGCCCAGCTGCTGCCGCTGGTCGCCGGGATCCTCCTGCTGGATGTGGGCGCCCAGGGCATCCACGTCACCAACCAGAGCCTCATCTACCGTCTCTCGCCGGGGGCCCGGAGCCGGATCAACAGTGCCTACATGACCACCTATTTCGTGGGAGGGGCGGCGGGTTCGGCCGGCGCCGGCGTGGTCTATGGCAGTTGGGGCTGGACCGGGGTATGTCTATTTGGAGCTGGCCTGGGGCTGGCGATGGTGGCGGCGTGGGCCTGGGACGCCAGTCGCCGGGACGCGTCCAGCCCGGCCGGGTCGCCGCCCACTCAGCGTCGGGGCTGACCGTCAGCGGCCGGGCGCCCGCGCCGTCACGATATCCGCTCCAGGATCATCGCCATGCCCATGCCGCCGCCTACGCACATGGTCTCCAGGCCGAGGGTCGCGCCCTTGGTGCGCAGCCCGTTGAGCAGAGTGCAGGTGATGCGGGCGCCGGTCATCCCGAACGGGTGCCCAAGCGCGATCGACCCTCCAAAGATGTTGAGCTTGTCGCCCATGGGGTCGATCCCGATCCCCCGCGCCGAAGGTATTACCTGAGCCGCGAACGCCTCGTTGATCTCGACCAGGTCGATATCGTCGATGGTCATGCCGGCGCGCTGCAACACCTTGTGGGTGGCCGGGATCGGACCCAGGCCCATGTACTCCGGGTCGAGGGCCGCCACTGCGGTGGCCACGATCCGGGCCAGCGGGGTGATCCCGAGCTGGCGAGCCCGCTCCAGTGACATCACCACCACCGCCGCCGCACCGTCATTCAGCGGGCAGGCGTTGCCGGCAGTCACCGTCCCGCCGTCCTTGAAGACTGGTTTGAGGGTGGCCAGGACATCCACTGTGGTGTTGGGGCGGGGGCCGTCGTCCCGGTCCAGGACCCGACCGTCGGGCAGGGTCACGGGAACGATCTCCCGGGCGAAGAAGCCGTCCGCCTGGGACTCCACCGCCCGGTTCTGGCTGCGGGCCGCGAAGGCGTCCATCTCCTCTCTGGTGATCCCCTCGCGCTCAGCCACGTTCTCGGCGGTCAATCCCATCGGGATGTAGAGGTCCGGCAGGCCCTCGGCGTTGCCGGCCAGCAGTCGGGGATTGCGGGCGTCGGGCGGGTCGGAGGTGCCGTAGCCGTAGCGGCTGACCGTCTCCACGCCCATGGAGACGAAGGTGTCGCCCTCGCCGGCGCGGATGGCGTGGGCGGCCATCCTGGTGGTCTGCAGGGAGGAGCTGCAGTAGCGGGTCAGGGTCAGACCCGGGGCGTTGACGCCGGCCAGGATGCTGATGGCGCGGCCCAGGTTGAAGCCTGATTCTCCCCCGGGCAGGCCGCAGCCGCAGATGACGTCCTCGATCTCCTGGGCGTCGAGCTGAGGAATCTGAGCCAGCACCCGCTGCAGGACCTGGGCGCCGAGGTCGTCCGGCCGGAAGTCGACCAAGGAACCTTTGCCGGCTCGCCCGATCGGGGACCGGCCCGCCGCCACGATGACCGCTTCGGACATGGGAAACCTCCTCCGCTTCCGGGGCACGGCCAGCACCGTCCCTCACCTTTCGGCTCCCCACTATGGCGCATCGGCCCGCGGTCGCAGCGCGCTACCCTGGCTAGGCCATGGCCGCCACCCGAACCAACGACTGGGGTTGCCGATGAGGCTGGGTCTCTCACTTGGCTATTGGGGTTCCGGCCCGCCCCCTGCCAGCGAGCGCCTGGTCGCCTCCGCCGAGCGGCTCGGGTTCGACTCGATGTGGACCGCGGAGGCCTATGGCTCGGACGCCCTGACGCCGCTGGCCTGGTGGGGGAGCCGTACCTCTCGACTCCGGCTGGGGACCGCCGCCGCCCAGATGCACGCCCGGACCCCAGCCGCCACCGCCATGGCGGCCGCCACCATGGACCATCTCAGCGGTGGCCGGCTGGTGCTGGGACTGGGCGCATCCGGGCCTCAGGTGGTCGAGGGTTGGTACGGGACCAGGTTCGCCCCCCAACTGGCCTCGACCCGGGAGTACGTCACCATCGTGCGCCAGGTCCTGCGCCGAGAGGGGCCGCTGGTCTTCTCCGGGGAGCGTTACCAGCTACCCCTGCCCGGCGGTCGGGGCAAGCCGCTGCAGCTGACGGTCCATCCGCTCCGGAGGGAGCTGCCGATCTGGCTGGCGGCTGAGGGGCCCCACAACATCGCCCTGGCGGCTGAGATCGGAGATGGCTGGCTGGCAGGCTTCCATGCCCCCGGCCATTCCCAGTGGCAGAGGAGGGCCTTGGCGGAGGGATTCGCCAGGCGCAGTCCCCCGGGTCGTCCCGAGAGCTTCGAGGTGGCGGCCAACCTGCTCCTTGCGATCGACGATGACCTGGAGCGGGCCGCCGACCACTTCCGGCCGCTGCTGGCTCTCTACATTGGCGGGATGGGCAGCCGCGCTCACAACTTCCACTTCGACCTCTTCTGCCGCATGGGCTTCCGGGCCGAGGCGGAGGTGGTCCGCGAGCTGTACCTGGGCGGGCGCCCGGCGGCGGCGGCGGCGGCGGTTCCCACGCGCCTGGTGGAGGCGGTGGCTCTGGTGGGTTCCCTGGCCAAGGTCCGGGAGGAGTCGGAATCCTGGCGCTCCGGCTTGCCCACTCTGCTCTTGGTGGACGGGCCCGAGGCGCGCCTGCAGCAGGCCGCGGAGCTCTTCCTGGGATGAGCTCGGCCAGTCGGCTTTGGAGCGTCACACAGCCCCGGCGGCTGATTGCTGTGGCGGTGCCCATTGCCCAAAATGCCCGCCACAGGTGAATACTGCTCAGCGAACATCCCGGGGCGCGGCGGGATGGCTGGCCCCAGTTCGACACTAGGAGAGACGCCATCGGAGTTCAGGAGTCGCTACGGGCACTGCGGGAGTCGGTGGGCAAGCCCCTGGGGGTCAGCCCCTGGCATCAGATCACCCAGGCGCAGGTGGACCTGTTCGCGGAGGCCACCGGCGACCACCAGTGGATTCACGTGGATCCGGAGCGGGCCCGGATGGGTCCCTTTGGAGGCACCATCGCGCACGGGTACCTGACCCTCTCGCTGCTGCCCATGCTCCTCCAGGGCATGGTCAGGCTCCCCGGGGTGGCCCTGACCGTCAACTACGGGCTGAACCGGGTGCGCTTCGTATCCCCGGTGCCGGTCGGATCCAGGGTTCGGGCGACCGCCGTGCCGCAGGCGCTGACCGACGTCGAGGGGGGGGTGCAGCTGGTGCTCGAGGTGACAGTGGAGATCGAGGGCCGGGAGAAGCCCGCCTGCGTGGCGGAGACGGTCACCCGTCTCTACACCGGCTCCTAGCGCGGATGGAGGTGATGCGATGAGTCTGACCGAGAAGGTGGCGCTGGTCACCGGGGCCGGCCGCGGCATCGGGGCCGCGACGGCGCGGCGGCTGGCTGCCGGAGGGGCCGCGGTGGTGGTGTCTGACATCGACTACGCGGTCGCCGAGGCGACCGCGGCCAGCCTGCGCGGCGAGGGTAGCCGAGCCCTGGCCGTGGCCTGCGACGTGAGCCGCCGCGCAGATGTCCAGGCGATGGTCGAGCGGACCGTGGCTGAGTTCGGTCGACTTGACGTCCTGGTCACCTGTGCGGGCCTGATCCGGGACAACCTGGTCTACAAGATGACCGAGGAGGACTGGGACCTGGTCATAGACACCCACCTCAAGGGCAGCTTCCTGTGTGCGCAGGCGGCCCAGGCGGTGATGGTGCCGCAGAAGTCAGGTCGGATGGTCCTGATCTCCTCGACCTCCGCCCTCGGCAACCGGGGCCAGGCCAACTACTCGGCGGCCAAGATGGGCATCCAGGGGCTGGCCAGGACCCTGGCCCTGGAGCTGGGTCGGTACGAGATCACCGTCAACGTGGTGGCCCCCGGCTTCATCGAGACTCGCATGACCGAGGCCACCGCAGAGCGGATGGGAATCAGCTTCGAGCAGCTCACGGCCGGGTTCGCGGCCACCAACCCGATTCCTCGCACCGGTCAGCCCGAGGACGTGGCCGGAGTGATCGCGTTCCTGGCCGACGATGAGGCCAGCTACGTGACCGGGCAGGTCATCTACGTGCGCGGGGCGCCCTAGGCCATCACCCGATGAGCCCCGATCGCGGCGGGTCGCCCAGCCTGGAGGGCCGGGTCGCCATCGTCACCGGCGCCAGCCGTGGGATCGGGGAGGCGATCGCAGCCGAGCTGCTGGCCGCCGGCGCTCTGGTGGCCATCACCGGGCGCAAGCCAGATGGGATCGCGGCTGCCGCCGGACGTCTGGGCGGCGAACGTTCCGAGCGGGTGCTGCCCGTGAGCGCCCACGCCGGCCGCCCCGAGGATTCGGAGCGGCTCGTCGAGCAGACCATGGCCCGCTGGGGCCGGATCGACATCTTGGTCAACAACGCCGCCACCAACCCCCACTTCGGCATGACTCTGGATGTCGACCTCGGGGCCTGGGACAAGACCTTCGAGGTCAACCTGCGGGGGCCTCTGGCCCTGACCCAGCTGGTGCATCGCGCCTGGATGGGCGGGCACGGCGGGGCGATCGTCAACGTGGCCAGCATCGGCGGCCTCCAGCCCGCCCTGGGGCTGGGGGTGTACGACGTCACCAAGGCGGCCCTGATCATGCTCACCCGGCAGCTCGCCCTGGAGCTGGGTGGGGATGGGATCCGCGTCAACGCGGTGGCCCCGGGGATCGTGAAGACAGACTTCTCCGCGCCGCTCTGGGGCAGCGAGGCGATCTCCCGCAACTGGCTGGAGCACAACCCTCTGGGCCGGTTCGGCGAGCCTGAGGAGGTGGCGCGGGCGGTGGCCTTCCTGGCCTCCGACCAAGCCTCCTACATCAACGGGGCGGTCCTACCCCTCGACGGGGGCCAGTGAGGTGGGGCTACGGACACGGCCGCTCCCCGGCGGCTGCTGCACAGCTGGTGGGGGCTGATCTTGTGGCTTTGACCATTGCCCCTCGGCGGCCCCAGCCGAATACTGCGGAGCATCTCCGGCTGGGCTAGCCGAGCCCCCTTGGGGGGACCGCTTCGTCACCCCCGAGGCTGCCCGACTGGGCTTGACAGTTCGAAGCGGAGCGGAGAGGATGCCATCGGCGTCCCGCGGAATCTCAGGAGGTGGGCGGTGGATCTCAGGGACAGTGCGGAAGAGGCGGCGTTCCGGGGCCACTTGCGGGCCTGGATAGCGGCCAATCTGCCCGCGAGCCTGCGCGGTCAGGGCACCCGGACCGAGCAGTTGGAGCCGCTCAGAAAGTGGAGCGCGGCTCTCTCGAAGGCGGGCTATGTGGGCCTGACCTGGCCTCAGGAGTACGGCGGCGGCGGCGGCAGCCACGCTCTGGACGCGATCCTGCTGCAGGAACTGGCGCGTGCCGACGCGCCCCAGCATGTGGGCGCGATCGGGCTGGGGATGGCGGGCCCCACCATCATGGTCCACGGCACCGAGGCGCAGAAGAGCCAGCACCTGCGCCCAATCCTGGACGCGGAGGAGATCTGGTGCCAGGGCTTCTCCGAGCCCGGCGCGGGCTCGGACCTGGCCTCCGTCCGCACCCGCTCCGAGCTGCGCGGGGACACCTTCGTGGTCAACGGCCAGAAGGTGTGGTCGTCCTACGCCCACATCGCCGACTGGTGCATCCTGGTCACCCTCAGCGACCCGGCTGCTCCGCGCTACCACGGCCTCACCTACATGTTGGTTGACATGCACTCCAAGGGAGTGGAGGTCAGGCCCCTGCGCCAGATCACCGGGGAGGCCGACTTCAACGAGATCTTCCTGACTGAGGTGGAGGTTCCCCGGGCCAATGTCCTGGGCGAGATCGGCGAGGGGTGGCAGGTGGCCATGACCACCTTGCTGCACGAGCGCGCCACCCTGGGGTTCGCCTTAACCGGCCTGCTCGACGCCAACGTCCAGGGCCTGCTGCGGCTGGCGGGGGAGCACCCTGGGGAGGCGAACGAGCTGCTCGGAGAGATCGCCCGGGAATGGATCCAGCTGCAGGCCCTGCAGCTCACCGCCTACCGGTCCCTGGGTGAGCTGGACCGCACCGGCATGCCCGGCCCGGAGGGGTCGGCGATCAAGCTGGCCTGGTCGGAGTCGAACCAGCGGGTCACCAAGCTGGCCCGGTTCTTACTCGGGGAGGAGGGCGTCGTGGACGACGGGTTCTGGAACTACCAGCAGCTGCGCAGCCGGGGCAACACCATCGAGGCCGGAACCTCCGAGATCCTCCGCAACATCATCGCCGAGCGCGTGCTCGGGCTGCCCAGGTCACGCTGATGGACTTCACGTTCAGCTCGGAGCAGCGCGAACTGCGAGAGCAGGCCCGCTCGTTTCTGGAGGCCCATTTCCCACCGTCCCGGGTGGCTCAGCTGGCCGAGTCCGAGGCCGGCTGGGACCCCGACATATGGCCGGAGCTGGCCCAGCTGGGCTGGCTGGGGGTCTCGGTGCCCGAGGATCTGGGGGGGGCTGGCCTGACCTTCATCGAGGAGGCGATCCTGATCGAGGAATTCGGACGCTCTCTGTTCCCGGGCCCTTACCTCTCCACGATCGGCTTCGCCCGGCCGGCCCTCTCCGGGAACCAGCTCGCCCAGGTGGCTGCCGGAAGCCGGCGGTGGTCGGCCTGCCTGGGCGAATCCAATCTGGTCCCGGACCTGGCCTTCGTGGACCAGGTGGTCCTTCTGAGGGGCGATCAGCTGCTGGCGGTGGCGCCGGAGGGGCGGCCCGCCACCTCGATCGACAGCACTCGTCGGATGGTGGCTCTGTCCAGCTCGCAGGGGGAGGTGCTCGCCTCGGGGCCGCCGGCCCAGGAGCTGGCCCAGGCGATGCGGCTCAGGCTCGCCACCGCGCTGGCGCTGGAGGCGGTCGGAGTGGCGCAGCGAGTCCTGGAGTGGGGCCTGGAACATGTCCGCACCCGGGAGCAGTTTGGCCGTCCGATCGGTTCCTACCAGGCGGTTTCCCATCCCCTGGTGGACACCTTCGTGGAGGTGGAGCTGGCCCGCTCCCTCGCCTACTGGGCCGCTTGGTGCATCAGCGTCGACGATCCCCAGCTGGGCCTGGCGGCGGCGGCCGCCAAGTCAGCGGCCGCCGAGGCCGCGGTGCACGCCTGCGAGCGCGTCATCCAGGTTCACGGCGGCATGGGGTTCACCTGGGAGAGCCCGCTTCACCGCTACTACAAGCGAGCTCTTTGGATCGAGCACTTCGGCGGGTCACCCGGCCAGCATCGCCGCCGTCTGGCGAGCCAGCTGCTGGCCGGTGGTGGGTCCACCGCCGAGAGCCAGCCGGCGCACCGAGGAGGGTGACAGCCATGGGCATGATGCACGCGTCGCTCAACACCTGGATGATGTTCGAACACGCAGGACGCTACTTCGGGGACACCGAGATCGTCACCCAGGTCGGCCCCGGCCAGCGCCACCGTTACACGTATGCCGACTTCAGCGGCCGCAGCCAGCAGTTGATGCACGCTCTGGATGCCCTGGGGCTGCCGCCTGGGGCACCGGTGGCGACGCTGGCGTGGAATGGCTACCGCCACCTGGAGTGCTACTTCGGGATCCCCTGCACCGGACGGCTGCTGCACACCCTGAACCCGCGCCTGCCGACCCCCGACCTGGAGTTCATCATTCAGGACGCCGGCGACCAGGCGATTCTGGTCGACAGCAGCCTGATTCCGGTCTTGGAGCGGATCCAGGGGTCCCTGGGCGGCGTCAAGCACATCATCGTGCTCGCCGATCAGGCCCCCGAGACCACCTTGCCCCAGGTGCTCGCCTATGAGCAGCTGCTGGCCGCCCAGCCGAGCAGCTACCCGCGCCGGGAGATCCCCGAGGAGACGGTGCTCGGCATCTGCTACACCTCGGGCACCACCGGGCGACCCAAGGGGGTGGAGTACACCCACCGTTCCACCTACCTGCATGCGCTCACCACGACCTCAGGGGCGGCCACCGGCCTCGGCCCCCAGGACTCCGCCCTGGCGATTGTTCCCATGTTCCACGTCAACGCTTGGGGGGGGCCGTTCGCGGCGGTGATGGTCGGCGCCAAGCAGGTCTTCACCGGGCCTTTCATGGACCCCGCCACCGTGGTCAGCCTGCTGGAGGAGGAGGACGTCACCCTGGCCACCGGAGTTCCCACCATCTGGGCGGGGGTGGTTGACGAGCTGGCGCGGCGTCAGGTCGAGCTGCCCGCGCTGCGCTTTCTGATGGCGGGAGGTAGCCAGCCCCCGATGGCCCTGATCGAGCGCTTCGAGAAGGAGTTCGGGATCACTCTGGTCCAGGGCTGGGGAATGACCGAGACCTCGCCGGTGGCCGCTTTGGCCTGGCCCAAGCACAAGATGAGGGGTTGGGACCCCGACCGCCTGCGCAAGGAGGTGCGGATCAAGGCCGGGCTGCCCTTGCCCGGAGTCGACGTCCGGATCGTCGACGAGTCCGATCACGATCTTCCGGCCGATGGCACCGCCATCGGGGAACTCCTGGTGCGCGGCCCCTGGGTGGCGGACTCCTACCACGGCGGCGCTTCGCCGGAGCGGTTCACCAAGGACGGTTGGTTCCGCACTGGGGATGTCGCCACCATGTCGCCCGAGGGTTACTTCGTGATCGTGGATCGCACCAAGGACCTGATCAAGTCGGGAGGGGAGTGGATCTCGTCCGTCGACATGGAGGGTGACATCATGGCCATGCCGGGGGTGCTGGAGGCGGCCGTCGTAGCCCTTCCCGACGTCAAGTGGCAGGAGCGGCCGATGGCCGCCGTGGTCCCCCGGGACGGTGCCTCCGTGACCCTGGAGGAGGTGCGTGGGCACCTGCTCAACCGCGGATGGGAGAAGTGGCAGCTCCCCGATCGGATCGAGATCCTGGAGGCGGTGCCCAAGACCGGGGTCGGCAAGTTCGACAAGAAGGTCCTGCGCGCCCGCTATGGAGTCGCGGACCCCAAATCCGGCTAGGCGGGTGGGCCCCACCGGTGGGCAGCCCGGTCCGTGGACCCTGGCCCGGCAGCTGTGCACCTGGCCCAGGGCGTAGCATTTGGGATCAGCGCTGCCACCTCAGGGAGCGGCCTGGGTCGGTCTTCCGGTGTGCAGCCGCACATTGGCGCAGGGCAGAGAGGTACAGCAGGGTGGCGCAGGTCGCCGTACCCGGGCCGGCAGCGAGGCGGTCGCCGTCCGGGGAGTCCATGCGGGTGCTGGCGTCGCTGGCACGATCCCTCTACCAGCGGCTTCCCCAGATCTCGGAGCGCACGGTGGCCGCCATCTGTGAGCGCGAGGAGGGCTACCGCGAGGAGCGGCTGATACCCCTGGCGGAGCTGCGCCGCTCCGTGCACGACAGCCTCCAGGAATATCTCGCGGCCCTGACCCGGATCCCACAGGAGCAGGCCCCCAGCCGGGAGCAGGCCTGGGCGACCGGTCGCAGCCGCGCCGAGCTGGGGGTTCCTCTCGAGAGCGTCCTGCGCGCCTACCGCCTGGGGGGTGGCGTGATCTGGGACGCGCTCCTGGAGGAGGCGCGCAGCCGGCCGGAGCCTCCCACCGACCAGCTGATGGAGGCGGCGGTGGTGGTCTGGGAGATGACCGACGAACTATCCGCGGCGGTGGGCCAGGCCTACCGCCACGCCGAGGCGGGCATGCTGAGCCGCGACCGGACTCGCAGGCAGGCGCTGCTGCAGGGGCTGTTCACGGGGATGGCGACCGAGCGCGACCTGGTCTTCGCCGCGGAAAGCCTGAGCCTGCCCGAAAAGGGACCCTACATGGTGGCCGTGGCGGAACCCGCCTTGGGGACAGTTGAAGCCGTGGCGAGGCCCCTGCTGACGCACGGGATCAGGTCCGAGTGGACCCGTCAGGAGGAGCGCCTGGCCGGCCTGCTGGCACTCGGCAGGGCCAGCCTCGAAACCGTCAAGCAGAGCCTGGGCGAGCTGGCGCCGCTACGGGCTGGTCTCAGCCCGGCGGTGGGGAGCCTGGCCCAGGTCGGCACCGCCTATCGGCAGGCGGAGCTGGCGGTGCGGGCGATCCCTCCCCACCAGCACCTGATCACCAGCCTGGACGAGCGGCTGCCCAGCGCCATTCTGATCTCCTCGCCGGAGCTGGCCCAGAGGCTGGCGCAGCGGGTCTTCGGGGCCATCTTCGAGCTGCCCGGGGGAGAGCGCAGCCTGCTGCTGCGCACCCTGCGCAGCTACTTCGACCTGGGCGGCTCGGTCGCCGAGGTGGCCGACCGGTTCCCCTGCCACCGCAACACCGTCTTCAACCGGCTGGCCCGGATTCGGGAGCTCACCGGCCTCAATCCCGGCCTGCCTCGCGATGCCGCGCAGCTGGTGCTGGCCCTGGACGCCTCAGAGCTGATGAGCCTGGCCGGCTGAGCGAGCGGAGCGCTGGACCGGCGCGGCGATCGGGTGGTCAGCAGCCGAGTGTCCGGTAGGCCGGTATCGGCCAGCGCTCCGGTGCTGGGGCGCTGGGAGCGCTGGGGGCGGAGCGTTTCATCGCTGAATAGGCGACGCGAGGGAGAAGGGCCTCCCCAGGCCGTGCCCTTGGCGCAGCACGCCTGGGGCCCAGATTCCCGCATCGGCCGACGTCGGCCAAGGCGGGAGGCAACGGCCCTGTGGAGGCGGCTGGGGAGAGGTCCCTATCCCGACCGCTTCAGGCCCTTCCCGAGCGTGGAGCGAAGGATCGCCCGGGAGTCCTGACCCGGCTGGGGCCCTGGTGGTGGCGAGGCTGAGGTCCGCGATCGTTGAGCCGCTCCGGACGAGCCTCGACGTACTTCATGGCCCCGGTGCTGAGCAGGTGCTGGGCGTCCACGAAGCGGAGCTCGGGGGCACCCAGGCGGCGCAGCTTGCGCCACTTTTCGGTGTCGTCCTCGCTGAGGAAGGTGAGCGCCCTGCCCTTGGCGCCGTTGCGGGCGGTGCGGCCGACCCGGTGGGTCAGCCACTGAGCCGTGTCCGGCAGCTCGTAGTTGACCACCAGGTTCACATCCACCACGTCGATCCCCCGCGCCGCCACGTTGGTCGCCACCAGCACGGTGGTCTCCCGGCGTCGAAAGGAGGCGATGGCCCGGTCGCGAGACGCTTGCGAGAGGTTGCCCTGGAGCTCGGCTGTGCGGTGCCCGAGAGCGGTCAGGTCGTGAGCCAGCTTCTTGGCTCCGTGCTTGGTGCGGTGGAAGACGATCGTGGACGCCGACTGCTTCAGCAGTTGGCTCAAAACGGCCACCTTCTGGGCTCGGGGCACCGACACCAGGCCGTGCTCCAGGTCGGACTCCGGGTTGGGCGCCACCGCCACATGCTGGGGGTCGACCAGGTGCTTGCGCGCCATCTTGGCCACCCAGTCCGGCATCGTCGCCGAGGCCAGCACGGTCTGGCGGCGCTGGTCGCTGGTGCGCTTGTTGGTGCGGTCTGTGATCTCCTCCACATCCTTGGCGAACCCGGCGTCCAGCATCTCATCCGCCTCATCCAGGACCAGGTACTCCACCCCGCCCAGCAGCGCCGAGCCGCGCTTGCTGAGGTCAACCAGCCGCCCCGGGCAGCCGATGATCACGTCAGCGGTGCGCAGCTTGTTGATCTGGTTGCCATAGCCGACGCCACCGAAGACCAGGGCCTGACGCAGCTGCGGGTCGAGCTGAGTGAGCACGGCCCCGATCTGGGTCGCCAGCTCCCTGGTGGGGGTGACGATGAGGGCACGGGGGTCGCGATTCTGGTGGCCACGCAGCTTCTCAGCCAGCGGGATCAGGAACGCCAGCGTCTTGCCCGAGCCGGTCGGTGACTGAATGACGCAGTCCCGGCCCGCCATCAGGATCGGCACCGCCTCGGCCTGGACCGGGGTCGGGACCGAGAGGCCCAGGCCGGTCAGGGTCTGCTGGATGCGCGGCCGTAGTTCGAGATCTGTGAATGAGTTCACTTGATGCCCCTGGGCGAAAGCGCCCGCTTGTGCCCTCGCCGGATCAGGTAGTCACGCTTCTCGAAGATGCCGCTTTGGAAGCGGGACGAGGGATCACCAAGAGGCTGCAGCTGACTGAGTGCAGCTACGGGAGCCAGCATAGCAGCAAACTCGTAACCACGCTTCCCCAGTTCGCATAACGGCAGCTGGGCGAGGCTCCCTGGGGCCAGAGGGCCGGCCCTGGCTGCTTGGCGGGGCTCGCACCAGGCTGGGACCAGGAGCGCTCCTCGGCCCGGCCTGTGGATGCGTGAAACCGTCACCTCTCGCCGGATCATGAGCTGAACCAGAGCCGAACCGTTGCTCGAGCCGGGCCCAGCCCGCCCCGGGGATTGGCGCTGGCGGGCCAGAGACCTATGGTCATCGCCTCCCGGGAGGCGCTCCCTTCAGGGCCCTTACGCAGTTGACACTCTGCCGGTTCCCGTTTGTATGCTGCGGGCGTTGTGAAACCGCCCCCCTTCGCCTACCGGGCACCCGAGTCGCTGGGCGAGGCGCTCGCCTTGTTGGCGGAACACGGGGACGACGCGAAGGTCCTCGCGGGCGGTCAGAGCCTGGTCCCCCTGTTGAACCTGCGCTTGGCGCGCCCGGCGCTGCTCGTCGACCTCGCCAGGGTGCCTGGGCTGGCTGGCGTGGACCAGCGCGATGGGGGGCTCGCCCTGGGTGCGATGGCGCGGGAGCGAACCCTGGAGCGCTCCCAGTTGGTGCGACGCCTGGCCCCACTTCTGAGCGCCGCGCTGCCATTCATCGGCCACCCCGCCATCCGCAGCCGGGGGACTTTGGGAGGCAGTCTCGCTCATGCCGATCCCGCGGCGGAGCTCCCCGCCGTGGCGGCGGCATTGGACGCCGAGATGGTGGTGCTGAGTGCCGCCCGGGGCGAGCGGACGGTTGCCGCCAAGGACTTCTTCTCCGGCTTCTTTAGCACCGCCCTTGAGCCCGACGAGATCCTGACCGAGGTCCGGATTCCTCGCCTCGCGACCGGGATGGGCGTCTGCTTCATGGAGGTGGCCCGGCGCCACGGTGACTTCGCCATGGTGGGGGTGGCTGTGGCCGTCCGGCTGGAGGCGGGGAACATTGCCGAGGCGCGCCTGGCCCTGACCGGGGTGGCCCAGGTGCCGGTGCGCGCGATCGACGCGGAGAGGAGCCTGGTGGGGGCCGCGCCTGACCCCACTCGCTTCGCCGGAGTGGCCGAGGCCGTCGCCGACGGACTCGAGCCCAGATCCGACCTGCACGGCTCGTCCGGATACCGGCGCCAGGTCGCCCGGGCGCTGGTGCGCCGGGCCCTTGCGGTTGCCTCCCGGCGAGCTGCAGTCCACAATTCACAGCGCGATTTGGGGGAGGGAGATACCGGATGAGCGGACCGAGCCAGGCCATCTCCGCCGACGAGATCATCACCATCGAGCTGACCGTGAACGGCACGCCCCGGCGGGGGTATGCGGAGGCCCGCAAGACCCTGGCCGACTTCCTTCGAGAGGACCTCGCGCTTACCGGCACCCACCTCGGCTGCGAGCACGGCGTCTGCGGCGCTTGCACCGTGCTGGTCGACGGAGAGCCGGCTCGAGCGTGCCTCATGCTGGCGGTGCAGGCCCACGGCTGCGAGGTGCGCACCATCGAGGGGCTGGCGCCAGAGGGGACCCTGGGGCCCCTCCAGCGAGCGATGTGGGAGAACCACAGCTTCCAGTGCGGTTTCTGCACCCCCGGCTTCTTGATGCAGATCACAGCCTTGTTGGCTGAGAACCCAGCCCCGAGCGAGGCCGAGGTGCGCGAGGCCCTGGCCGGCAACCTCTGCCGCTGCACCGGTTATCAGAGCATTGTGAGGGGCGTGCTGGCGGCCATTGGCGCTCCCCCGGCCGGAGGCTGACGGCCATGGCAGACGCCACCCAGCTACCAGAGCGCGACGGAGGGATGTCCTCGATGGCGCCGCCGAGGTCGGACAGATCGGCCGTCGCCGAGCGCTACACCGGGGCCGCGGTGCGGCGCACCGAGGACCTCCGCATCCTCACCGGGCGAGCCAGCTATGTCGGTGACCTGCGCCTGCCTGGCACCTTGGATGTCGCCTTCCTGCGCAGTCCCCTGGCCCACGGTAGGCTGCTGCGGATCGACACGGAGGCCGCCCGCCGGGCTCGGGGCGTGGTGGCCGTGTTCGACGGCGCCGCCATGGCCAAGCTGGCGAGCGCGGGCGGTGGGCAGGCGTCGGAGCTGGGGAGCGCCGAGGCCGGTCCCCCGAGCTTCACCCTGCTCGCCACCGACAAGGTCCGCCTGGTAGGCGACCCGGTGGCGATGGTGGTGGCCGAGACCCGCTACCTGGCCGAGGACGCCTGTGAGCTGATCGAGGTGGCCTACGATCCCCTGCCGGCGGTGGCCACCGCCGAGCAGGCGCTTGATCCCGCCAGCCCGCCCATCTTCGATGACCTTGGCAGCAACATCCTGTCGGGCCCGACCGAGCGTCAGTTCGGCGATGTGGCGGCGACCTTTGCCAGAGCCGACCGGGTGGTCCGGGCGAGCCTCAGCCAGCACCGGCAGCAGAACGTCCCCATGGAGTGCCGGGGCATTGTGGCCAGCTTCGACCAGGCCAGTGGGGACCTTCTGGTCCACATCTCGACCCAGGGCGTCCACGGTGTGCGCCAACAGCTCGCCAGACAGCTGGGCATGCCGCTGGAGCGGGTGCACGTGCGCGCCGGGGACGTCGGGGGCTCGTTCGGGCTGAAGTTCGGGGCCAGCCGCGAGGAGGTGGCCTGTGCCGCCGCCAGCCGCGAGCTGGGCCGGCCAGTGCGATGGATCGAGGATCGCAACGAGAACCTGACCGCCTCCGGACAGGCCCGTGAGGAGAGCTTCGAGGTGGAGGCCGCAGTCACCAATGACGGCGACATCCTCGGCCTCAAGGTGAAGATGGTGATCGACTCGGGCGCCTATCCGGGGATTGCGGGGGAGCTGGTTGGCGCCGTCCAGGAGTTGATTCCCGGTCCCTACCGGATCTCGGCGATCTCATTTTCTGGGACCGTGGTGGTGACCAACAAGGCCAGCTATGTCGCCTACCGGGGGCCATGGGCGGCGGAGACCTGGGTCCGCGAGCGCATGATCGACCTGATCGCCTCTGAGCTTGGCATCGAGCCGCTTGAGATCCGGCGCCGCAACCTGGCCGTACGGGGGGAGCCGCCGCTGGAGATGGTGACCGGCCCCAGCTTGGCTGGGGTAACCGCCCGCGAGTCGCTGGAGCGGATGGCGGAATTAGTCAAGTTGAAGGAGTTCCGAGACCGGCAGGCGGCGGCCCGCCGGGAGGGCCGCTACCTCGGTCTGGGCCTGGCCACCTACATCGAGCCCGCTCCCGGTCCGCGCTCGCCCGGCGAATCCCAGGATCCGGAGAACTGGGAGCGGGTGCGGATGCGCCTCGAGCCAGATGGGACGCTGGCGGTCTTCACCTCCCAGATGCCCCACGGGCAGGGCCATCAGACAACTCTGGCCCAGGTTGCCGCCGACTGGTTCGGGGTGGACATCGAGCAGGTCGCGGTGATTGTGGGCGACAGCGACCAGGTGCCCCAGGGCTTTGGCACCGGCGGCAGCCGCTCGGCGACCATGGCGGGCGGAGCCACCCTGCACGCGGCGCGGGCTCTGCGGGTGAAGGTTCTCGAGGTTGCGGCGCAGCTGGTCGACGCCAGTCCCGACCAGCTCGACATAGCGCACGGAGTGGTGGTGGGGCGGGCCCCATCCGCCCCCACCCTGACGCTGGCCGAACTCGCCGCCGCGGTCGCGGTCGGTGGTCGCCTGCCTCCGGGGGTCGACTCGGATCTGGAGGTGACCTTCGCCTTCGACGGTGGCGAGAGCGGCTGGTCGGGTGGTACCCACTGCGCGGTGGTCGAGGTGGACGCCGGCACCGGACTGGTCAACATCGAGCGCTACTGGGTGGTGGAGGATTGCGGGGAGCTGATCAACCCCGCCGTGGTGGAGGGCCAGGTCCGCGGCGGGGTCGCCCAGGGGATCGGAGCGGTGTTGCTCGAGCGCTCGGTCTATGACGAGACCGGTCAGTACCTTTCGGGGTCGCTCATGGACTACCTGCTCCCCACCGCCACCGACGTTCCCGCAATCGAGATCGAACACCTGCCGACCATTCCGCTGGACCCCGACGTGAACTTTCGGGGCGTGGGGGAGGGGGGGATGATCGTGGCCCCGGCGACTCTCTGCAATGCCATCGCCGACGCCCTGTCGTCGCTGGGGGTGCGAGTCACCGAACAGCACCTCCCCCCAGCCCGCCTGCTGGAGCTTATGGGCACCGTCCCCGCCTAGGCTGGGCAGCCAACCGGACCGGCCGTGATCGCCCGTCAGACCCCGAGAAGGTTGCCCGCCATCCGTTCCGGCGGACTGGCGGGAGTCCCTGCGGAGCCAGCCAGGCCGCGGCCCTGGCGGTCCGCGGCTACGTTCAGCTGGGTCACGATTGCGTGGGCCAGCGGCGGCCACTGGCAAAGCGCCACGGTCCCGGGGCGCGGCCGGTGCCGGACACCAGGGGCGATGGCTGGCTGAGGGCCGGGGCGGAGGCGGACCGCGGTGTCCGCCGGCGCCGGTGGGGCTGAGCGCTGGTCCAGTCCCGTCCAGCGGCGACTGCGTCGCTCGCCTCCCTCCCTCGTCGGCCGTAAGCTGGGCCAACTGGCGGGGAGTGGAGGTCGTGCTCGTGGGTACTCTGAGGCTGGCGGTCAACGGAGGAATCCGGGAGGTCAGCGGCGAGCCCTCCCAGTCGCTGCTGGGGGTGCTGCGGAACCAGCTGCAGCTCAGGGGCACCAAGTACGGCTGCGGTGAAGGCGCCTGTGGCGCCTGCACGGTCCTCCTCGACGGCGAGCCCCACCTCGCCTGTTCCACCAGCGTGGCCGAGGTTGGGGAGCGCCAGGTAACCACCATCGAGGGGCTGGCGCCAGCTGGACAGCTGCACCCGGTTCAGGCGGCGCTGCTCGCCGAAGGCGCCCTGCAGTGCGGGTTCTGCACCCCCGGGATGGTCCTGGCCGCGGCCGCTCTGCTGGCCCGAGATCCCAGCCCCGACCAGCTCCAGATCCAGACTGCCCTGAATGGTCACATCTGCCGCTGCGGCACCTACTCCCGGATCCTCAAGGCGGTGGCCAGGGCGGGGGCTGCCGGGCCTGAAACGACGCCGATGCCGCCGCCGGGCCCGCCGACGCCCCATCCTCAAACCCGGGCCCCAACTCCCTTCGACCTGACACCGGCTCTGGATCGGCGCTACTTCGACCTGCTTCCCGACGGACTGGTGGCGGTTCTCGCGGGAGCTCCCCCGCCCAGCTCGGGGCCGCGCTGGGCCGACGGGGGCGCCTTCGTGCACGTCGGCAGCACGGGGGTGGTGACAGCGTTCATCGGCAAGGTTGACGGCGGCCAGGACAACCGGACCGCACTGGCCCAGCTGGTCGCCGAGGAGCTCAGGGTCGACCTCAGCCGGGTGGTCATGGTGATGGGTGACACCGACATCTCCCCGTTCGATATGGGCACCTTCGGGAGCCGGTCGATGCCTGATGCCGGCCTCCACCTCCGCCTGGCCTCGGTGGCGGCCCGGCGCGGGCTGCTGGAGTTGGCCCAGGCGCGGCTCGGAGAAGTCGGGGAGGAACAGCTGGCGGATGGCTGGGTGCACGCCGCGGACCCATCTCGATCGATCTCCTACGGAGACCTGGTGGAGGGGGCTCGCCTGGTGCGCGAGGCCGGTCGCCACGAGGAGTTGACCCCTCCTTCGGCATGGACCGTTGCCGGTGAGCGAGCCCCGCGAGTCTCCTCCCCCGGCGCGGTGAGCGGGACCAGGGTCTTCCCATCTGACGTCGTTTTGCCGGGGATGCTCGAGGGACGAACCCTGCCCCACCCGTTCCATGGAGCCGAGCTGCGGTCGGCGGATCTCACGCTCGCGCAGCAGGTCGAGGGCGTGCAACTGATCCGGGAGGGTGACATGGTCGGCGCCGTGGGGGAGGATCGGGCCCAGGTCTCCCGGGCGATCGCGGCGGTGCGGGCCACCTGGAGTCCGGGCCCGACGGTTACCGGCGCCACCTTGAGCGGGTACCTCCGAGAGCATCCGGTGCAGGTGGATGGCTGGGGCGGGTCATCGCTGGAGGAGGCTGGGGATGTGGATGGGGCGCTCCAAGCCGGCAGCCAGCGCCTCGCCGCCACCTACACCATTCCCTACATCGCCCATGTCCCGATGGAGCCCAGGAGTGCGGTCGCCAGCTGGCGGGGCGATACGGTAACGGTTTGGACCGGCACCCAGCGGCCCTTCGCGGTGCGCCATGAGGTGGCTGAGGCGCTGGCCATCGAGGAGTCGCTGGTCGAGGTTGTGGTTCCCGATTTCGGAGGCGGGTTCGGGGGCAAGCACACCGGTGAGGCGGCCCTGGCCGCCGCCATTCTGGCTCGCCGCGCGGGGCGGCCGGTCCGGGTGGCCTGGAGCCGGACAGAGGAGTTCACCCAGGCCTACCTGCGTCCGGCGGCGGTGATCGACGTGTCCAGCGCGACCGCTCCGGGTGGGGCCATCACGGCCTGGGACTTCACCAACCTGAACTCGGGGCCGCACGCCATCCAGCCGCCCTACGCGATTCCCAACTGGCGGCTGCGCTTCCAGCCGGCTGCCTCACCCCTTCGCCAGGGGTCGTATCGAGCGCTGGCCGCGACCGCCAACAACTTCGCCCGCGAGTCCCACGTCGACGAGCTCGCCAATCTGATGGGCGAGGACCCCTTGCGCTACCGCCTCCGTCAGCTCAGTGACCGGCGCCTGGGGGAGGTGCTGGAGAGGGTGGCCGAGCGGGCGGGATGGCAGGGCCGGAGGACCGGGGACGGCCACGGGTTGGGGTTGGCGGTCGGGCTGGAGAAGGATGGCCGGATCGTCACCTGTGCCGAGGTGCAGGTGCACCCTGACCAGCGCCTGGAGCTGATCCGCCTGGTGACCGGGTTTGACTGCGGCGCGATTGTGAGCCCCGACAACCTCGCCAACCAGGTGGAGGGCGCGGCCATCATGGGGTTGGGGGGGGCTTTGTTCGAGGCGATCGAGTTCGCCGACGGAGAGATCACCAACGCCTCGTTGCGCCAGTACCGGGTGCCGCGTTTCATGGATGTGCCGCCCATCGAGGTGGTGCTGGTGGATCGGCCCGAGGAGGAGCCGGCGGGAGCCGGCGAGACCCCCATCATCGCGGTCGCCCCGGCCATCGCCAACGCCATATTCGCCGCCACCGGACGCCGCCTCCGAGACCTGCCACTGGCGCCCCAGGGCCGGCTCGCCTGACCACTTCCCCGAGCCGGTCAGCTCCCAGTGCCTGTGGCTGAGAGCACGTCTGTGCTCCGCCCGGCGCCGGGACTCAGCGCACGTGCGCCGCTTCACGGGATCTTGGGAGTTCCCGCCTAGTGCCGACCTCGGGCCATCATTCCGGCCCAGCGGATGCAAATCCGCGGCGCTGCTTGGCCCACCTTGGCCAAGGCGCCTGTCGACGAGGGGCAGCTGGCGCTGTGGTCGCCCCTGGCACTTCCTCCCGGCCGCATCGGCGGAGTCATCATAGGCCCGCACCATCACGACCGGACCGGCGCTGGCGGGCAGCATGCGACGGTTCCGGCGCTCCCGACTTGGGTCTCAGGGGAATCTCGGCTCGCTCTCAGGGAGGCCACAGACCGGTCGGATAGCCTCAGTCAATGCTTCCTGAACTTCCATCCGGGCCGGCACAGCGCAGTCGGGGCGAGTCGCTGCTGCGCCGGCTCAGCATCTGGGCCGGTCTCGGGGCAATGGTGGCGACCGGAGCCGCCGGGGCCGCGGTCGCTAACGCCCTTCCCGGTCGCACCGCCACCCCGACCGTTGCCAACGCGTCGGGTACCTCCAGCTCCGGAGGCGGCTCCATACCGGTCAATCCGGCAAGCTCGGGCGTCGGCCAGGGAACCGCCCCAGCGCCCAGCGCCGCAACTCCGGTGGTCACCTCGGGCGGATCTTGACCGGGCAGTGGGGCCCCATCGACGCCGGCCCCGGGCTGGTTGGGGCCAGTAGAGCGGCGCTCGGCACCACCGCCCAGGTGGTGGTGCCAGCCGGAGCCGCCTTGGAGTCGAGCCTGCAATGGCTTGACCAATGGCTCGACCAGGCCGACCGCGCCGCCAACCGGTTTCGACCCGACTCCGATATCTCGGGCCTGAATTCCGACCCTGCCGGCGAGCGCGAGGTCAGTTGGCGGCTGGCCGACCTGCTCCGGGCGTCGCTTTTCTGGGCCCGCCGCACCCATGGCCTGGTCGATCCCACGGTTGGGGCCGCCCTGGTCGCGGCCGGCTATGAGGGCGACTTCGCCGAGATGACCAGGGTCCAGATCGGACCTCTGCCGCCCGGCGGTCCGGTGCCGGGCTGGTGGCGGGTCACCGTGGCTGGCACCCGAGTGACCCGTCCCCCTGGGGTGATGCTCGACCTGGGCGCCACCGCCAAGGCGCAGTTGGCCGACGAGGCGGCTCGGGCGATCTCGAAGTCCCTACATGGTCCGGCCCTGGTGAGCCTGGGTGGAGACATCGCCACCTTTGGGCCGGCGCCCCCAGGAGGCTGGGTGGTCAGGATCAGTGACGACCACCAAGCCAGCCCCGGAGCGACCGGCCAGACCGTGGTGCTGGTGGCGCCGGCGATGGCGACCTCCTCGACCGCAGTGCGGCGGTGGCGGCGGGCCGGAATCGCGATGCATCATCTGATCGATCCCCGCACCGGTGTCCCGGCTGACAGCCCCTGGCGGACCGTGAGCGTGGCGGCGGCCACCTGCCTGGAGGCCAATGCCCTGGCCACGGCCACCCTGGTGGGTGGCCGGGCCGGCCTGGCCCTGATCGAGGGGTCGGGGGCGGCCGCTCGTCTGGTGGCCGGTGATGGGCGCGTCCTCCACTTGGGCGCCTGGACGCGGTCTGACGATGAGTGTCCGCCCCTGATCTGGCCCGGGGCGGCCGCCTGATGGTGCCTTTGGTGGCCGGGATCAACACCAATGCGCTCTGGTACCTGGCCCGGGGGAGCGGCCTGGTTCTGCTCGGCCTGCTCTCCCTCAACTTGGTCCTGGGGATCGCCATCCAGGGCGGCTGGCACCCTCCCGGTTGGCCGCGCTTCGTGGTCCAGGGGCTGCACCGCAACCTCGCGCTGCTGGCGGTGCTCCTGCTGGTCATCCATGTGGTCACGATAGAACTCGACCCCTTCGTGCCGGTGGGATGGTGGGCCGTCCTGGTCCCGTTCGTCAGCCCCTATCGACCGGTCTGGCTGGGCCTGGGTACTCTCAGCCTGGATCTGCTCGTGGCGGTGGTGGCGACCAGCCTGCTGCGCGGCCGCCTGCGACCGAGCTGGTGGCGGCTGATCCACTGGCTGGGCTACCTGTCCTGGCCACTGGCGGTCGTCCATGCCGTTGGGACCGGCACCGACACTCGCTGGAATCTGGCCTTCGTCTATGAGATGGCATGTCTCGGTCTGGTCGTGGCCGCCGTTCTGTTCCGCCTGGGACGGGCCGTCAGGACCGCCCCCGGGTGGCGAGCCGGGCTGATGCTGGCCACCGCCGCCGCTCCTTTGGCCGTGCTTGCCTGGGCGGCATCGGGACCTCTGCAGTCGGGTTGGGCGATTCGGGCGGGAACTCCCACCACCGCCCTGGCTTCGACGGGCGCAACCGGCTCCCGAACCGGCGGGTCGAGCGCCGCCTCCGGCGCTCCCTTTGTGGCGCGGTTCAACGGGACCATGGTTGAGTCAGGGGGCGGGAATCTGGCCACGCTGACCATCTCCGGGACCGTGCCGCTGGGCTCTTTGCAAGTGGTGCTCACGCGCCAGCCGAGCAGCGGTGGGGGTCTCAGCAACGCCAGTGGCACCGCCAGCTATCGTCCGGCGGGGGTGGCCACCACCTATCAGGGCCCGATCGTCAACCTGCAGGGGTCGGTGGTGGGCATGAGTCTGCGGTCCCCGGGCGGTCCCGTGGTCCCAGCGGAGCTCGTCCTCAACTCCAGTTCAACCGCCTCGCGGGTCGTCGGCGAACTCTACTTCGGGACCGCCCCGTCCGCCGCCAGCTCGTTGCCGGGGGACGACGGATGATTGCGCTCGACCGCGAGCTGTCAGCCGGTGCGGCGGTGGACGGGGGTGGGTTCGGGGCGCTCCGCCTATTGGCCGGCCCGCGTGGGGGTACGGCTGAAGCGTGGGGGCAGCACCGGGAGCGCTTGGGGGGCCCAATCTCCGAGGTGTTGCGCGGGACGGCCCCAGGGAACCTGCTAGGGGCCATCGGTGGCTCCGGTCTCAGAGGCCGTGGAGGTGCGGGATTCCCGGCCGCCACCAAACTGGCTGCCGCCTTGAAGCGGGGCGTGTCCGGGGTGGTGGTCGTCGGTAACGGCAGCGAGACCGAGCCCGCAGCGGGCAAGGACGATCTTTTGCTGCGGCTGCGGCCGCATCTGGTCCTGGATGGGTTGGAGACCGTCGCGGTCGCGACCCGTGCCGAGCGCAGCTTCTTGGTGGTGCCCTCTCAGGCAGCCTGGCGGAGCGTCACGGCCGCCCTGGTCGACCGTCCCCGCCATGGGCCCCATGGGCCCAAGGTGGAGCTTGTCCTCGGCCCCAGGAATTTCGTTGGCGGAGAGGAGACGGCTCTGGTGAGCTGGCTCGAGGGCGGGCCCGCGCGGCCTCGCTACCAGCGCCAAAGACTGGTGGAGCGCGGCTGGCGGGGCCGACCCACCCTGGTTCAGAACGTGGAGACGCTGGCCCACCTGGGGCTGGTCGCTCGCTTCGGGCCCGAGTGGTTCCGCAGCCGCGGGACCGCGGATGAGCCGGGCACCATGATGGTCAGCCTCAGCGGCGCGGTTGGTCGTCCCGGGGTGTACGAGGTCCCCATCGGTATCCGGATCTCCGCCCTGCTCGAAGCGGCGGGAGCAGAGCCGGCCGCACCCGCGCTCTTGGTCGGGGGCTACTTTGGGTCGTGGCTGCTGCCAGCGCAGATTGCCACCGCGGAATTGTCGCGCCGGGCTCTGGCGCCTCTCCACGCCTCGCCGGGAGCCGGGGTGCTGCACCTGTTGGCGCCCGGCGCCTGCGGACTGCGGGAGGCTCACCTGGTGGTCGACTGGATGGCTCGCCAGAGCGCGGACCAGTGCGGGCCGTGCCGTCTGGGGCTGCCCGCTCTGGCCGGCGCCATGGGCGAGTTGGCTCGGCCCTGGGCCGGAGGCCGGGAGGTCAGCGATCGGATATTGCGCTGGTCAGGGCAGATCGTTGGCAGGGGCGCGTGCCGACACCCCGACGGGGTCGTCAATCTGGTCCGCTCCACCCTGCTGGCCTTTGCCGACGAGCTGGAGCAGCATCGGCGCGGGCACTGCGGTGGTGGCGCGCCTTCTACGCTGCCGCTGCCGGAGCCAGGGTGAGCGAGCGCTTCCTCAACGTGGACCCCACCCGCTGCGTGGGCCACGGGCTCTGCGCTGAGATCTTGCCGGAGGCGATCGTCCTCGACGACTGGGGCTTCCCGATCATCTCGCCAACACCGCTGCCGCGCTGGCTCCAGCGGCAGGGCGCTCGCGCCCGGACCGCCTGCCCGGCTCTGGCGCTCAGCCTTGACCGCCAGCCCAGTCGCAAAGGCGCCCCCGCTGCTCCGCCGGGACCGCCATGACGTGGTCACTTCGGGGCTCGCCTCGGGATGCCCGCGGGGCTGCTCCGCCAACTCCTCTAAGCTGTTGTGCTGGGTGCCGGGGTTTCCGGCAGTGTCGGAGCCTGCTTGAAGAGGGAGCCCAAATTGTGCCGCGTCGACTTCCCCATGTCAGCCGCTGACTCCGGCTTGGGCCCCGTTGCCACCCGCATCGTGCCGTGGGTGGGTGCCAGCCGCCGTGGCCGGTTCGCCAGGGTAGCGGCGGTGGCCGTTGTTGGCGTCACGATGGCCAGCTGTGGGGTGGTGACCCGAGCCACCGCCAGAGCCACTCCGACGCACTCGGCCGTAGGCAGGCCCGCTCCTAAGTTGCCGGCCGCTGAGTCAGGCGTGTTGCCGTGGTCGCTGGCGGCACCTCTCAGCCGCGAGGTGCTCCTGCCCGGTCCTGCGTCCGGACAGCTGACGATTCTCGGCGGGCTGGCAGCTGGCGGGACGTCCGCAGCGGGTGTCTACACCCTCAACACCACGAGTGGGGCGCTGACCTACTCGGGCTCCCTGACCGGCCCCTTACACGACGCTTCCGGCGCCGTCCTGAGGGGCCGGGATGTGGTCTTTGGGGGTGGCACTGTGGCCAGCTCCGCGGCGGTACAGGCGCTCCCGGGCACCCTGGGGGCGGCTACCTTGAGCGGCAACCTGCCTCAGGCGCGATCCGACTCCGCCACTGCGGTGGTGGGCGGAACCGCCTACGTCGTGGGCGGGTACGACGGCGCCAGTTTCGATCCCACCGTGCTGGCTACCACCAACGGGACCAACTTCACGGCGGTGGCAACCCTCCCGATCCCGGTTCGCTATCCAGCCGTAGCCGCTCTGGGCGGCCGCATCTACGTCTTCGGCGGCCAGACGGCCAACGGTGAGCCGACCGCCTCAGTCCAGCTGATCGACCCCGCCACGCACACCGCCAGGGTGGTTGGAGCCCTCCCGGAGCCGGTCACGGGCGCCAGCGCGGCCACCCTCCAGGGAGTCATGTACGTGATGGGGGGCGAGAGCTCCGCCGCCGGGGGCACGGCTCCCAACCCGGCGATCTGGGCGTTCGACCCCACATCTGAGCGGGCGCTCGCAGCCGGGGTGCTGCGGGTGCCGGTGTCCCATGCGGCCATCGCGACCGTCGGTCCGCGAGCCTGGCTGGTGGGCGGGGAGACCGCCGCCGGCACCGTGGCCGCCGTTCAGATGCTGATCCCCAACCTGGGCTTCGGCACCGCCGGCGCGGTCGGAGCCGGCTCCCCCTTCTTCGGCGGAGACCTTCTGATCGCGGACGCGGGGAGCAATCAGGTCCTGCTCGTCAACCCCCTGGGGCAGATCATCTGGCGGTACCCCAGCGCCACGGCGCCGCCGCCGCCGGGGGGATTCGTCTACCCTGACGACGCCTTCTTTGCGGATCACGGGACGGCCATAGTGATGAACATGGAGAGCTACCAGGAGATCGTCAAGATCGCCTATCCGTCGGGCCGGGTGCTGTGGACCTACGGGCATCCCGGCGTGGCCGGCAGCGCCCCCGGCTACCTGCACACCCCCGACGACGCCTACCAGCTCAAGAGCGGCCAGATCTCGGTCGCCGACATTGGCAACTGTCGAGTCCTGATCATCAATCCCAACGGCACTCTGGCCCGCCAGATCGGGACCACGGGTTCCTGCACGCACCTGCCGCCAACCCATCTGGGCTCGCCCAACGGGGACACACCCCTGCCCAACGGGAACATCCTGATCTCCGAGATCAACGGCTCGTGGGTGAGCGAGTACACCACCACCGGCAAGCTGGTCTGGACCACCCATCTGCCCCTGACCTACCCCTCCGACCCGCAGCAGATCGGGCCCAACCGCTACCTGATCGCCGGCTATACCAAGCCCGGTGTGATCATGGAGTTCAACCGTCAGGGCCAGGTCCTGTACCGATATGCGGTCGCCTCCGGCCCCGGCGCGCTGAACACGCCCTCGCTGGTGGAGCTGCTGCCGAGCGGCGTCTTCATGCTCAACGATGACAGCAATGACCGCATGATCGCCATCGACCCCGCCACTGGGGCCGCCGTCTGGCAGTACGGTGTCAGGGGCGTCTCAGGGACCACGCCAGGCCTGCTCAACGACCCGGACGGGTTCGACCTGCTGATGGCCAATGGATCGACGCCGACCCACACCGGCACCGGCTGAAACTCCCATCCGAACGGCAACGGCCAGGGGCGCCGCCAGCACCGGCCCGGTTGAGGAGGGTGGGACGCGACGACGGCCTGACCGCTCCCCCAAGCCTGGCCGGGGTGGCCAGCTCCTCTGGTAGCATGCCCTGCCATGTCAGCCCAGGGCCCACTCATACGGCCCGGGGCCGAGCCCTCTGGGCGAGCGGCGCTGATCACGGGCGGCACCTCCGGCATCGGGCTGGCGACTGCCGAGCGACTCGGCCAGGACGGGTTCGGCCTGGTGCTCACGGGCAGGGATTCGATCCGCGGTGAGGCGGCTGCAGCCGGGCTCCGGGCGGTCGGGGCGGACGCCCACTTTGTGGTCTGTGACGCCCGCGATCCAGCTGCGGCAGCGGCTGCGGTGGATACCGTCCGAGAGCGCTTCGGCCGCCTGGACCTGCTGGTGGCCAATGCCGGCGTGGGCGTGGTCGCATCGCTCATCGACACTCCTCCAACTCAGCTGGAGAGGCTCCTGGCGACCAACGTGCTGGGCTATCTGATCCAGGTTCAGGCGGCTCGCCGTCTGCTGGCTGAGACGAGCCCGTCCGCAGTGGTGCTGGTCTCATCGGACTCCGGGGTGCGCGGGGACGTTCCCCTGGGCGCCTACTCGGTGTCCAAGGCGGCGGTGAACATGATGGGCCGGATGCTGGCCGTCGATCTCGCCCCGCAGGGAATCCGCGTCAACGTGGTCTGCCCTGGCGACACCGTCCCGGGGATGCGCTACATGGGCACCCTGGACGACCCCGAGTCCAGTGCTGAGGACCCGGCCCGCTGGACGCCGTCTCCCCTGGGTCGGTACGCCCAAGGCAGAGAGGTGGCGGAGGTGATCGCGTTCCTCGGCCAGGGTGGGGCCAGCTTCGTGGACGGCGCCATCCTGCTGGTCGACGGCGGCGCCGGCGCCGGCTACTCCTGAGGCCCGGGGAGTCTTACCGAGGGCCCGTGGGCCTGGAGTATCCTCCATGGCGTGTTCATCACTCGTGATCCCGGCTCGGAAAGGGGCGCCGCCTCGTTCCAGCGGCCCGTTAGGCACATCGCCGGGCGGCCGGCCCTGAGCATCGTGGCCGGCCCTGGTTTGGCAGGAGACATGCCCAGATGAGTCCGCTCTCAACCCCTACAGCCACCCTGGAACCAGGGCAGGTGCGCTCCCAGTTCCCCGCCCTTCGCGATGGTTACGCGTATTTGGACGGCGCGGCCGGGACCCAGGTGCCTCAGATGGTGATCGACGCCATCGCCGGGGCCTACACCGGTGGGCTCGGCAACACCGGGGGCGCCTTCCCTGCCAGCCTTCGCAGTGAGGCCATCGTGGCCGAGGCGAGGCAGGCGGTCGCCGATCTGGTGGGGGGAGTGGCGGGCGGGGTCATCCTGGGACCCAACATGACCACTCTCACCTACCGGCTCTCCTACGCCCTCGCCAAGACCTGGGGCCCGGGCGATGAGGTGGTGGTCTCCCAGCTGGATCACGACGCCGACGTGCGACCGTGGGTACAGGCCGCCGAGAGGGTGGGCGCCCGGGTCCGTTGGGCTCTGGTGGACCCCGGGACCGGTCAGCTGGACAGCGCTCAGTACGCCGAGTTGGTGGGTCCCCGCACCAAGTTGGTGGCGGTGACCGCGGCCAGCAACGTGCTCGGAATCCGCCCCGAAGTTGCCCGGATCACGGCGACGGCCCATCGGGCTGGCGCTCTCACGTATGTCGACGGGGTCCACGCCACCCCGCACGGGCCCATCGACGTGGCCGCCTTGGGGGCCGACTTCTACGCGACCAGCGCCTACAAGTGGTGCGGCCCCCATGTCGGAGCGGTGGTGGCCGATCCGGCGCTCCTGGAGAGCATCCACCCGGATAAGTTGGTCCCCTCGCCAGAGGAGGTGCCGGAGCGCTTCGAAAAAGGTACGCCCGCATTTGCCGATCTGGCCGGGGTTACGGCCGCGGTCGAGCACCTGACCAACCTGGTCCAAGGTGGCGTGGGGACCAGGAGGCAGCGCCTCCTGACCGCCATGACCGCGGTCGAGGCCTATGAGTCGCGGCTCTTTGCCGTGCTTTTGGGCGGACTGGAGGAGATGGCTCACGTCACCTTGCATGGACGCGCGGAGGACCGGGCGCCGACCGCCTACTTCACGGTTCGCGGCCGCACTCCCGACCAGGTGGCGGCCGCCCTGGCGCGCCGTCATGTCAACGTGTGGAGCGGCGACAACTACGCCTGGGAGGTGACGGGAGCGCTCGGGATCAGGGATTCCGGGAGCGCCGTGCGCGCGGGGCTGGTCCATTACAACGATGGGTCCGATGTGGACCGGCTGCTGGCCGGCCTCGCCGAATTGGCCGATTGACCGCTCCCGGAGCCGGTCAGGTCGGCGCCCGTCCTCACCGCGACCTTCCCCAGGGGGACCGTGCTCGCGCGCTCGGCCGGCTCGGTTCGGGTCCGGTTTGATGGCTGGCGACGGCTGGGTGCTGGGACAGCTGGAGGCGCCGGCGCCCGAGCTGACCCTGGTGGCGGCGGAGGCCATCGCAGCCAGCCATTTCGGGATCGTGGGCCGAGCCACTCCGCTGGTCAGCGAGCGTGACCAGAACTTCCGAATCGTCGTCGCCGACGGTCGCGCCTTCGTGCTCAAGGTGAGCAATCCAAAGGACGGTGACGATGCGCTCCAACTCCAGGCCAGAGCGATGCTCCACGCGGCCCAGGTCGATCCAGGCCTGCCCCTCATGCGGCCGATCCCGGGCGGTCGGAGCCAGGCGGAGGTAGCTGACGAGGTCGGTGGGCGGCAGCTGGTCCGCATGTTCACCTTCATGCCGGGGCGGCATCTGGAGATCCAGGAGCTGACGCCAGAAGCACTGTGGGGGTTGGGAGTCTGTGCCGCCCGGCTGACCCGATCCCTGCGCGGCTTCTTCCACCCCGCCGCAGCCAGGCCATCGGTGTGGAACTTGCGACACCTCCTGGAGCTCAAACCTCTCCTGGAGGGGGTCCAGGACCCCAGGCACCGAGCCCTGGTGGCAATGGCCCTGGAGGATTTCGGTGACCACGCTCAAGCGGCCTTCCCGGGGCTGCGGGCCCAGGTGATCCACAATGACCTCTCCCTCAGCAATCTGGTCTTCGACCAAGAGCAGGTGGTGAGCGGGATCCTGGACTTCGGGGATGTCGCGCATTCGGCGCTGGTCGCTGAGCTGGCGATCTGTGCCGAGTCCGCGCTCGCCCGCCCAGACGGGCTGGCCGCGCTGGGCCGCTTGGTCGCGGGCTTCAGCTCGATAACTCCGCTCGAGGACCAGGAGGTGGAACTGCTGCCAGACTTCCTGTTGGGTCGCTGGGCCGCCCTGGCGATCATCTCCAGCTGGAGGTTGGCCAGGTGCCCGGCCAGCGCCGCCTATGTGAGCTCTTGGCAGCGGGGCTTGTGGGGAATGTTCGAGACGGCGGCCGCGGCCGGGTTGCCGAAGTGGCGGCAGCTGGTCCAGTCCGTCGCCAGAGGCGAGCGGATCCGCCCGATCCCCGTCACCGCTCCGATCGAGTCGTTGGTTGAGCGTCGGCGCCGGCTCCTGGGGGCCGCCCTCTCGCCGCTGTTTTACGACCCGCCCCTACATCTGGTCCGGGGCGAGGGGGTCTGGCTCTATGACGCCGACGGGCGCCGCTATCTTGATGCCTACAACAATGTGCCGCTCGTGGGCCACTGCCACCCCAGAGTGGTGGCGGCGGTCGCCCGCCAGTTTGCGACCCTGGCCAGCAACACGCGCTATCTGCACGAAGCCCCCCTGGAGCTCGCCGAGCGCTTGGTGGCGACCATGCCTGCGGGGTTGGACACAGTCCTCTTCGTCAACTCTGGGAGTGAGGCCAACGACCTGGCCTGGCGGCTGGCGCGGAGCTTCACCGGCGGCACCGGCGGGGTCGCGACCCGCTGCGGCTACCACGGGATCTCGGCCGCGATAGCCGACCTCTCTCCGGAGGAGTGGCGGGCTCAGGCCCGGCCCGACTGGGTCGAGACCGTGCTCGCTCCCGACGGCTACCGCGGCCGCCACCGGCAGGAAGATCCGGACTGGGTCGCCCACTACGTCGACGCTATCGACCAGGCGATCGCGACGCTGGCTACGCGGGGGCACCGACCCGCGGCCCTCTTCATCGACACCGGCCTCACCAGCGAGGGCATTCTGGTCCCGCCATCGGAGTACCTGGTCGAGGTGGCGCGGCGCTGGCGGGCCGCCGGCGGGTTGCTGGTGGGCGACGAGGTCCAGCTGGGATTCGGCCGCTCCGGGGAGCGGATGTGGGGCTTTGAGCGCCACCGGGTGGTCCCCGACATCGTGACCCTGGGCAAACCGATGGGCAATGGCTATCCCATCGCCGCGGTGGTGACCCGGGCTGAGATAGTCGAGAGGTTCTCTGGGGATACCGGTTGGTTCAGCACCTTCGGGGGCAATCAGGTCGCCTGTGCGGCCGGCTTGGCGGTTCTCGACGTGCTCGAGGACCAGGGACTGCTGCCCCACGCCGGGGCGATGGGAAAAGCCTTGCTGGCGCAGCTTTCGCAGTTGCAGCAAGCGCACCCCGCCATCGGCGAGGTGCGCTCGCTGGGGCTGCTGGTCGGAGTCGAGCTGGTGCGAGACCGCTCCACCCGCGAGCCCCTGCCGGCGGCGGGGATCGCCAATTCCATGCGCGACCTCGGAGTCCTGGTCGGAGCCACCGGTCCCGCCGGCAACGTGATCAAGATCCGCCCCCCGCTGGTGGTCACGGCCGAACAGGTGGGGATGGTGACCGAGGCCCTGGATCGAGCCCTGTTGGGGAACGGCCGCCTTTGATAGTCAGGCCATCGCTGGGGCGGCGATGCCGCAGCGCCACCACCATGCCCCCGCCTATCCGATCGTCACCTGGTGCCAGGTGAGCCCGCCGTTGCTGGACATGATCAGCGCGTTCGCCGATTGGTATTGCGCTTGCGTCTGAGTCGCCGGCTGGCCCCGGACGGCGACGCACTGGGTGGCTGTGGTGCAACCGAAGTCTGTGAAACCGGCGCCCCCGTCGTCATAGACGGTTGCCGTGGTCCAGGTGGCGCCCCCGTCAGTTGACCGGTAGATCCAGCTGGCCGCTGACGCGGTGGCGAGCAGCAGGATCTGGGAGGTGGGAGCCGCGATCTGGCCGCCGTCGCCGACCGAGCCCGGAGCCCCCTCCGCCACCGTCCGGCCCTGGGTCGTGCGCATGACCCGCTTCTGGGTATGTCCCGCCGCGCCGTTCCCGGAACAGAGCGAGTCGAGGGTGGAGGTGTCAGGCATGGCGAAGGAGGTGAGCTCAAGCTGGTAGCCGGAGGTGACCGCGCAGGGATCTGGGAATCGGCTCCAGTGCAACCCGTCCGCGGTGCCGTATAGCACCGGGGTGGCGCCGTAGGTTCCGTTCGTTGCCAGCAGCACAAACCCAGCCACACGGCTCCCGCTGCTGTGCAGGGAGATGGGGTCGGTGGGTCCGGGGATGGTCGGGCCGAACCCGGTGACCGTAACTCCTGGCATGGCCTGGAAGTCACTTTTACCAACCGGCGAACTGTAGAGCGCGAAGGTGCCGCTGCCGGGGCTGGACGAGGGCCTGGCCACGATGGCATACGCCCGCCCGTTGACGGCGTCAAGGGCCGTTACCGCACCCGGCAGGGTCAGCTCCTGCCAGGAGGCGCCGGCGTCGTGGGTGACCGCCAGGCCAGGCCCGAAGGCCCAGCCATCCTCCAGGTTGGCGAAGCGCACCCGGCTGACCCCTGCCTCTGGGTGGGCTGGATCCGTCTGTTCCCCCCACGGCGCATGGGGGGCGGGGATCCGCCGCCAGGAGGCGCCGCCATTGGCAGTTCTGGCCAGGGCCAGGCAGCTGGCACAGGCGCCCACGGTCCCCAGTGCCCAGCCGATGCTGGCCGAGATAAAGCTCACGGAGCCCGGCTCAAACACAGATGGAACTGGGCTGCTCGGCACGGGTGTGGCGGAGCGCTGGGCCGGAGCGCCGCTCGAGGCCGACTCGTGGGGACGGGGCGCGGAGGTATGGGGCGGGGCGGCGGCGCAGCCGGTGGCCAGGAGCAGGAGTATGGCGGCAACGCCCGCCCTGATTGGCGTCGACGGTCGAGGGCGACCCCTGCCACTGGGAGACCGAGAGCGACCCCGGTGTCGTGGGCTGGAGGTGCAGGCACTTTGGAATGTGTGGGGAAGCCAGGTTCCGGCGAGATCGCGGATCCTCCGCAGAGGCCACTCGGTTCGTCCCCTGCCAGGCGATTGGGCAACCGGGGCCCCGGCGCGATGGTGGCGCAGACTGATTGCCGAACCTTCCCCCGCCGGCGGACCTGGCCGCATCTTCATCGGACCCGCAAACGCTCCCGACTGGCCCCGGGTTACGGGGCCGCCAGGGACTTGGCGGCCCCGTAACCCGGGGCGGTTGCTGCCGCTGTCTTGCGATGGCAGGCGGCGGCCAACCGGCGATGAGCTCCGGGTCTGGTCGGATCGGTCCGGCTGGGGCCTGGCCGGCGGCGGTGGCCCGGTCCCCGGTTTGACAAGGGCGCCAGCTCAGGGCTGGTGCGGCGGCCCTGGGCGCACCACGCGCCGCAACACGTCGGCCTTAGTGGTGCCGACCGAGATGCCGTCAAGCACCCAGGTCACCCCCGCCTCCTCGAACCCGGCCAGCCGTCGCCGCAGGTGTGAGGGCGAGGCGGCGGCCAGGTCCCAGGTGACCACCAGATCGAAGTCTTCGGCCACGCCGGCGGTAGCCAGATCGGCTCGGATCGTCGCCAGCGTGGCGGGATCTGGCCCTGGCCAGGGTGCGGTGGCCTTGAAGATGGGAAAGAAGCCCTGGACCGACGCCGCCCGTCGCAGCGGCCGCCGCTTCGGCCACCTCCCGCCGACCCAGATGGGCACCGGGAGCTGCAGCGAAGCCGGTGTCAGCCCCTCGGTGTCGATGCGGAAATGGGGTCCTTGGTGAACCAGGGGCGCCCCGGTGAGGAGGTGCTGCAGTACTTCCAGCGCCTCGTCGAGCATCTGCCCGCGGACCACAGGATCAGACTCTTCCCCGAAGGAGCTGAACTCCTTCCAGCCGTCGTCCCCGAGGCCCACTCCCATGACCAGGCGCCCTCTCGAGAGGCGGTCAAGGGTAGCAATCTCGCGGGCGAGCACCCACGGCCGACGCCGCGCCAGGGGCGTCACCATGGGACCCAGCCGGATCCTGGTGGTCGCGCTGGCGACGGCCGCCATGGTGATCCAGGGATCTGCCACCGGCCTGCGTGGTCCCGCCAGCATGTGGTCCCATAGGAAGAGTCCGTCCCAGCCGGCAGCCTCGGCGGCGACCGCGACCTCAGCCACCGCGTCCGCCTCCGAGAGCTCGTCGAACGGTGGCAGGAAGAGCCCGAATTGCATGCGGGCACCATGCTAATGCCGCGGGGCTACGCCCATGACCCAAGCCGCCGGACCAGCACTGACCCAGCGCGCTGGATCGGTCCCGGCCCAAGCCCAGGGGCGATCAGCGGCGGGTGCTCTGGGCCCCCCCAGCCAGGGGGTATCGGTCACGTCGGTGCCCGAGGTGGGCTCGGGAGGGCGGCGGATTCAAGCGGGTCACCCCAGGAGGACCATGACGAGTCCGTGCCTTGTCGGGATCGCTGCCGGCGGGTGAACAAGCGTGCCGTCAGCAGGATGGCCGGGACGGGTGGAGGCTCGCCGCCGGCTGTCGAGCTGCCGCCGGCGGATGCCGATTGCGGAGCGGCTAACGAGAGCGGTCACCCCTGCCCTGCCCATCTACCCGATCCTCGGGGCTCCACCGCTCACTCCAAAGTGAAGCCGGCCCGGATTTCAAATGGACCCGGAGGATAGCGGTCTGGCCGCAGCTGCGGCGCCGTGGCCAGGCCGAGCGCCACCAGCGCCGCCAGCTCGCCGATGGCCGGCCCACGCATGACCCCGATGCCGTTGTCCCCACAGGCGACGAAGAGACCCTCGGCGACGCGGCCAAGCAACGGGCGGCGGTCTGGGGTCCCGCCCGCCAGACCTGCCCAGCTGGACCTTAGACCGGCTCGATCTCCGAGACTTGAGAGTTGCGGCAACTGGGTGGCGACGTTGACCTCGAACTCCTCATCGCCAGTCTGCTGATAGTCGTCAGGGTCGAACTCGGAGAGGCGAGTGCCGTCACCCGCGAGCAGGCTCTCGTCGCCATCAGGCACCAAGTACACATCACTGGCCAGGTGCCAGACCATCGGTAGCCGATGGGGCTCGGCAAGCTGGAGCGAAGCGAGCTGGACTCGATACGGGAGCAAGGGGAGATCGAGGTCCGCGGTGCGCAGCAGGCGCCGGGACCAGGTCCCAGCTGTGACCAGGATCCGGCTGGCCTGGTAGGTCTCGCCGGAGTCTGTTCGGACGGAGAGCTGGCCGGAGCCGATGTCGAGCCGCTCGACCCGGCAGTTGGTGCGGACGTCGAGGCCCTGGGGGCGCGCCTGGGCGACCACCTGCTGGGCGTAGGCGTTCGGATTGAGGTGGCAGTCGCTCGGCGTCCAGAGGGCCATCGCGTCGTCGGCCAGCCGGTCCAGGTGCGGATGGCGCACCGCAACCTCTGCCCCGTCCAGCAGTTCGAACGCCACCCCGCGGTCGTTGAGGTCCTGTCGGCGCCGGGACAGGGCGCCGACGTACTCGCCATCGGCCAACGTAAGCATCCCAAGTGGGCGCATGATCGAGGGGTCGCCGCCGGCATCCAGAGCCTCCTGATAGAGGACACGGCTGCGGGAGACCAGCGCCTGATCCTCGGGGTCGGTGAGCAGGTCGGTGAGAATGCCCCCCGATTTGGCGGAACTCTCCTGGGCCAGGCCGATCCCGGCCTCCAGCAACAGTACTGATCGCATGCCAGCGGACACGGCCGCCCGGGCAGCGGACGAGCCCCAGAGGCCACCGCCCACGATGACCAGGTCGTATCCCAAGCAAGTTCCTCCAGCCGACGAACGAAATCCGGCTGATTCTACCTGTCACAGCCAGGCCGAGCTCTGGGGCCGACGCCCCGATTACCAGTCCCTGCGGTAGTTGCCTGGCGGGTGACGATGGCGAAGACTCCATCAGTAGGTCTTGCAGACCAGGTCGAAGGTTCGCACCCGGTGGTGGAGGAGTGAGCGCGAGATCCTCCCGGATCTTCCGCACGGCGGCGGCGTGTCGGAGATGGTCAGCTACGGAACCGGTGACCACCTGGTCGGCCATGACCTGGCGGCAGTCTGAGAGCTGCGCTGGGACACAAGATCATCGAGTCCCGGTGGAAGCGACGGCTGATCCCCTGGAAGGTCCAGTTGGGCGGAGGCCGGTCCAGTGGCAGGGAGCCCAGCTGCCGTGGCTGGTCGTCGACCTACGCTGATGTCGGCGCCGGTCGAGGAGTTCTGCTTTGGCCTCCGGCTACCTTGGTGCGGCCACTTCCAACCGAGACGGCCAGCATGTTCATGACCCCGCGGCGACGGTCGGATTCCGTTGCTTACTTTTTGGGTCTGGATTGGTTCAGGGTCACGGCAGCGCGAATAAGATCCTGCAACGCCTCATCGTCTATCTTCTCGCCTTCATGGAAGTCGATGGCACGCCTTGTGTTCCCGTCAAGACTGGAGTTGAAGATGCCCGCTGGATCGCCCAAGGCCGCGCCTTTGGCGAAGGTCATCTTTACGACGTTCTTGTAAGTCTCGCCAGTGCAGATCAATCCGTCGTGGGACCACACCGGAACTCCTCTCCACTTCCACTCCTCGACGACGTCGGGATCGGCGTGCTTGACCAACGCACGGATCCGGCTGAGCATCGCGCCCCGCCAGTCGCCTAGCTCCTCGATTCTCGCCTCGATCAGCTGGGAAGGAGTCTTGGCTTCCTGGGACCCGCTCTTGTTCATGCCCCTATCTCTTCATCCGCCCCGCTGCATTGTTCAATGAGGGTCCTCACCACCGCGCCGATTCTAGCTTGAGCTGCGGCTAGCTGGCGCGGTGAAACCTGGGAGCGGGAAGGGTAACGCCACGGGTGCGGCCTCGGCCATCTTGGTTAGTTCCCGCAGCCGGGTAGCGACAATCTCGGCAGTTGCGCGAGTGCCGCCATCGGGGGCCATCCGCCAGTCGAGTCTGAGCCAAGTCGCTCAGGCGCAAACTGGGCCCGGATAGATGGGGGACGACCGGCCCAGCGCTGCCGGAGCGGGCTCGACCACAGCCAGCAAATCTGGGCGGAGCGCAAGCTGGCGATTACCGCGGAGTCCTCCCCACGCTGGGCGGGGGCGATCCCGGTTCCTGGTTCACGGCCACCTGCCGGGCGCGGCCCAGGCTTACGGTCGGCTCCACAGGCAGTTAACGTCTCCGCCGCACTGGCGGTGATGGCCGGGTGGGCCCACTCGGCGAGGATGATCGCGGCGTTGAGGTTTCGGGCCAGGACCAGGCCACAGCTCGGGCAGCGGTAGGTCCGCTCCGAGAGCGACAGCTCCTCCTTACAGCGAAGCGCCCGGTGGGCTCTGGTGCGGGCGGAACGCCGCCCGTACAGCCGGGCGCCAAGGCTGGTGAGCACCTCGGTCATGTCCCGGACCAGGTCGTCCTCCACCTCGCTCGGGTCGACCACCACCAGCCGTCTCCCAGCAGAGCTGCCTCTATGTACTCCGAGCCCAGCCGGGCCAAGCGGTCCCGGTGCTCCACCACGATGTTGCCGACCCGGCCATCGGCCAGCAGCCGGCGCAGCTTGGGCCGGGTGCCATTCATTCCTGAGCCAACCTCGGCGACGGTCATGCCCACGGTCAGGTCGTGGCCGGCAGCCCATTCGACCAGTCGGCCCAACTGCCGCTCCAGGTCAGAGCGCTGGTCATGCGACGCAACCCGGGCGTACAGCGCCACCTTGCCGGCTGGCGGGGACGTCTCCTCCACAAAGATGGTGCCGGAAGGCAGACGGCGAGCTGGGACCGGCAGGGTGCCGGCCTCGAACCACCTCTGGGCGGTGCGGGGGTGAATGTGCTGCTGGCGTGCCCAGTCACTGATCTTCACCTCCCTATCCCACGATGCGGAGGCATCCGTTTGTACGGCTATGTCATACCATTGGTGAACAGCTCACGAACCCCAATGTGGAGGCCGCTCGGAGGACGTTCCCTAGCGCTGTCGGCACGCCCTTGGTGCCTGGCAGCGTGGTGTGGCGCTCCTACCCGGCCCCTCCTGGAGCGCGCTGGGCTTCCTCGTAGTGCGCCTCCACGATCTCCGCCATGCGGCTGCCACTGTCATGCTCGGCAGGGGCGTCCATCCCAAGATCGCGT
>DATKSV010000007.1:0-10972 GCA_035531535.1 Candidatus Nanopelagicaceae bacterium | reverse complement strand
GCCGCAGGGCGTGCTCCATGAAGGCTCGATCGGCACCTGGGCCCCCGGCCGCCAGGCCGGGGATGTTAGGGGGCGGGTTGGAAATAGGGCCACCTCTATACTTGCAGTCCACACGGTGGCTATAGCTCAGTCGGTTAGAGTGCCAGGTTGTGGCCCTGGAGGTCGAGGGTTCAAGTCCCTCTAGCCACCCCACGGCTTGGTCGGAGGCCTGTGCTATGCTGCCTGCGACCCGGAACCAAGCTGGAGTCGGCGTGGCCGAAAGCGGCGGGGTCCGTGGTGACTATTTAGGAGGCGCAGTTCAGCATGCTTCAGGGCGAAGCCAAGACCGCAATCATCGAAGGTCACAGTCGCCACCAGGGCGACACCGGATCGCCGGAGGTGCAGATCGCGATCTTCAGCGAGAGGATCAGCCAGCTTACCGAGCATCTCAAGGTGCATCCCAAGGATCACCACACCAGGCGCGGACTCCTCAAGCTGGTGGGTAAGCGGCGTCGGCTGCTGGATTACCTGATGCGAGTCGACATTGGCCGCTATCGAGCCCTGGTCGCCGTGCTGGGGCTGCGCCACTGACAGGGATCGTTGACCGGAGCTCGGGCATTCGTCCGCGACCGGTTCTTTTTATTCAACCGCGCACCCTTCACCGGGGAGCGGTGGCAGGCCTCGTCGATCTGGCGCAGGCACGGTTGGAGACTGGCGATCGGAGCCGAACCAAAGTTCAGCTCTCATCCCCTTTCCCTAACCGCGCGGCCCTCATGGCGATCGGTGCGCCCCCGGCTTCCTCGTGGCGGACGCGGGGAGGCAAGCGATGGAAAAGACAGTTGTTGCGCGCACATTTGAGGGCGCGGAGCTAAGCATCGAGACGGGCCGGTTGGCCGGTCTCGCCAACGCCGCGGTGGTGGTGAAGCAGGGCGACACGGTGGTGCTGGTGACAGCCACCGCCAGTAAGGGCCCGCGCCCGGGGATCGACTTCTTCCCGCTCACCTGCGACTACGAAGAGAAGATGTACGCGGTGGGCCGGATCCCAGGCGCCTTCTTCCGGCGCGAGGCCAGGCCCGGCGAGGCGGCGATCCTCGCCAGCCGCATGATCGACCGGCCGATGCGGCCGCTCTTCCCCAAGGACTTCCGCAACGATGTCCAGATCGTGGCCACGGTGCTGTCGACTGACCAGATCCACGATCCCACGATCATGGCCCTGATCGGTGCCGGAGCTGCGGTTGCCATCAGCGACATCCCCCACGCTGGCCCGGTGGCGGCGGTCCGGATGGGACTCTTCGACGGCGAGCTGGTGGAGAACCCCACCCTCCCGGCGCTGGAGCTCGAGGGCAGCCGGCTGGACCTGATCGTGGCCGGCACCAAGCACGCCATCAACATGGTTGAGGCGGGTGCCAGCGAGGTGTCCGAGGAAGTCATGGTGGAAGCCCTGGCACGCGCCCACGAGCGTATCCAGCAGATCGTGGGGATGATTGAGGAGCTGGTTGCCAAGGTTGGCAAGCCGGATATGGAATATCCCCATGTGGGGACTCCTCCGGAGATCAAGCAAGCCGTCGCTGAGATCGCCTACGATCGCATCAACCAGGCCTTCAGGGAGGCGGACAAGCCCCAGCGTGACATCAAGCTGGACGCTGTCAAGGCCGATGTCCAGCGCGAGCTCCAGGGCCGTTTCCCGGAGCGTGGAGGAGATGTTTCGGCCGCCTTTGAGTCCGTGCTCAAGACGGCGGTCAGGCGGGCCATCCTGGATGAGGGCCTGCGGCCCGACGGGCGCCGGCTCGAGGAGATCCGGCCGATCTGGTGCGAGGTGGGAGTGCTACCCCGGACCCACGGCAGCGCGGTCTTCACCCGCGGCCAGACCCAGGCACTCTCGGTGGCGACCCTGGGCACGATGTCGGACCAGCAGCGCCTCGACAGCCTCGGGCTGCAGGAGTTCAAGCGCTACATGCATCACTACAACTTCCCCCCCTACTCAGTCGGGGAGGCGCGGCCGCTACGGTCACCGGGAAGGCGTGAGATCGGCCACGGCGCGCTGGCAGAGCGAGCCGTCAGGGTCATGGTCCCGCCGGTGGACCAGTTCCCGTACACCATCCGGGTGGTGACCGAGATCCTGTCCAGCAACGGCAGCACCTCGATGGCCAGCGTCTGTGGCAGCACCCTGGCACTGATGGACGCCGGAGTTCCCATCAAGGCTCCCGTGGGGGGGATCGCGATGGGACTGATCACCGACGACCAGGACAGCTCCCGCTACGCGATCCTCTCCGACATCCAGGGGATGGAGGATGCTCTGGGAGACATGGACTTCAAGGTGGCCGGCACTCGGGACGGAATCACGGCCCTGCAAATGGACATCAAGGTGGGCGGGCTGACCTCGGAGATCTTCCGGCAGGCGCTGGAGCAGGCACGTCAGGGTCGGCTGCACATCCTGGGCAAGATGGCCGAGGCTCTGGGCTCGCCCCGAGAGGTGATGTCGAACTTCGCGCCGCGCATCACCACCATCAACATCCACCCGGACAAGATCCGCGAACTGATCGGCCCAGGGGGCAAGACCATCCGCCGGATTCAGGAGGAGACCGGCTGCCAGATCGACATCGAGGATGACGGCAAGGTCTTCCTGGCGACGGTGGACGAGGCCGCGATGGAGCGGGCGGTAGCCATGATCCGTGACCTCACCGAGGCGGTCGAGGTTGGCAGAATCTACAAGGGCAAGGTGGTGCGGATCATGCCCTTCGGAGCCTTTGTCGAGATCCTGCCGCGTCAGGACGGGCTGGTGCACATCTCGCAACTGGCCGAGCAGCGGGTAAACCGGGTCGAGGACGTGGTCAACATCGGTGACGAGATCATGGTCAAGGTAACCGAGATTGACGACCGGGGCCGGGTCAACCTGTCCCGCAAGCAGGCGATTGTGGAGCTGGCGGGCAACGGAGCGGCTGCCGGTCACAACCCGGCCGGTGCCTGACCCAGCCGGCAGCGTGGCGGAGCGGCAGGCCCGCCTGGAGGCGATCGCCTCTGAGGTGGAGTCCTGCCGGCTCTGTCCCTTGCACCTGACCAGGCACCGAGGTGTCCCAGGTTCCGGGTCGGCCAGCGCGATCTTGATGGCCGTAGGGGAGGCTCCCGGAGAGCGTGAGGACCAGGAGGGGCTGCCCTTCGTGGGGGCGGCCGGCCAGCTCCTCACCGAATTGCTGGCGGGGATCGGCCTGGGGCGTCAGGACATCTTCATAACCAACGTGCTCAAGTCCCGCCCCCCGGGGAACCGCGATCCGTTGCCAGAGGAGGTGCTCGCCTGTGCCGGCTATCTGGACCGGCAGATCGCGGCGATCGATCCCAGGGTGATCCTGGTCCTGGGCCGGCATGCCCTGCAGCGCCTGGTCCCGGACGCGCCCTGGATCTCCCGATGTCACGGGCAACTGATGCAGGTGAACCAGCGGACCTACATGCCCTGCTACCATCCCGCGGCCGCGCTCTACAATGGCTCGCTCAAGGCGGTCCTGGTGGAGGACTTTCAACGCCTGCGGAGGCACTTGGAGCAGCTTGAGCCACCCCGGAGCGAGCCCGCCGCGGCCGCCGCTCCACCCCGAGCTGAGCAACTTGGTCTGTTCTGACGCCGTCTCGCCGGCAGGCGACCTGGCCGGGGCTCCCTCCGCCGGGGTGATCCGCTTCATTCCCCTGGGTGGGCTGGGCGAGATCGGCAAGAACCTGGCTCTGCTCGAGTGTGGGAACGACGTGGTGGTGATCGATGCAGGCCTGTCCTTTCCAGACCTGGAGATGGTGGGGGTGGACGTGGTCCTTCCCGACATCTCATTTCTGCTGACTCGAAAGGAGCGTCTTCGGGCGGTGCTGCTCACCCACGGGCACGAGGACCACATCGGGGCTCTGCCCTTCTACCTGAGTGACTTCAATGTGCCGATATACGGAACAGGGTTCACGCTCGGCCTGCTCCGCAACAAACTGGAGCGGCGAGGCCTGCGCGGACAACCGGAGCTTCATGAGGTGCAACCCGGGGAGAAGGTTCAGGCGGGCGCGCTGAGCGCGGAGTTCCTACAGATGACCCACAGCGTTCCGGGCAGCTGTGGGCTCGCCATCACAACCCCGGCGGGGCTGGTCATCCACACCGGCGACTTCAAGCTGGACCAGACGCCGGTTGGGGGAGCGCCCCCTGACCTGGCGCGACTGGGGGAGCTGGGCAGGCGCGGGGTCCGCCTGCTGCTCAGCGACAGCACCAACGCCCCCAACGAGGGGATCACGCCGTCGGAGCTGAGCGTGCGTCCGGCCCTGGATGCTGCCTTGAGGGACTCCGAGGGGCGCGTGATCGTGGTCACTTTCGCCAGCAACCTGGCCCGGCTGAGGCAGATCGTGGAGTTGGCGGCGGCGAACGGGCGACGCTCCTGCCTGGTGGGTCGGAGCATGCTAAGGAACGTTGCCACCGCGATGGAGCTGGGCTACCTCAGGCAACCACCCGGGGGCCTCCTGGCGCCCCGGGACCTCAGCGGTTTGGCGGACGAGGAGGTTTGCCTGCTGGCCACCGGCTCCCAGGGCGAGCCGCTGGCGGCCCTCAGCCGGATCGCCTCCGGCACTCACCCCTTCGTGCGCGTCAGGCCTAAGGACACAGTTGTCCTGGCCGCCAATCCGATCCCCGGGAACGAGGCCACCGTCAGCCGGGTGGTCAACCTGCTGGTGGAACAGGGGGTGCGGATTCTGGCTGGCAGTCGCGACGGGGTCCACGCCAGCGGCCACGGCGCCAGAGAGGAGCTCCGCTTCATGCTGGAGTTGATCAGGCCCCAGTTCTTCGCCCCCGTCCACGGCGAGCCGCGGCATCTTGACGCCCACCGCCGCATCGCGATCGCGAGTGGCCTCGGGCCCGAACAAGTGGCGGTCCTGGAGAACGGGTCGGTCCTGGAGGTGAGCTCGGACCGGATGAGGGTCGCCGGCAGCGTGCGGGTGGGCGCGGTTCCGGTGGATGCCGACGGGCGCCTGGAGGGCCACTCCAGGACCCGGCGTCGGGGGGCCGAAGAGGAAGCGGTGGTGACTCTTTCCCTCACCGTCGACCGGCGCCTGCGCACCCTGGTCAAGGGACCCCATGCCCTGGCTCCGACCGGCGACGCCTACCAGCGCCGCCTACTGGACGAAGGCTGCGAGGCGGTCAAGCTGGCCATCCGCAACCATCGGCCAGGGTTCCACCACGAGGCGGATCTGCGCGACACGCTCCAGGCGGTGATGGACGCTCATCTAGCCTCCCAGGGCTCGTGGCGGCCCACGGTGGTCCCGATCGTCACCCTTGCCTGAGCGGTGAGGTGGCGCCGCGGGCTTGTGATCCCCGTCCTGTTATTGGCCGTGGGGGCGGCGGGGGCGGTCCAGTTGCTGCGACCCCCTCCGCCGCTCCGGCTAGCTCCGACGCTGGCCAGTGCATACACCGTCCCCGGTTCTCTGCTGAGCCTGCCCTGGCCCGCCACCGGTCAGGCGTCCCTGCTGCTGCAGGGGACGGGCTGGATCGGCCGAACCCCACGCCAGACGCCGCTCGCCATCGCCAGCGTCACCAAGCTGATGACCGCCCTGGTGGTGCTGAGTGGCCATCCCCTCGCGATCGGGGAGAGCGGGCCGGAGGTGACCATCACCCCCGCTGACCTGCAGCTCTACCAGCAGGAGGTGGCTCAGGGCGATTCGGTGGTAAAGGTGGCCGATGGCGAGGCCCTCACTGAGCACCAGCTGCTGGAGGGTCTGCTGCTGCCCTCGGCGGACAACTTCGCAACGCTGTTGGCATCCTGGGACGCCGGGTCGCGAACGGCCTTCGTGGCACGGATGAACGCGACCGCCCGGCGGTTGGGGATGAGCCACACTCACTTTGCCGATGCCAGCGGGCTGAACCCGAGCTCCACCAGCACCGCCTCGGACCTGGTGCGGCTGGCCGGGGCGGTCATGGCCCAGCCGGTGCTGGCCGAGATAGTCGGAATGTCCGAGGCGGTGCTGCCGCTGGCGGGAATAGTCCACAACTATGACTTCGTGCTCGGACAGCAAGGGCTGGTGGGGATCAAGACCGGGTGGACGGCGGCCGCGGGGGGCTGCTTTGTGTTCGCCGCCCGCCGCACAGTAGCGGGGCATCCCGCGCAACTCCTGGGGGCGGTGCTGGCTCAGCCGGGGAACGCCTACACCGGGATCGTGGCGGCCGAGAAGGCGAGCGTGGCGCTGCTGGCCGCGACCTGGCCCCACCTGGAGGTGGTCGAGCCGGTGCCCTCCGGGGCTCGGGTCGCGCAGGTGCTGTCGGACTGGCATCGGCCGATCCCGGTTCGCGCCGCGTCTGGGGTCGGTGTCCTTGCCTGGCCAGGCCTTTCCCTCAGCCTCCGCTTGGACCAGGTGGGAAAGCTGGCGGCGCCCCTGCCTCGAGGCGCGTTGCTTGCCGAGATCAGGATCTCGTCCAGCGGCGGGGTCGTCAAACGGTCCAAGACCACTTTGAGCGGCTTCCTCAACCCACCCGACGTCGTCTGGCGCCTGACCCACTTCTGAGCTCGGCGAGCAGATGTGCGACTTCGCTGCTAGACTGCCACTGTCGGTGGCGCCTGCACTCAACAACCAAATCATCCCACCAATATCTCGAGGACTCTTCGATGGCGACGGTTAGGCGGCGTGTGCCGCCCAAGCGCAGGACCCAAAGGCCGCGTAGGCGGCCGGCGACGTCCAGGTCGTCCCGGGCCACCCGCAAAGTTGGCCCGGCAATGTCCGTCAGCGCTGCCCAGCGGCGGGAGCTGGTGGGGCTCAGCGCGCTCGCCATCGGGGTCATTTGCATCCTCCTGCTGGGCTTTCCCCAGGCGCCGGTGGCGCACGAGTTCGCCCATGCGCTGGCAGCTGGGATCGGCATCGGGGGCTGGATAGTCGGCCTGGCTCTAGTTGCGGGCGGGGTGGCCCTGCTCGCCAGCCGGGGAGGGGAGCGCAGCGCCGGCCAGGTGCTCATGGCAGTGGCAATCTCGGCCTTGTCGGCGGTGTCCATGGCGGCGGTGGTCAGCTCCGGCCAGGGTGGCCTGGTAGGCCGCGCTGTGGGCGTTCGCATAGCCGCTTGGATCGGCGCCCCTGCCGCTCTGGTGGCGCTCGGAGCGGTCGGACTGGGAGGGCTCATGGTAGGCCTTGGGCTGTCACCGGCCAGGGCGTCGGCGGTGGCAGCCTCGACGCTGAGGCGCGGGGTATCCATGCTCTTCACAGCCCGTGAGCGGCCCAGCTCGCCGCCCAAAGCGCGGGCCAAGATTGGGGCCGACTCCGCAGACTTCCCGGTCGCGCGGAACCCCAGCCTGATAGCGGAGCCGGACCCAGCCTCGGTGGCCGATGGCCCGCCCACCCCGCCCGAGGTCTTCGAGCGGATCTTCGAAGACCTCGATGGTCCGCTCGAGGCGCCTGCCCCAGTGCCGGCGGTGTTGGAGGTGGCCGGGGCCCTGGCGGTCGCGGAGCCAGCGATTGACCACCTCGCCCTGGGCGAGGAGGAGGATGGGGAGGATGAGGAGCCCAACTGGGTGCTGCCCAGCTTTGACCTGCTGGACTCGGCCCAGGGCAAGCGGGAGCGACTACGCGATGAGATCCGGACCCGGATCAGGACGATCGAGGCGACCCTGAATAACTTCGGGGTCGACTCCAAGGTCATGGGGGTAAACGCGGGGCCCACCGTCACCCAGTACGAGCTCCAGCCCGGCGCTGGCGTCCCGGTACGGCGGATTCTGGCCTATCAGACAGATCTCTCCCTGGCACTGGCAGCCCCGATTCGGATCCAGGCACCGATTCCCGGCAAGTCGGCTATAGGGATCGAGGTCCCCAACAAAGCCGCCCAGCTGGTGACCCTCAAGGAGATCGTGCAGGCCCCTTCCTTCCGCGAGTTCAAGAGCCAGCTAGCGGTCGCCCTGGGAGCGGACGTGAGCGGGCATCCGGTCCTGGGTGACCTGGCCACCATGCCCCACCTGCTGATCGCCGGTGCCACCGGGTCGGGCAAGAGTGTTTGCATCAACGCCGTCCTGGCCGGGCTGCTGCTGCAGTCGACCCCGCATGATCTGCGCCTGATCCTGGTCGACCCCAAACGAGTTGAGTTGAGTAACTTTGGCGGGCTGCCCCATCTGCTGGTGCCGGTCGTGGTGGAACCGGACTCGGCGGTGGGGGCGCTGCGCTGGGCGGTGGTGGAGATGGAGCAGCGCTATAAGCTCTTCGCCGGCAACGGCGCCCGTAACATCACCGTCTTCAACGAGCGCGCTCCCAAGCTCGGGCTGCGCACCCTGCCCAAGATCGTGATCGTGATCGACGAACTCGCCGACCTCATGATGGTGGCCGCCAGCGAGATCGAGGATCTCATCTGCCGAATCGCCCAGTTGGCCAGGGCGGTGGGAATCCACCTGATAGTCGCGACCCAGCGCCCCTCGGCTGACATCATCACCGGCCTGATCAAGGCCAACATCCCGTCACGGGTGGCGTTTGCGGTCAGCAGCGGGGTGGACTCGAGGGTGATCCTGGATGAGATGGGCGCCGAGAAGCTGCTGGGCCGCGGTGACATGCTCTACCTGCCCATCGACGCTGGCAAGTCGACCAGGCTCCAGGGCGCCTATGTGTCGGACCGCGAGCTCGACCAGCTGATCGGTTGGTGGAAGGCGCAGGGCCGACCCAATTACCAAGAGGAGATCCTGCAGGCGGCCGCCCTCAGCGCCGGACCGGCCGACGGGGTGGTCAAGCGCGACCCCTTGTTCGAGCGGGCCGGCCGGATCGTGATCGGCGAGGCCCGGGGATCCGCGTCCCTGCTCCAGCGCAAGCTCAATGTCGGGTACACCCGGGCGGCCAGGCTGATCGACCAGCTGTCGGAGGCCAGAGTGGTCGGCCCCTATGAGGGCAGCAAGTCCCGGGCCGTCCTCATGAACATGGCCGAACTGGAAGAGATGCTCGACTCCGGCGAGGAAATCGGCTAGCCGCTAGGCTTGCATGATGGCCAGCAGCGAGCACTCCTTCGACGTGGTGTCGGACTTCGACCGGCAGGAATTGGTCAACGCCGTGGAGCAGGCGCGCCGCGAGATCGCCACCCGGTATGACTTCAAGGACGTGGTCGCGGAGATCGACCTCCAGGAGAAGGAGATTGTCATCCTGGCCGCCTCTGACGCTCGCGCCGACGCGGTCCTGGACGTTCTCAAGAGCAAGCTGGTCAGACGCAACCTCTCCCTCAAGATCCTGCTTCCCGGCAAGCCCGAGCCGGCTGCCCGGGGCAACGTCCGCCAGGCGATCAAGCTGCAGCGCGGGATCGACGAGGACACCGCCCGGGATCTGAACAAGCGGATCAAGGCCGGCCACCCCAAGGTACAAGTGCGGATCCAGGGTGATGAGCTGCGAGTTTCCAGCAAGGACAAGGACAACCTTCAGGCCGTGATCCAGGACCTGCGCCAGCTCGACCTCCCGGTGCCTCTGCAATACACGAATTACCGATGACCGGTGAGGGGCCGGGGACCCTCCTTTTGCCCCGACCGCGGTCGCCTCTGGGCTGGAAGCTCGCCTCAACGCCGGCGGATCGGGGCAGGGATGCCCGGGTGCGGGGTGGGGATGACGCCTAACGATTCCCTGGCTGATCTTCAACTGAGTTTCCCCGAGGCGGCGGATGTGGTTGCCGCCGCCTGCTTGACGCCGAACCGCACTCTGGCCACGGCCGAGTCGTGCACCGGAGGGCTGCTGGGAGCCGCCCTCACCGCGGTGCCGGGAAGCTCGGTCGCCTACCTGGGCGGCGTCGTGGCCTATGCGAACGCGGTCAAGGTGACCGAGCTGGGGGTTGACCCCGGACTGCTCGAGCGCTTCGGGGCGGTCAGCTCCGAGGTTGCCGAGGCGATGGCAGCCGGGGTTCGGGCCCGGCTCGCGGCGGACTTCGGGATCGGGGTCACCGGAGTGGCAGGACCCGGGTCGTCGGACGCCAAGCCGGCCGGACTCATATACGTGACGGTCGCGGGCCCAGGGCGGACCGTGACCACCAGCCTTCGCTCCGACCACGGCCGCCACGGGAATCGGGTCGAAGCCGTGACCGCAGCCCTGCGGCTGCTGCTCGGAGAGCTGGGAAGATGAGGCCCAACAACCAGACACCGACCGTGCGCAAGGGGCATCGCAGTTGTTAGAATGGCGAACAGCTGTTCCAGCCCCCGGCAGGGGCGATGCCTACCAACACTTACGATTCGGAGGGTGCCTGAATGAGCGCTACACTCGCGGTCCAGGGGCGCCTCAGCAGCGCCTCCAAGGGTGATGGGAAGGAGACCGGGTCTTTGAGCACGGAGCGGGAGAAGGCACTCGCGGCTGCCCTGGGACAGATAGAGCGTAGCTACGGCAAGGGTGCGATCATGCGCCTGGGAGACGCCTCCGGCCTGCGCGGTGTGGATGTGATCTCGACTGGGGCGCTGACCCTGGATCTGGCGCTGGGGGTCGGGGGCATTCCCAAGGGACGGATCGTGGAGATCTTCGGGCCGGAGTCTTCCGGCAAGACCACTCTCTGCCTGCACATTCTGGCCGAGGCCCAGCGGGCCGGTGGGGTGGCCGCCTTCATCGACGCTGAGCATGCCCTGGATCCAGGCTATGCCGCCCGAATCGGGGTCAACACAGCTGACCTTTTGATCTCCCAGCCAGACACCGGCGAGCAGGCCCTGGAGATCGTGGAGGCGCTGGTACGAAGCCAGGCGGTCGACGTGGTGGTGATCGACGCGGTGGCGGCGCTGGTGCCCAAGGCAGAGATCGATGGTGAGATGGGTGACAGCCACATGGGGCTGCAGGCCCGACTGATGTCCCAGGCCATGCGCAAGCTGACGGCTGCCATCAGCCGCTCCAATTGCTCGGTCATCTTCATCAACCAGCTCCGCGAGAAGGTGGGAGTGATGTTCGGCAATCCCGAGGTCACCACCGGAGGCCGGGCGCTCAAGTTCTACGCCTCGGTCCGGCTCGACATCCGCAAGATCGACTCCCTGAAGCAGGGCCTGGACGTGGTCGGGGGCCGGGTCAGGGTGCGGGT
>DATKSV010000006.1:0-10105 GCA_035531535.1 Candidatus Nanopelagicaceae bacterium | reverse complement strand
GTCCTGGTGTCCTGCCAGACGATCGCGTTGTGGACTGGCTTGCCGGTGGTGCGGTCCCACACCACCGCGGTCTCGCGCTGGTTGGTGACGCCGACGGCGGCCAGGTCGGCCGCCGAGCAGCCCGCCTTGGCCAGCGCCCCGGCGATGACCTCCTGGCTGCGCCGCCAGATCTCCATCGCATCGTGCTCGACCCAGCCCGGCTTGGGGAAGATCTGCTCGTGCTCCTTCTGGTCGACCGCGATCACGCTGCCGGAGTGATCGAAGATCATGAATCGAGTGCTGGTGGTGCCCTGGTCCAGGGCGCCTACGTACTTGGCCATCACGCCTCCTCCGTTGCGACTACTTCTTGCGCCGTCCCCGACGGCGTCCCCCACTTGGGGCTTAGCTCCCCTCCGCGAACGCCTCTCGCGCCGCCTTCATCAACAGCCAGGATGAGGTCGCCCCGGGGTCCTGATGCCCCGCGCTGCGCTCCCCCAGATAGCTGGCCCTGCCCCTGCGCGCCACCAGGGGGATGGTCGCTTTCATACCGGCCTCGGCGGCTGCCTCGGCGGCCTCCAGGGCAGCATCGAAGCTCGCCCCAGCCGCCAGCTGGTCGCTCAGGGCCCGGCTCGCCGGGAGCAGGGCGTCCACCATGGTTTTGTCGTCGGGCATCGCCTTGCCCCGGGACTGGACCCCGGCGACCCCGGACGCCACCGCCGCCGCCCAGTCGGCGGGCAGGACCTCCGGCTTGTCCTTGAGCGCGGTCGCGAACTGCAGGAATACCGTCCCGTAGAGGGGCCCGCTGGCGCCACCCACAGTGGAGATGAGCGTCATCGCCACGGTCCGGAAGAGCGAGGCGACGTCTCCCGCGGGAAGTGCTTCCACCTTGGGCATCACCGCGCGCATGCCCCGGTCCATGTTGATGCCGTGGTCACCGTCACCGATGGCCGCGTCCAGCTCCGTCAGGTACTCCTTGTCGGTGGCGACGGCCTGGGCGAACCTCTGGACGAAGTCGAGCGCCTGCGGGTAGCTGATGGCCACCTAGCAGACCGTCCCAGTCGCTTGCGCCGCCGCCACCAGCGTCATCTCAGGCGCCCCACCGCAGACCCGGGGTGTTCACCGGAGCATCCCAGTAGCCAACCAACTCGTCGTCGAGCCGGAGCAGGGTGATCGAGAAGCCCGCCATCTCCAGGGATGTCATGTAGGGACCGATCAGGTTGCGCTCGATTTTGATCCCCTTGCCCTTCAGGAACCGGTCCAGCGCCCGGTAGGCGATGTAGAGCTCCACCAGCGGGGTGCCGCCGAGTCCGTTGACGAAGGCCAGCACCCGGTCGCCCGACTTGAAGGGCAGGTCATCCACGATCGCGGTGGCCAACACCTCCACGATCTCGTCAGCCGGAGCCAGCTTGCGCCGCTCCCGGCCCGGCTCACCGTGGATGCCGATACCGATCTCCATCTCGTCGTCGGCCAACTCGAAGGTGGGCTTGCCGGCCGCCGGCACCGTGCAGGAGGTGAGCGCCATGCCCATGCTCCGGCCGTCACCGTTGACCTTGCGGCAGAGTTCCGCCACCTCAGCCAGGGACCGGCCGGCCTCCGCCGCCGCACCGCAGATCTTCTCGGCCAGCACGGTGACGCCGACCCCGCGACGTCCGGCGGTGTACAGGCTGTCCTGGACCGCCACGTCATCGTTGGTCACCACCGCCTCGACCGCGATGCCCTCCTCCTTGGCGAGATCTGCCGCCATCTCGAAGTTGAGGATGTCGCCGGTGTAGTTCTTGACGATGTGGAGCACTCCGGCTCCCCCGCTCACGGCCTTGGTGGCGGCCAGGATCTGATCCGGGGTCGGGGAGGTGAACACCTCCCCGGGGCAGGCCGCGTCCAGCATGCCCTTGCCCACGAATCCACCATGCATCGGCTCGTGACCGGAGCCACCTCCGGAGACGATCGCAACCTTGCCCTTGACCGGGGCATCGGCACGCATGATGTAGTAGGGCTCCAGGGAAACCTTGACCCGGTCGGAGTGAGCGGCGGCGATCCCCTCCAGCTCCTCGCGGACCACGTTCTCAGGGTCGTTGATCAGCTTCTTCATGCTCTTGACCTCACCCTACTCCGTGGGCGCGGAGCGACCAGGCTCGGCGGTCTCGTGCTTCCTCAGGCGGGCGTGCAGGACATCCCCGATAAACCAGTCGTAGAGGAGAACTCCCACCACGGCCCCCACCAGAGGCCCGACTATGGGGATCCAGAAGTAATTCGAGAATTGGAACGCCCCCACGCTATAGGTCCCGGGAAACGCCGTCTGTCCCCAGCCGAAGAGCCAGGCCACCATCCGAGGGCCGAAGTCACGAGCTGGGTTGATCGCATAGCCGGCGTTGGCCCCGAAGGACATGCCAATCGCGGCGACCGCGATCCCGACCAGGAATGGGGTCATGTTGCCGGCCGGGGAGAGGTTGCGGCTGTCGGTCAGAGCCAAGATGAAGATCAAGAGGAACGCCGTGCCGACGATCTGGTCCAGCAAGGGCCCGAGGGCGCTGCCGTGGAAGTAGGCCGCCGGGAAGGTGGCGAAGATCGAGTAGGTGGCCAGCGCCGTCCCCTGTTGCGGCACCACCTTGGCCGCCAGGTCGAAGGCTTGGATGGCGGGGCCGTAGACCATGTATACGATCAGCCCGCCGAAGAATGCTCCCACCACCTCAGCGATCCAGTAAGGGACCACCTTGTTCCAGGGGAACTTGCGCCGCACCGCCAGGCCCAGGGTCACCGCCGGGTTGAGGTGCGCCCCCGTGATGCCACCCGCCACGTAGACCGCCAGCGCGACGGCGAATGCCCATCCCCAGGTGATCAGCAGCCACCCGCCGACGCCGTTGAAGATCACCGTAGGCCCCCCTGTGCGGCCCGACCCCGGCAGCCCCGCGACCGCCATGGCCACCACGCCGTCTCCGAATGCCAGCAGCACCATGGTGCCCATGAACTCCGCCATGAGCTCTCCCCACAGGCCGCTCAGGCCAAATGGTGTGCGCCCCTCACCATGGAGCGGTTTGATCTCTATCGCCACTGTCCTTGCCCTCCTCGCTAACCAAGTCTGACGAGTCAATCCGGACCTGCCCGTAGTGGGTTGACGCAAGGCGACCGCGAGTCGTTCCTGGACGCCCGCACGGGAGGCCGGGCTAGATGCTAGTCCTGCTTGTGTGCTAAGTCAACGGCATGGGGGAATTACTCACCGCGAGCAAGTGGATTCACCTATCTGTGCTGAAAACTGAGATCCGGAAGCCCAGGTGTTTTCATCCATACGCCAGTTGCTTCAGGCTCTGTGTCTGAATCGGAGTTCCGCTTGGATGCGCCAGAGGTCCGGCTTCTCCTGAAAGCTCCGAGGATTCGAGTTGGTGGCCAGGCAATCCCGGGATGCGACACGGCGCTCCACACCTGGTGGCGGCCCGCCTAGCGGCTGACCCGGCCGGACCCCACGTTGGTGACGCCCGCGGGCCCGGTCGTGCGAACGGCCAGGCAGACGAGGACCCCGCTTCTCCAGCTTTCCTACTGAGCCGTGTAGCCGCCGTCTACCAGATGGTAGCTCCCAGTCACGAAAGAGGCGTCGTCGCTGGCCAGGAAGGCCACCAAGGAGGCAACCTCGTGCGGCTGGCCCATCCGCCCGATGGGATGCTTGGCGCTCAGGAAGTCGATGGTGGCCGGGTCCAGATTGTCGCTCAGCAAGGGAGTCACGATGAACCCAGGGCCAACCGCGTTGACCCGGATCCCCTGGGTGGCATACTCCAGCGCTGCGGTCTTGGTCAGCCCGATCAGGCCATGCTTGGCGGTGACGTAGCCGGAGGAGCTGGCGAAGCCCACGCTGCCCAGGATCGAGGCCATGTTCACGATCGAGCCCCCTCCGGCCGCGATCATGGCGGGGATCTCTGCCCGCATGCAGTAGAAGACGCTGTCCAGGTTGACCGCCATGATCTGGCGCCAGCCCGCCAGACTGTATTCCGCCACCGGCGCCTGCTCGCCGCCGATCCCCGCGTTGTTGACCGCGATCCGCAATGGCCCCATGGCGGTGGCGGCGGCGACCATGCGCGCGACCGCCTCAGGATCGGTCACATCGACCGTGAAGGCACTGGCCACCTGGCCGGCGGCCACTATCTGGCCGGCCACCATCTCCGCCCGGATGCTGTCGACGTCGGCAACCAGCACCGCGGCGCCCCCGGCGGCGAGCGCGTGAGCGCAGGCCAATCCGATCCCCGAGCCAGCCCCGGTCACGATCGCAGCCCGGCCCACAAAGTCATATTCAGCCATCATCATGCCCTCCGGCAGCGCGGCCCTCGGCCCAACGCACGCCTCTTTGATCCCGCCAGCGGCGGCCCACATCCTCGAGGCCGAGACCACCGTGGGGACTTCGGAGCCCACGCCCCGAATCCACCTCGATGGTAGGTCTGACGCCGGGCCGAACGAAGGTGGGAACCACTTGCTCGCTGCCGGTGAATCCGCCCAGGGAGCGCTGGCGAGCTGGCCCCAGGCTCAGCCGGCGCCGGGCGAGGTGGGCGCGGTGCCCCGACTGGCCTTGGTTGGGGAGACGGGCGAAGCGTCCCCGGCCGGCTCCTCGACACTGCCGCCCCGGGGCTGCCCGCGATGCTCCGCCCGGTACTGCGACCAGACGGCGAAGATCCGCTGCAGGGCGGTGAAGTTGGTCACGACCGCCAGGATCCAGAGCACGATGGTCATCTGATTCACCAGCAGCCCCAGAACGGTCACCACCACCCGCTCCGGGCGGGCGAACCAGCCCACCTCACAGCTGTAGTTGAGCGACTGGGCCCGGGCGCGCACGTAACTGACCATCAGCGAGCCCAGCAGGGCGGCCGCGATCAGGAACACCTCGAGATCGCGGTGCTCGCGGATGAGGAAGAAGTAGAGCAGGCCCAGGTACACCACCCCCTCTCCGTAGCGGTCGGCGGTGCTGTCCAGGAAGGCGCCGTAGCGGTGGATCCGGCCCGAAGCCCGCGCCACCGCCCCGTCCAGGATGTCGAATGAGCCCGCCACCAAGAGCACGATTCCGGCTGGCAGAAAGGCGCCCAGCGCGATCAGGTAGGCGGCCACGCAGGTGATCACCAGGCCCAGCAGGGTGACCAGGTTGGGGCTGATCCGAGAGAGCTGCACAGCGCGAGCGAAGCGCTGGGCCGCGGCCCTAACGGAGGCCTGTAGCAGTCTGCTGAACAAGTGAACTCACCTCAGAACTGGAGCGCCTCAGAAGCGCCGCTTGGTAAACCTCGAGGACCCGGTCGGCCACCAGGGGCCAGGCGTATCCCAGCGCCGTGGCCCGCCCCGCCTCACCCATCCGGCGCCGCTCGTCGGGCTGGTCGAGCAGGTGGGCGAGGGCGAGAGCCATGGCCCCCTCGTCTCCGGGGGGGACCAGCAATCCCTCCCGCTGGTCGGTCATGACCTGCCGGAAGCCGTCGATGGCGGTCGCCACCACCGGCTTCCCGCTGGCCATCGCCTCCAACAGGATCACCCCGAATGACTCCTTGCCGGTGTTGGGCGCGCAGTAGATGTCGGCGGCGGTGAAGTAGCTGGGCTTCTCGCGCTCGGCGATGAAGCCGAAGAAGCGGACGTCGGGGATGCCCTCCTCCTCCACCCGGCGCTCGTAGCCGCGGCGAAGCGCCCCATCACCGACCACCGCCAGCTGGCAGTCGGCGCGGACCTGACGAAGCAGTTGGTAGGCGTCCAGCAGGGTCGAGAGCCCCTTGCGCTCCTCCAGGCGCCCCAGGAAAAGGATCGTCTTGCGCCGAGGATGGGTCGCCCCGGCGGCCGGCGGGGTGTCGGGATGGAACCAGCGGGGGTCGATGCCGTTGGGGATGACGGTGTACTCGCCCGGGAAATAGCGCGCCACGAAGGCGCGGGCCGGATCGGAGACCGCGATGCAAGCGTCCAGCCGCTTGAACTGCCGGCGCAGGATCGGGCGGCCGTAGTAGTAGCCCAGGTTCTGGCGGGCGTAGGCGTGGAAGGTCCCCACCGCGGCGCTGGCCTGGTTGAGCCGCAGCACCGTCACCGGCAGGGCCGGCATCAGGGGCTCATGGATGTGCAGGACGTCGAAGGCCTCCCTGGCCAGCACTTCGCGGATCTGTCGAGAGAGGTGGAAGGAGAGGGAGATCCTCGCCACCGAGCCGTTGCTGGGAACCGGGATGGGCCGGCCCAGCGCCACCAGCCCCTCCACCGGGGTCCGGTGGGTTCCCGCCGCCGGAGCCAGCACCTTCACCTCCACTCCCCGTGAGCGCAGCTCGGTGGCCAGGTTCCGGACGTGCTCCCCGACCCCGCCCGGGCGCTGGTAGTCGTATGGCGAGACCATGCCCACCTTCACGGGGTGGCGCCCCCTGAGGTCGGCGCCGAGCTGGCCTTGAGGTCGGCCTCGGTCATCGGCTCCCCGAACATCGGCTGCATCACATGCCACTGGTCGGGATGGGCGCGCAGCTCCGGCTCCAGCACGGCCAGCAGGTGGCGGGCGGCGGCCCTCAGGTCGGGACCCGGGTCACTGTCACGCTCGATCCGGATCGGAGGATACGCCCGGCTCAGATAGTTGTCGTCGCGGTCGCGGATCAGGGATACCGGCAGGATGGGAGCCCCCGTGCGGGCGGCGATCTCGACTGCCCCCAGTGGGATCGAGGCCCGCCGGCCGCAGAAGGGGACCGCCACCCCGGTACCGAGGAGGTCCCTATCGATGGCCATGACGACCACCCCGCCCTGGCCCAGCACCCGGTAGATCTGCCGGACCGCGGCCGCGCCCGAGCGGTGAACCGCGACCTGGTCACCGCGGCGGGCCGCGTCCACGTTGAGCGGTATCACCTGGCAGCCTACCTTGGTCCTGGTTCGCACCAGCCAGTTGAAGCACCGGATCGGGCGCACCTGCTCCGCCAGCAGGGCGACGCCGGTCCCGGTGAACCGGTCCCGGAGGGCGGCGATGGCGGCCTCCCAGGAGCCCAGGTGAAGGCTAACGATGATCACTCCCTGGCCCTGCTGGCGGGCCTCGTCGAGGTAGTGAACGTCCTGCATCCTGAGCCAGGGGCGCCACGCCTCCAGGGGCCGGTGCGACATCTGGAGCACGTCGATCCAAGCCTTCAGGAAGTTGCGCACGTTGCGGCGGAGCAACCGCCGCATCTCGCGGCGACCGAGGTCGGGTCGGATCACCTCGAGATTGGCCCTCAATCCGTCCCAGTGGGACGGCCAGCAGGCGGTCAGGCAGGCGGCCAGGGGTGCGGTTACCCAGTACGCCGCCCGTCGGCTCATGATCCGCAAGCTGAGCTCCGCCGCTCGCAACTCCACATAGGGCAGCCAGGACTCCCGAGGGTCGGGCACCGCCAGGGCCGGCCCCGGCACCCGCTGGGGCAGGCTGGCCCGAAAGCGGACCGCCATCCTCATTGGAGCACCTCTGATGGTTGCCCGCCAACCTGGTGGTGGAACGCGAACCACTGGCTGGGATCCAGCTGGATCATGCGCTCGAAGGCGTCCGCAATCCGCTGGGTCAACATCTGCACTCTGGAGTCGGCGTCGCCTTCGCCGGGGAGCTCGATAGGCTCGAACAGGCGCGCCTCGTGGCCCCGGCTGCCTCGGCGCAGGGCATAGCCCGGGATCAGGCTGGCACCGGTCCGCAGCGCCAGGGTGGCGGGGCCGGCCGGGAGGCAGACCCGGCGCCCCAGGAAATTCACCGGAATTCCGTTCCCGGCTTTGTCGATGTCCGCCGCCAGGCAGAGGACATCGCCCCGCCGCAGGGCTCGGAGAGCCTCTCGGGCACTCGCGGGCCCGGTTGGAATCACGCGCACCCCGAGCCGCTCACGGGTGGCCCTGACCAGCGAGTCCACGGCGGGGGGCCCGAACTGGTCGGCCACCGCGTATACCGGGCGCCCCGCCGAGGCGATGATGGCAGCACCGAGGTCCCAGTTCCCGAGATGAGGAGTCACCACTATCACTGGTCTGCCAGCAGCCAGGGCGCGCTCGAGGGTTGCCATTTCGACCGCGCCAGGGGTCGATTTGAGGCGCTCCAGCAACCGCTCCAGGACCAGGAAGTCGATCACCGTCCGAGCGTAGTTGCGAAAGGCGGCTCGGGCCAGTTGGTGGACGGCCCGAGAGTCCCCTGGACGAAACACCAGGTAGTTCTCCCGGGCCACCCGCGCCCTCCCCGAAAACAGGGTGAAGGCGGCCCCGCCGCCGACGTCAGCCAGGCGGTAGCGCAAGGGGCCCGGGATCCTGCGAGTGATCACCGCCGCCGCCCGGAAGCCGAGCGCGAGCGGCTCTCCCCGCCGGAGCCAGCGCCCAACAGGGCTCCCCGGGGGCGGCCCGGCAGGGCTCGGCTGAACTCCTGCTCTGGGACCGCCCGCCTCCAGTGGCCGACCTCTCACAGAGTCCGGTTCCAGGTCTACCACCGCTGGTATCTCCTCTCCGAAGCCTCCAGCCCGCCGCTAGGAGTCCGTCCCGACGGGGGCTGGCTCGCGTGGCGCCGGCAGGTCGGCCGGCGCCGACTTGGGGCCGGCCAGAGGCGCCTCGGGGTCGCTGATGCAGGCCGCCCCGACCTTGCCCGCGATGAAGAGCTCGGTCATCTCGTGGGCCCGCTCGTCCGACACCTGGAATGGCGGTGACTTCATGAAGTAGGAGGCCGGTCCCTCCAGGGCCCCGCTCAGGCCCCGGTCCAAGCCCAACTTACAGCAGCGCACGGCATCGATGACGATGCCGGCGGAGTTGGGCGAGTCGTGCACCTCCAGCTTGAGGTCCACTGACAGGGGCACCTCGCCAAAGGCCTTGCCTTCCATCCGGATGTGGGCCCACTTGCGATCCTTGAGCCAGGGAACGTAGTCGCTGGGACCGATGTGGACGTCATCGGTGTCGATCGGGTGCTCCATCTGGGAGAGCACGGAGTTGGTCTTGGAGATCTTCTTGCTGACCAGCCGCTCCCGCTCCAACATGTTCAGGAAGTCGGTGTTGCCCCCAAAGTTGAGCTGGTAGGTGTGCTCCAGCTCCACCCCCCGCTCCTGGAAGAGGCGCGTCAGCACCCGGTGGATGATGGTCGACCCCACCTGGGACTTGATGTCGTCGCCGATGATGGGCAGGCCGCGCTCCTCGAAGCGCTCGCGCCAGTACTGCTCCCGGCCGATGAAGACCGGCATGCAGTTGACCATGGCGCAGCCCGCCTCCAGGATCTGCTCCGTGTACCACTTGGTGGCCATCTCCGATCCCACCGGCAGGTAGTTCACCACCACGTCGGTCTTGGTGTCCTTGAGGATCTTGACGATGTCCGCGGTCGGGCCGGGCGCCTTCACGATGACCTCGGAGAGGTACTTGCCCAGCCCATCGTGGGTCATGCCGCGGTGTACCGGCACCCCCAGCTTGCCCACCTTGGCGAAGGCGATGGTGTTGTTCTGTCCGCGCCAGATCGCCTCGCCGAGATCGAAGCCGACCTTCTCCTTGTCGATGTCGAAGGCGGCCGAGAACTCGATGTCGTTGACGTGGTAGCCGCCCAGGTTGACGTGCATCAGGCCAGGGACATACTCTTCGGCGTCGGTGTGGCGGTAGAACTCCACGCCCTGGATGAGGGACGAGGCGCAGTTGCCCACCCCAATGATCGCCACCCGCACTTTCTTACTCATCAAATCACCTCTGGAAGTGACCGCTCCCGGCGCGGGCCGGAGAGCGGCTGGCTGGTGCTCTGGGCCGGGTCAATGCTCGGCTCGTGATCGGACTCTTGCGCTGGCTCCCCCGCCCCTCCCAAAAGCTGGGAGAAGTTGGCCAGCCGGGCGGCGATCGACTCTCGATCGAGGCGGCAGAGAACCTCGCGCCCCTCGCGCTTGGTGGTGACGATTCGGGCCCGTCGAAGCAGGCGCAGATGCCACGACATCCGGGGCTGGCTGATGCCCAGCAACAGGGCCACGTCGGAAACCCGCGCCTCCTTGACCTGGGCCAGCCGCTCCACTATCCGCAGGCGGGTGGGGTTGCCCAGCCCCTCAAAGTAGCCGGCCAGGTCAGCCTCCGGAAGGGGGCTTAGGGCCAGCGGCAGGACGTGGCGGTGGGGGCGGGGCTGTTCGACGGGCAATCTGGCATTCACTTAAACGATTGTTTCATAAAGGTTACCTTATGCATCCTAGAGCCGGCGGGGGGTCCA
>DATKSV010000005.1:0-5163 GCA_035531535.1 Candidatus Nanopelagicaceae bacterium | reverse complement strand
GGCTGGCCTTCACTCCTCCCGCCATTGGACTCCAGAGCCCGCGGCTGGCGTCGAACTCCAGCGCCATCTCGGTCTCCTCCATATCCCTGTGCGTGATCGAGAGCTTGGCGCCGTTCTGGCCCCGCAGCCGCTCGAGCACCCAGGTGCCGTCGACGGTGCCGGTCTTGGCAAGGCTTCCGGTCACGGTGTCGAAGATGTCCTCGGCTGCCGCCTTGCGCTGATGGTCGACCAGGATCACCACGCAGTGCCAGCGACCCGCCAGCGCGTGAAGTGGGGCGATCGCCTCCAAGTCCTCGTGGTAGACCGAGGCGTTGGCCTTGGGAGAGTTCCGCATCCGGCCCAGCGTGTCGACCACGATGAGTCGGACGGGATCTTTCTTGTCGGCCCGCTGCTGGCACCATGAGTTGATCGCCGTGATGCCCTCGGGCCCAGGTTTGGCCGCTTCCGCAAAATGCAGCCGCTCCGGCCATCGTGATCGGTCGGGCTCGAGCTGGTCCAGCCGCCGGCGAAGTCTCGCCCTCGTGTCCTCGAGCGCGAAGTAGAGTACCGAGCCGGACCCCAGCACCTCGTGCCCCAGCACCCGGCCCTCCTCAGATGCGACCGACAGCGCGATCAGGAGCGCGAGCCACGACTTGCCGGTCTTGGGCCGGCCGGCCAGCAGCACGCAACCCTCGGGCAGCAGCCCGGGCACCACCCACTGGATGGGCGGGATGTCCATGGTGGCCAGCTCGCGGCCGCTGAACAGCCCAGTTAGCGCTTCGTGCGATACCTTCCCGTTCTTGTGGGCGGGCTCGTCTGGGGCCACCTCGAGCGCCCACTTCACCAAGTCTGCGACCGAGTGGTGCCCGATGTAGGTCAGCGCGTCCTTCAGGTCGCCATCCCCTGGAGGCGGGGTCATCTTGACGCTGGCGGCACGGCCCGACAATGCCTTGAGCCAGGCCCGGTCCCGAACGGCGCTGGAGCTGGGGAACCCGTATGACGGAATCAGGATCACATGGTGTCCAGCCAACTGACTGGTGAACTCAGGGAGCCATCCCTTGGCGCTGAGCGGGGGGCTCACGGCCGGTGCGTGCCCGGCCCACATGGCGTCGACAGCGGCGGGTGAGTCCAGCAGGAAGATGATCGAACCAGCCGGTAGGTCGGCGACCAGCTCGCCGCCGTAAAGACCGCTCCTGGGTGATGGGGTCACCTATACGTCCCCTTCATCCATTTCTCCCGAAGATCCTCACCGGGATAGCGTGGCGGGGGCGGGCAGACTTTGACCGACAACGCAATCCCACGGACGGCCCGCGCTATGGCGAACCACCTCGTGGGTCCATACGACCACGGACGGCCCATGCTGGGGATGATGACCACGTTGAACCCGCGCAGCTGCTCGGTGTAGCTGGGCCGCCACTCTCCACCGTCCTCTCCAAACGGGTTGCAGAAGATCGGCATCCCCTCCGCCCAGCCCGCGTCCGCTTCCGCGTGTGACTCGCACAGATAGACGGTGGTGCCCGGCAAAAGGCCGGCCAGTCTGTCGCCGGGGTACAGGGAGAGCGGCGCCGGGCTCAATCCTCTGGACCTTTACCAAGCTGTTGTGGGGCGAACGTCTGTAGTAAAGTGGTCAAAGTCCTGGGAGGACGCATGGGCTTAGCTCCTGCATTGACCGGCGGGCATCAGCACCCCGCCGGTCTCTTACTTTCAGCCCGCCAATCCTACCCCAAACACTGCCCGCAAGACTAGGTGTTGCGCGGCGATGCGTGACGTGGTAAAGTCCTCGGGCATGATGACTGGAGTGCGGCGAGCGTGCGGATGTGTGTTCGGTTTGTTCCTGGCGGGGGTGGTACTGGCCGGGGTGATTGTCGCCTACCCTTATGTGGAGCCCCAGGTGCCCAGGGTGGTCGGCGCGGTCAGCCACGGCATCCACGCGATCCAGTCTCAGGTAAAGTGGCCGAAGCCGACCATCACCACCCAGCCGGGTCCGGCCTCCTCCCCCACCGTCCCGCCGTCGGCACTGGTGAACCCATCTGCTAACTCCCCCAGCAGCTATCTGGTTGCCTGCTCGGGCGGGGTCACACTGACCTGCCAGCAGGCCGAGGTGACGTCGATCAACGAGGCCCGGGCGTCGGAGGGTTTGGGCCAGCTCAACCTGCCGACCGGCTTCTACCAGAGGCCACCCGCGGAGCAGCTATGGGTGCTGATTAACCTCGAGCGCACCTCGAGGGGGCTGGCGCCCCTGATCGCCATGGGCACCCACTACGATCAGCAGGCAACCGCTGAGGCATGGGGCAACGCGGATCCGACTCTGGGCAATGGCATCGTCGCCGGCAGTTGGGCCTCCGACTTCGGGCCCATCGCGGTCGTGTTCGACTGGCTCTACTCCGACGGTCCGGGCAGCATCAACATCGACTGTCAGCCCGGGGGCAACATGACCGGTTGCTGGGGGCACCGGGACAACATGCTCATCAACGAGGGGTCCACACCGCTTACCGCCGGGGTCGGCTGCATCCAGTACCAGCCGGTTGCACTGTTCGAGAGTTGCACCATTCTGATCTCAACGAACGTGGCCGGCTCCACCGACTACACATGGGCCCAGGTGGGATGAATAAGCTGGCGTCGGTCCGCAAAAGGGTCATGGATTGCCGTTCCACCGGCGACGACGCTCTGTATCTGGTTGAGTTGGTCGATACCCTGCGGGACCAGGTGCTCTCGGCCAGGTTGTCGGTCGGCAATGCCCAGGAGGTGCTATTTCAGGAGCTCGCCGGTGGCGAACCTCCGCTGAAGGCCGCAGGAACAAGGAGGATCTGACTTGCCATCGTTACCGCCCCTACCGATCCACGAGGTCAAGCACTGGTACTTCCCAGCCCTCCACCGGCTGCGCTGGCACGCTGAATACCACGGCAGGGGTGGCGGCCGAGCTGGCGCGATAGATGGGGTTTGGCTGGAACTCGGGGCGGAGAGTGGTGAATCCATAGACTGTGGCCTACGCTCCCAGAACTTCAACTTCTCCTGGGGGCCAGCCGAAGTGCACGAGAGCATCCTGACCCTGGAGTCGATCAAGGAGTGGCTTGACGAGCAGCGCAACCGCGTCGTCGACGAGCCCGCGCCGGAGCTCGAGGTCGAGCGTCTTAGGGCCGCGTTGCGGGATCAGGATAGGCGTGAGTTTCACTGGCACTACCAGGCGGATAAGTACCGCGACCTAGCATCCAAGTTCCAGCGGCGGGCGGTGGATGCGGAGCAGCGAATCCGGGAGTTAGAGCAGAAGGTCGAGGGGTTGCAGTGGTCGATGAGGAGGATCCATGGCTGAGAGTCTGGAGCAGATTCGGGCGGACTTGGCGAGCAAGGCCCCGGTCAGATACCGGACCAATCTTCGCCCCGAGCAGGTGCAATGGCTGCTTACCGAGTTGGAGCTGGTCGATCACCACGCCGTGTGGATGCACGGCTGTGACCTCGAGGACTGCTATGGGTGGGGAGACAAGATAAGGGCTGGAGCGCCGTCCATGAGTGAGGGAAAGCGGAAGTACGCATGGACCCGGAAGCAAGTGGCCGCGGCCCTGGCGGACATCGAAAAGACGGCTGCGGAGCGGTTGCTTGACGTACAGGTCAACGACGAACTACGGCACAAAATCCACGCCACCCGCAACCGCCTACTGGAGCGCCGTCCATGAGTGAGGAGTTCCAGCCCGGCGACATCCTCCTGATCGAGGGCACCAGCCCGTTCGATCGCCTGATCCAGTGGGCCACCGTGAGCCCCTACTCGCACGTCGCCCTGGTCGGCTATGGGGTGCTGTATGAGGCGCTGGACACCCAGGGGGTGGTGATGTCCCCCAAGGACAAGTACGCGAAGGCTTGCATGTTCCACGGCCGGGTGCCGAGCGCTACCCCAGAGCAGATCGCCCAGATCATGCGGTGGGTTACCGGTTGGGTAGGGCACCACTACGGATGGCGGGAGGCGCTGACCGATGGGGTGCGCGACGTCCTGCACGTTCCGGTCAGGCCCAAGGTCTGGGGGCACTTGGACTGCTCTGGGTTGATCGCCGCGGCCTATGCGGAGGGCGGCTGCCCGCTGACCCGGGCGATCGCGCCGGCGCCAGGAGACATTTGGGCGAGCATGTTGGTAGAGGAGGTCAAGTGATGGCGGCGGGGTTCACGACGGTCCAGACCTGCCGCCTATGCGGGCGCAGCTTCGACACCTGGGAGGAGCCATACCTTCACCATCCCGATGGCAGTTATCAACACTTGCTCCCGTGCCCGCTGAAGCAGGGCAGGGGCCGCAAAAGGGAGGATCCGATAGATGGCGCTACTGAAGGCTGACGAGGAGGTGCTGGGCCGGGCCGCGACCTGGGAGCGGCTGAACGGCACAGCTCCCTGGATATGGTCCGACGTGAGGGCGGCCCCGTCTCAGATGGTGCGGCTGATGATCGACGGCTGGGCCGTGGCGGTGGGCAAGCACCTGGGCCGCAACACCTACCGGCTGACCGAGAGGGGCAGGCAGGCGGCCCGGGGTTCCGTCAATTCCGGCGGTGAGTCCGGGCCGAGCGGCCATGATAACAGGGTGGCTGCAGGATGACCGGCCAGCTGATCGACCCGCCGGGGTTCCGGGTGCTGGTGAGTAGGCCCGAGTGGTACGACCGGGCTGTGGTGACGCCAGTCTGCGAGCACTGCGGCTGGACCGGCCCCGGGTGCGGCTCCATGGCGGCCCTGGGGTTGGAGGCGGCCCGGCATGTGCCCAAGTGTCCGGCCCGCCTATGGGGGCTGGCCCCGGGCGGGGTGTTTGGCAATCCCTGGGGACGGGCCGGGGGCGCTGGGTGAGGTCGAGGGCTGCGGTGATGGGACAGCCCGCATCGGACCGGATCCCCCGGGCCCTCGAGCGGATAGCGGATGCCCTCGAGGGGCAGCTGGATTTCCTGCTGGAGCAGAAGGCCGAGGGGCTGCGGCTGATGGAGGAGGCCAAGGCCAGGATAAAGGCCGACCCACCGCGGCCAGGCCCGGACTATAACCTGATGCAGGCGAAGGCGGTGCTGGCGCTGCTGAGGCAGGTGGGAGTACCCGAGGAGCAGATCCCGGCCATCCCGGAGGATCCGGCGGAGATGCCCAATTGGGTGGTCGATATGGGGCTGGCCATCGCCCACCACCAGGAGGAGGAAGGGGAGGAGGGGCCGGCCGTCTGAAACGGCCGGC
>DATKSV010000004.1:0-3887 GCA_035531535.1 Candidatus Nanopelagicaceae bacterium | reverse complement strand
GGGCGCGCAGCGCGGGGAGGGCTGGGCAGCGCGGGGTGGGCGGGGCGGCTGGAGGGAGGTGGCGGGAGCAGGGCGCACAGTTGTGTGGGGTAGGCGAAAGGCGCACGGGTGTGTGGTGGTGGTGGGGAGCGCACAGCTGTGTGGGGATGGCGCTTGGGGCGGGGCGGCCGGCGGGTGGCGCTTGGTCAGCCGGCGAGTGGTCGGAGCAGGGGGTGCTGCGACGCGGACAGCGGGCCGGCGGTGTGCGACCGCGGGTCCTGCGCCCAGGGCAGCGGGCGGAACGGCTCGGCGGGACTGCCGCCTGCAGTCACCGGCACGGTGCGCCCGTCAGCCAGCACCCAGCGGTGGGTGTAGGGGCCGGAGAGCCGGAAGGTCTGCAGCGGCTGTCGGTACTCGCCGGGCAGCGAGTGGCCCATCTGCCAAGCGAGCTTGGGCCACCCCCGGACAACGTACCGGTTGTAGTCCACCTCCACCGCGCGGGCGGCCAGCCCGGAGAACCGCACTCGGCCGTCGACCTTCAGGTGTTGCGGGCCCCAGATGCCCAACTCCTTGATGGTCCGCTTGCGTCGAACGGTGAGGGGTGCGGTGGCCGCTGTCAGCTGCTCCAGACGGGCCCCAGCCCAGGCGTCGACTATGAGGCCGTCGGTGTCGCACTGGACCAGCTCTGACGGCTCCACCAGCTCGAGCAGGCGGGAGAGACGGAGGCGCACGTGCGACTCCACCCAGGCAAGCACGGCCGGGTACGCGTTCTCTCCCTCCTGGTCGCTCCGGACGTGCCACCGCCGGCCGCCGATGTCGACCATCGCCGCCTTGCGGCCGGTGCCGTGGATCAGCCCCTCCTGGATGCCCCAGCCGGCGGTGGGAGAACAGCTCAACTCCTCGGTTTGGAAGCTGTGTTGGGCCCACTTGCCGATGACCGTTCGCCCCCAACCGTGAGCTGCCAGGGAGGCGATCGCCGGCGTGTCGTCCTCGGTGCCCTCATCCACCCGGATCACCCAACGGGCCCACTCCTGCAGCGCCTGTCCCAGCCAGTGCACGTTGCCCGAGCCCACCTCGAGCAGGCAGCCGAGCCGTCGGGCCTCCGCTATCTCCGGATCGGCGAGCACGGTCCTGAAGGTGCCCACCGGGTAGAACACCTGTCCCTGCCAACGTGCCGGCCAGCGCGGGATGGCGGTCTGCACCACGACCTCGGCCAGGACCCCCTTGTTGCCGCCATCGATCCAGGGCGAGTCGACCGGGATCGAGTCGAACGGCTGCTCGCGCCGGCGTGGCAGCAGCAGCTGGGCCGCAACCTGGGGGTAGGCGTGGCGGAAGTCCATGTCGACCCAGGCGCCGTGCCTGGGCTCCTGGATGACCCAGGTCTCCCGGCGGCCTCCGTACACCGCCAGGCGGTCCCGTGTCAACTGGAGGGGGTCGGGGTCGACCACCATCCGGTCCTGGGGGCGAAAGTGCCTCATGGCGTTCCACCCGGTCGACGCGCCGGTGAGTGACCACACACCCAGGCTGCGCCGCTCCCACCAGCCCATGAGCTCGGCCAGGGCCTGGTCCAACAGCTCCACGTCGGTCTGGCACCGGGCGAGCCATTCCGCCTCCGAGCCATCGTTGGCCGGCAGTGCCAGCTTGGCACCTCCAACAGCGGCGCCGACCTTCTCCAGGGGCTCGCGGACCCACGACCAGGAGTCGGCCAGGGTGAGGTGGCGGCGGCCCTTGGTGAGGCGCATCCAGGGCGAGTCCCCGGTCACGGCCAGCTGGGTGACATTCCAGCCGCGGGCCATGAGCTCGAGGGGCAGGCTCGAGGTCACCAGGTCGAAGCTGAGGTTATGGGCGAACACCCAGAGCGACGGTTCCCCGGTGGTGGCCAGCTCCACGGTGGAGGCCAGCTCGGCCGCGGTGTGGCCCCACCAGTCGGTCACTCGCAGCCTGTCGTTGATCCGGTCACGCCGGCGCCGTCGACGGGCGCACCAGAGGCGCATCTTGTGCACCACCTGGTCGTCCTGGTCGTGCTGCTCGGTCTCGGTGTCGATCACCAGGTAGGCTCGCGGGGCCCGTACGGACTCGTTGAACCGCAGGCGATGGATGGGAGGCGAGGGTCGCAGTCCTTCGGGCACTGCCTCCGCCCTAGAACGAGCTTATCGACAGGTTGGAAACACCCACCGAGGTGGCGGGGCCGTAGTGCGAGGCCATCAGGGCGGCGTCAGCGGCGACCGCGTTCTGCAGGTCCTCGATCCTTGCGGGCAGGCTGCCGTAGAAGTACGTCGTGGACCAGGTCCCGGTCTCCAGGCCGTCGACCATGAGGGTGTTTAGGAAGCGCACCTCCCAGGCCGGGCCGGCCATCTGCGAGGCTGCAGAGCGTTGGTAAGGGGCCGTGGCGATCATGGCCGAGGAGAGAGAGCCGATTCCGCCGGCGGCGGCCAGGGTCTCCGACGCGGTGCGCATCCCGACCGCGATGGAGCGGAGCTCGTTCACCGCCAGGAACGCTCCGGCGGGGATTGGGCGGCCGGTCGCCACCGACTGCGAGCGGATGGCGTCCCAGACGTCAGCCGTGGAGGATCGGGCGGAGACCGCCCCCTGGATGGATCCGAAGAACTCCATGAGCTTGCTTGCAGCTGGAGAGATGGCCATGCTCAGCTGAGCCCCTGCAGGCCGGCGAGCCAGCCAGCCTGGGTCCAGTGGCCGAAGCCCTCGGGGCCCAGCCGCTCGATCGCCTCCAGCACGGGCCCGTCGACCTGGTCGAGCGCGTTGCTACCGTCGGCGTCGTCGTCAGGCACCACTGGCAGGCCCGCCAGCGCTCTCGCGTTCCCCCAGTTCCAGAGGGCTATCTCCGAGTTGGTCTGGGGCACCGTCCCCTTCATCGACCGCGTCGCTGCTCCCGTCCCGGCCCCCCTCGGCGACCTCCGCCGGCTCTTCTGGGCCCTGAGGGGGGGAAAGGCCGGCGGGGTCAGCCGCCGGCTCATTCTGCTCCACCTGCTCAGGCTCCGGTGCCGGCGGCGCCGGTGAGTCCGGCTGACCTGCCGCCTCGACCACCATCCCCGCCCAGGTGACGGTGCAGGGCACGCACAGGAACAGCTGCTGCCCGGTCGCGGCATCCCCGATGGTGTAGGCGACCGGCAGGCCGTCCTGGTTGTCGCAGAGGTAAGGGCCCGCCATCAGTCGGCGGCCAGGGGCTGAACTTGGCTCAGAGTCACCTGCAGGCTGTCGTTGGTGCTGCCCGTGTGTGCTCCGTGCTCCGGCTCGGCATGGCCGGAGCAGTAGACGTGAAGGGGCGCGTGCCCCAGCGCCCCACTTGCCGCGATCTCCAGCGCCGCGTCCAGCGCCACCTGCGCCTGGTGGCGGGTCTCCGGCCCCCATTCCCCCGCCTGCTGCTGCGCCTCCACCATGGCCGCCTCCAGCGGCTCCCCGAACGTGGGATCGCCACTGTATCCCAAGATCACCGCGCCGAAAGACCAGCTCATTGGTTTACCTCCAAGTAATTGATTAAAGAGAAGTAGATCGAGTCGATCACAAACGCCCCCAGAGCGCCCACAGCAGGGCGAATCCGCACACCAGGGCCAGGAACCCCAGCACGCCTGCGGTGAGCCACAGCAGCTCGCGCATGGCCTGCAGTGGCAGCCCCAGCCGGAACCCCGCCCAGCCGCTCGCCCGCCGGCGGTTCACGTGACAACCTCATCCCACGCCAGCTTTGCGGCGGCGAGGGTCTCCTGCCAGACAGTGCACAACTGGGTCATTTTGCGATCCATCGCCCCGCCCTTGGCTATGGCTATCGGTGTATTGATGCTGCCCCCGTGTCTGATCATGTGGCCCCGGAATTCGACCACCGCGTGGTAGGCCTGCTCCGCGGCCGCCTGGAGGGCGAGCAAATGCGCTTTGTACACCTGCTGCTCGTGGCT
>DATKSV010000003.1:0-47580 GCA_035531535.1 Candidatus Nanopelagicaceae bacterium | reverse complement strand
GCTAGGAGGCGGAGCGTCTGGCCCGAAGGTACTAATCCGAGCGTTGGTAAGCCGACGTATCATGAGGATGTAGCGGAGATCGGGCGCCTCAAAGAAGCCACGGATGGTGGCGGGCAGCTTCTCCAGTCGACGTAGGGAGCTGAGAACCAGTTCCTGGAACTGGGCGGGACCAGTGACCACTTGACGTCCCACACGGTGGCTCTTCACATGGCGCCACCCCCACTTTTGGAGTCGGACCAGTTCTTGAGCGCCACGGCAAGGTCGGCGATCCCTGTGGAGTACGCCTCCTTGGAGTTTTCCGCCCACCATGGCGCCACCGTGGCCTTCTCGGCGTTCCATCTCTTGCGCAGCGAGTAGAGGTTCCACCGCACCGACTCCTGGGCGGGCTCGATCTTGGGGGCGTCAATGTCGGCCTTCACCTGGCCCAAAGCCCAGTTGTAGGCGTAGCGTCGGCCGCCGAACTGGGAGCGGACCAAGGAGGCGACTTCCTGGCCCTCGGGCCACTCCACCTCGAAGCTGAAACCGCCTGCGACCCAGCCGTTGGGGATTGCGAACTTCCCCGGCGGAGCCCACTTCTTCTTGGTCCCATGTGCGACCGGCATTGTGGTCATGAGTCGCATCCCATCCCGGTCACCGCAGCGGTTAATCGGGCCGCCCGATTCCTCGCTGCTCGGCGACCGTAGAGACGGGCGCCGAGCAGGTGAGGATCTCGGTCACGTCCCGGACCAAGTCGTCGTCCATCTCGGCGGGATCCACCCCCAGCAGCCGGCGCCCCGGCGCGGAAAGCGCGGCTTCCACGTACTCGGCGCCGAAGCGGGCAAATCGGTCCCTGTGCTCGACCACGATCATCGCCACTCGTCCCGCAGCAGAGCCAGAAACTTGCGCCGTTTGCCGTTCAGCGCGGAGCCCACCTCGGTGACCACACGGCCGACCGAGAGGCCCTCGCCTGTCGCCCACGCGGTGACCCGGGCCACTTGCCGGTCGAGGTCGGTGCGCTGGTCCGCCGACGAAACGCGGGCGTAGACGGCGACCCTGCCAGTGGCGGCGGCTGAGCCTGGAGCGTCCACCAGGATCAGGCCCCCAACGCGGCGCGCCGGCACCGGCAGCGTGCCATCCCGGAACCAACGGTATGCGGTCACCGGGTGAATCCCCTGCACCCTCGCCCACTCCTTTAAGTTCATCTCCGCTCACCATAGCTCATCGTACGAGCAACTGTTCGCAACCCCTTGGCAGAGAACGCTGAGATCAGGTTCATCCCGAAGCGGCTCCCCGTCGTCCGCGCCACAGGGGTCATGCCTTGGGGGGCCCAAGTGGTGCCGCTGGGGTGATCGGAGCGGATCCCCGCCTCATCCCCGAAGTAGATCACCGCATCTTCCTGCTTGGCCAGCTTCTGGATGGCGGGGTACTCCTCCTCCCGCCACCGCTGCATCTCCTTGGGCCCCAGCTTGCTGGGCCGTCCCGGCACTGGTTGGGCCTCCAGCGCCGCCATTCCCCCCTTACGGAACCGCCCCAGCCACTCGTAGATCACAGAGCGATGGAATCCCAGCGCTTTGATCACTAGCTCCGGACTATCGCCGTCTCGCACGATGCGTTCCACTGCCGGCTGGCGAATCTCCGCCAAGGTGGAGTGGGAGAGGGCGCGTCCATCCCGGTTCTGGCTCACTCGCCGGGCCTTCGAGCTCCCCACAGAGCGACCAGTCGTTGAGCCTGATCGACAGGCCACCCGAGCGCCATGGGTCTTGATCCGCCCGGCCGCGCTGCTTGGGCGGCGCTGGCCAGGAGCCGGCCCTTGGGGAACCACGGAACGAAGAGTCACCCTGAGGCCATCGCTGTCTTGCCGTGGGGGGATGGTTGGGACGCTCGCTGCCTCCCCAGGCTGCTCAGGCGGGGAGGACGTCGTCCTCGGGACGCCGTAGGCGGCCCATCAGCACCAGGTCGACATAAGCTCCGTCGCTCCACACATGCTCCCGCAGGCGGCCCTCCTCGACAAAGCCGGCGGCGGTGTAGGAGCGGATGGCTCGGGTGTTGTTGGCGTGGACGGACAGGTGGACCTTGCGCATGTTGCGCAGCCGGAAGGCGTAACCGACCAGGAGCGCCACCGCTTCGCGGCCGTAGCCCCGCCCCCAGTACTCTCTCACCCCAATGGTTATGCCCAGCTCGACGGTCCGGCCGAGTTGGTCGTGACGCCACAGTCCGCACTGGCCGATCAGCTTCCCCGCCGCTTCGTTCGCGGTGATCGCGAAGTTGATCGAGTCGGGATTCTCTCGCTGCTGTTCGTACAATGCGGCGACTGATGCCTGGGGTGTGGGGGTGGGCGGATCACCGCCTCCAAGGAGCTCCAGCTCGACGTCGTTGGCGAAGTCCGCCAGTGCCAGGTAGTCGTCAGGCTCGATGGGGCGAAGAGTTACGAGTTCACCGGTCAGCACGGGCAGGGATTCTGCACGCCCGGCAAGGCCAGCGCAAGCGAACATGGGTTCAGCAGCCGATGGCAACGGATCGCAGCAGCTGTCTGGTTCCGCTCTGCGATGGCATGGCTGTACACGCGGCGCGTCAGCGCGGGGTCGGAGCGTCCGAGGAAGTCGGCCACGGTACGGACAGCGCCCGCGGCTCTGACGAGCTCTCCGCCGAGGGCCGCGTGGAGTACGTCGGTCCACGCCAGACGCCACAGCCGGCCAGAGTGAAACTTGATATCTCGGCCAACGGGAACGTCGTCCGGCCGCCGGTTCCGCGCGACACCTCCTATCCCCTTGTCACCGGGCCGGGCCGGGGGGCCGGGAGCCGCCGCCGCGATTGGCGGGATCAGCCCCCTGGGCCGATCAGGAGGTATACGGCCAGCGCCAGACTGGCGAGGGAACAGCCGCCCACCAGCAGCATCAGCGGCCATTCGGAGGGCAGCCCGTCGGGCGCGGCTTGGCCGGTAGCGAGGCCGTGGCGGTGCTGGCGATATCCCAGCAGCATGGTGGCAGCTCCCATCGCCACCAGGGCCACTCCCAGGTAGCCGGAGAAGGGGGCGCTCGGCAGTGCCTTGGTCTGGGTCCTGACGCTGAGCAAGCGCAGGAAGAGGCCGAACTTGGCGACCACGAAGCCCAGGCCGGCCAGCGATATCCCGGTGCGCACCCAGGCCAGGACCGTTCGGTGGCCGGCCAGCCGGTCCCGCAGGGCGCCACCTCCGCTCGGGTCAGGGGGCACCCTGGTCCCATCCTCTTGTTCGTGTCATGACCGGAGTGACAGTACTCGATCCGGGCCGGGGCCGCGGCCCACAGCTGGGCCGATCCAGGTGGCCGGGCCTGCCTCAGGCGGGCTCAGGCCGGACCGGGCGCTGGAGGACCTGATCCCAGGTTTCGAGCCCGCTCCGAGCGGCGTATTCCAGGCAACCGCGCACCACCTGACGGGAGATGTGAGGGGAGTGGAAATTGGCGGTCCCGATCTGGACCGCCGCCGCCCCGGCGGCCAGGAACTCCAGAGCGTCCTGGGTCGACCCGATGCCGCCGATGCCCACCACGGGAATCGCCACCGCCCGCCGCAGTCGGGCGACCGCCGCCAGCGCCAGCGGCTTGATCGCGGGGCCGCTGAGACCGGCCGTGCCCAGACCGGGCAGCACCGGCCCCAGCCGACGCAGGGAGACCTTCATGCCCAGGTAGGTGTTGACCGCGGTGACCGCGTCCGCCCCGGCGGTCTCCACCGCCCGGGCGACCTCTCCGATGTCGGTGACGTTGGGGGTGAGCTTGACCAGCAGGGGGAGCGAGGTCACCTGCCGCACCGCGGCGACGCAGGCGGACGCTGCGCCGGGGTCGGTGCCGAGGTCCAACCCGTGGGCGATGTTGGGACAGGAGATGTTGAGCTCCAGACCGGCCACCCCGGGCACGCCGTCGAGGCGCTCGCAGACAGCCACGTACTCACCGATATCGGCGCCGGCCACGTTCACGATCACGGGAGGGGCCCAGGTGGCCCAGATCGGGGCGTACTCGCTGGCCACCACCTCCACCCCCGGGTTCTGCAGGCCGATCGAGTTCAGCATTCCCGCCGTGGTCTCCGCGATCCGAGGAGGAGAGTTGCCGGCCCGGGGATTCAGGGTGGTGCCCTTGGAGTAGACGGCGCCCAGATGGTCGATCCCGACCAGCTCCAAAGGCTCAAAGCCGTAGCCGAAAGTGCCCGAGGCCACGCCCACGGGGTTGGGCAGCAGCAGCCCTCGGCCGAGATCGACGGTGGCGTCGAAGGCCACGATGACTCCTATTCCAGATGGGACGGCTGGCGCAGCAGCCGCTCCCAGTCGAGAGCACTCGCCGCCAGGACCGGCCCCTGCCGGCAGCAGAGGCCAAGCGGGCCCTCACCGCCTGGGTGGCCGGGGTCGAGCAGGGGGATGGCGCAACCCAGGCAGGTGCCGAAACCGCAGCCCATCGGGGCCTCGATGGACACCTCGAGCTCGGGGCCCGGGAGCTCTGCTCTTTGCGTCCAGAGCGAGTGCACCGCGTTCAGCATCGCATTGGGGCCGCAGGCGTAGATCCGCTGGCTGATGTCCAGCCAGTCCTCCAGTCCATCTGTGACCAGCCCGGCCCTGCCGGCACTGCCGTCCTGGGTGAATTGGACCCGGCGGGAGGTGCCGGCAGGGATCAGATGGTCGGGATAGACCTCGCGCGCCGTCCTGGCTCCATTGAGCCAGATCACCTCCTCCTGACGGGCGGTCAGGCGCTCGGCCAGGAGCGGCAGCGGCGCAGCGCCCAACCCCCCCGAGATCAGAAGTGACCGACCCCTGGTCTTGGGGAGGGTGAATCCTCTGCCCAGGGGTCCGAGGATCCGCACCTGGTGGCCGGGCCGGAAGCTAGCCATCAGGCTGGTGCCCACGCCGACAACCCCGAAGTAGAAGGAGATCGTGCCCTGGTCGGGGTCGGCCCGGCTGAATGAGAACGGCCGGCGCAGCAGTGGAACTGGGCCAGGATCGATCTGGATCTGGGCGAACTGACCGGGCCAGGCCAGCCGTGCCAGTTGGGGCGCCACGAAGGTGATCTCGAACAGGTTGGCCCCGAGGTCGACCGACTGGGCGCAGACAGCCGCCTCGTCGACAGCCCCGGAGAGGTCGCTCCGGCCGACCAGGGCGGCGGCGCTGAGCGGCTCTGCCGAGCTCACGCTGGGGCCACCTGCGGAGTGCCTCGGCGGTGCTCGTCGATGGTGGCGATCCGGGTCAGGCTCCCTCCCTGGCTGCTCTCCAGCGCCTGCACCAGCGCCGCCGCGGTGTCGAGGGAGGTGAGGCAGGGGATGCCCCGCTGCACCGCCGCCTGACGGATCCGGTATCCGTCCCGGACCGGGCGCCGGGAGTCGCCGTGGGACTCCTCGCCCAGCATCTCGTCCGTCGCCACCCGGGAGATGGTGTTGATCACCAGCTGCACCTGCCCGCCGACCGTCACATCGACCACGTCGGGGCGTCCGGAGTGCAGCTTGTTGACCTCCACCACGCTGACTCCAGCCTGGCGCAGGGCGGCCGCGGTGCCCGCGGTGGCGTAGATGGTGAAGCCCAGCTCCGCCAGCCTCGCCACCACCGGGAGGCCCTCCGGCTTGTCCTGGTCGGCGATGCTGACCAGGGCGCCCCCCTGGCTGGGCAAAGATCCCAAGGCCGCCAGGAACGCCTTCTCGAGTGCGGCCGTGAGCGTGGCGTCGACGCCGATCACCTCGCCAGTGGAGGTCATCTCCGGCCCCAGGACCGTGTCCACCGAGTTCAGCTTGCGGCTGGAGAACACCGGGGCCTTGACCGCTATCAGCGGTGGCGGGGGTGCCAGCCCGGGGCGCAGCCCCTGCCCCCGGAGGGACTGTCCCAGCATCGCGCGGACGGCGGCATCCACCATCGCCACTCCGGTCACCTTGCTGAGGAACGGCACCGTCCGGCTGGAGCGGGGATTGACCTCGATCACCAGCACCCGCCCCCGATGGACCACGTACTGGACGTTGATCAGCCCAACCGTGCCGGTCTCCAGAGCGAGCCTGGTGGTGGTCTCGACCAGCTCCGCGATCGCCTCCGGCCTGAGCCGCTGGGGCGGGAAGACCGCCATCGAGTCACCCGAGTGCACCCCGGCACGCTCGATGTGCTCCATGACCCCGGGGACGAGCACCTCGGTTCCGTCGCTGACCGCGTCTACCTCGACCTCTAGCCCCAGGATGTACTTGTCAATCAGGACCTCGCCCCCGGCGTCGCCGGAGGCTCGCAGCGCCTCCCCCAGGTAGTGGCGCAACTCCTCCTCGGAGTGGGTGACGTCCATCGCCCGCCCCCCGAGCACGTAGGAGGGGCGTACCAGCACCGGGTACCCCACTCGGCGTGCGATCGCCACCGCCTCGTCCGGGTCCCGGGTCACCGCGCCCGGCGGCCGCGCGATCCCCAGCCGGCCGAGCAGTGCCTCGAACTGACCGCGATCCTCGGCCATCTCTATCGCCCGGCTGGGCGACCCCAGCAGGGGCACCCCGAGCCGTTCCAGGCGGGGCGCCAGGTTGATCGCGGTCTGGCCGCCGAACTGGACCACGACCCCCAGCGGCCTCTCAACTGAGCAGACCTCGAGCACCGCCTCCAGGTCGAGTGGTTCGAAGTAGAGGCGGCTACTGCAGTCGAAGTCGGTGGACACCGTCTCCGGATTGCTGTTGATCATGACCGCTTCCAGACCCTGGCGGCGCAGGGCCGCCGCCGCCTGCACCGAGCAGTAATCGAACTCGATCCCCTGGCCGATCCGGATCGGCCCCGAGCCCAGCACCACCGCCGCTCCACCCCCAGCCCTCTGCTCGTTCTCCTGCTCGAAGCTGGAGTAGAAGTAGGGGGTGGTGGCGTCGAACTCGGCGGCACAGGTGTCGACGCACTTGAAGGTGGGCTGGATCCCGGCCGTCAGGCGATGCTCCCGGAGCCGCTGGAGGTCAACGTGGATGAGCTCGGCGATCCGTTGGTCGCTGAGCCCGAACTGCTTGGCTCGCCGGAGAAGGCCCGGTTGTGGGACGGCACCAGGGCTCTGTCCCAGCTCCTGTTCCAGGGCGACCAGCTCCCCCAGCCGATCACAGAACCAGGCCGGGTACCCGGTGCGGGCGGCGACCGTCGTTGCTGGCTGGCCCTGGCGCAGCGCCTCCAGCACTCCCAGCAGCCGCAGATCGGTGGCCTGCTCCAGCCTCTCGCTGGCCAGCCGCAGCGTGGCCTCGTCGGGTTGGCCCTGCTCCAGCGAACGCAGCGCCTTGGAGATCGCGGACTGAAAGTTGCGCCCGATCGCCATCGCCTCGCCGGTGGACTTCATCTGGGTACCCAGGCGGCGGTCGCCGTGGGGGAATTTGTCGAACGGCCAGCGCGGGATCTTGACCACGCAGTAGTCGAGGCTGGGCTCGAAGGCGGCCGAGGTGCGCTGCGTCACCTGGTTTTGGATCTCGCGCAGGCTGAGCCCGAGGGCGATCTTGGCGGCGACCCGCGCGATCGGGTAGCCGGTCGCCTTCGAGGCCAGGGCCGACGAGCGGCTGACCCTGGGGTTGACCTCGATCACGAAGTAGTTGCAGGCGTCGGGGGCGAGCGCGAACTGGACGTTGCAGCCGCCCTCTATCCCCAGCGCGGAGATGATCCGGAGCGCCGCCGAGCGGAGCTGCTGGTGTTCCTTGTCGGTGAGGGTCTGGCTGGGGGCCACCACCACCGAGTCCCCGGTGTGGACGCCCATGGGGTCGAGGTTCTCCATGTTGCAAACGCAGATGCAGCTGCCATCTCCATCGCGCATCACCTCGTACTCCAGCTCCCGCCAGCCCAGCAGTGCCTGCTCCACCAGCACCTGGGTGATGGGGCTGGCGCGCAGGCCCCGGGCGACGATCTGCTCCAGCTCCTCGTCGCTGCTGGCTATGCCACCGCCGGTGCCACCCAGGGTGAAGGCGGGCCGCACCACCAAAGGCAGCCCGACCTCGGCGGCGAAGTGGACCGCCTCGGCGACGCTGTTGACCGTCCGCGAGGGCGGCACCGGCTCCCCGATCGCCACCATCCGGCGCTTGAACCGGTCCCGATCCTCGGAGTCGCGCACCGCTTCCAGCTGAGTTCCCAGCACCCGCACCGAGTGGCGCGCCAGAACTCCCTGGTCGTCGAGCTGGACGGCGAGGTTGAGGGCGGTCTGGCCGCCCAGCCCGGCCAGCAGGGCATCAGGGCGCTCCAGAGCGATGATCCTCTCCACCGACTCCACGGTGAGGGGCTCCAGGTAGACGCGGTCGGCGGTGTCCTCGTCGGTCATGATGGTGGCCGGGTTGCTGTTGACCAACACCACCTCGACGCCCTCCTCGCGCAGGGAATGGCAGGCCTGAGTCCCCGCGTAGTCGAACTCGGCGGCCTGCCCGATCACGATCGGCCCACTGCCTAGGACCAGGACCTTGCGGGGCCGGTCGCGGCTTGTTCTCGGAGCCGGCGCCGCCTCCACCCGCGGCTCGTCCCGGCAGAGCGCCAGGAACTCGTCGAAGAGGTGTTGGCGGTCCTGGGGCCCCGGGCTTCCCTCGGGGTGGTACTGAACCGAGATCACCGGCAGCTGCCGATGCCGGATGCCCTCCACCGAGCCGTCGTTGAGGTTGCGCTCCGAGACAAACCAGCCTGAGCCCTCGGGAATGCTCTCCGAGTCGACCTGGAACTCATGGTTTTGGGGGGTGACGAAGACCCTGCCGGTGGTCTCGTCCTGAACCGGGTGATTGCCCCCGTGGTGTCCGAAGGGGAGCCGGCTGGTGGTCGCCCCGATGGCCCGGCCCACCAGCTGGTGCCCCAGGCAGATGGCCAGCACCGGGTAGCGGGCCAGCACCGCCCGGGTGAGCTCCAGCTCCGCCGGGAGCTGGGCCGGATCGCCAGGTCCGTTGGTCAGAACCACCCCGTCCGGGGCCAGCCGCTCCAGGTCGGCTGGGGCGGCGGAGTGGGGGAGGACCCACACCTCGGCGCCTCGGCTGACCAGCGACCGCAGGGTGTTGTACTTGACTCCGAAGTCGATCACAGCGATCCTCAGCGGCTCCCCGCTCCTGCCGCCAGCAGCGCCCCGGAGCAGCGCCGGATGAAGCGGGTCGCTGGCCTGGTAAGTAGCCGTGCAGGAGACTTCGGCGACGAGCCGTTGCTGGGAGACCCCGGGCGACTCCCGGGCCAGCTGCAGCAGCTCGATGGGATCCCGCCCGTCCAGCGGGGCCAGCACCCCCTTGAGCGTCCCGTGGTCGCGGAGGTGTCGGGTGAGCGCCCGGGTGTCGACCCCGGTCAGGCCCGGGACGCCCTGGTGCCTCAACCAGTTGGAGAATGTCTCCTGGGCCTGCCAGTGGGGGGAGGTGGGGCTGGCTTCGGCGACGATCACACCCCGTGCCCAGGCCCGGCTCGACTCCATGTCGACTGGGGCACAGCCGACGTTGCCGATCAGGGGCTGGGTGAAGACCACGAACTGGCCCGCGTACGAGGGATCCGTCAACACCTCCTGGTACCCGGTCATGCAGGTGTTGAACACCACCTCGCCAAAGGCCTGCTTCGGTGCGGCGCCCAGCCAGGTGCCCTCGAAGCTGGCCCCGGACTCAAGCACCAGCAGCCCTCGAGTCCGCCGCGCGCGGCTCTCGTCAGTCAAGTTCGATCTCCGCGCCCAGCCCGCGGCTTATGTACACCGCCCGGCCGCGCGAGAAGGTGGCCAGCACGGTGCCCCGCAGCTGCTGGTGCCAGAAGGGGGTGTTGGTTCCCAGCGACAGCCATGAGCTCCGGTCAGGGGTCCATCTGCCGGCCGGATCGAACCAGGTGAGGTGGGCCGGCTCGCCGACCTGGATCCCGGTGCTGGGGAGCCCTTCCGCGGCCGCCCCCAGGACCCTGAGGGGGCCGGCGCTGAGAGCTGCCACGATCCGGGTCAGATGCGAGCCGGAATCCTGGTGGCCGAGCACCACGGAGAGCACGGCCTGGACCCCGCTGAACCCCGGCGGGCGCCTCTGCAGGGGATCGGTGGGCACCTCATGGGGAGCGTGGTCGCTGGCGATGGCGTCGATGGTGCCGTCCAACAGACCCTCCCAGAGGGCGGCTCGATCCGCCTCCGTGCGCAGCGGCGGGTTGCAGGTCAGATTGAGCCCGGGGACGTCGGGGTCCCGCAGGAAGCCGCTGAGCATGAGGTGATGGGGGGTAACCTCCGCCGTCAGCGCCAGCCCTTCCGACTTCGCCTGGCGAACCAGGGTCACGGAGGTGGCGGTGGTCAGGTGCTGCAGGTGGAGCCGGCCCACCTCGGCATCCCGCAGCGCCGCGATCGCGGATGTCACCGCCGCCTCCTCCGCCTCCGCCGGACGCAGGCTCCAGGCGGTGGGGTCGCTCCCCGACCATTCGTTGGCCATGGCGACGATGCGCTCGTCCTCGGGGTGAATGGCAACGAGGCGGCCCAGGGAGTGGGCGCGGGCCAGCCCCTCCGCCAGAATCCGCTGGTCGCAGCCATGGCGGCCGTCGTCGGAGAAGCCAGCGGCGCCGGCGGCGACCAGGCCCTCCATGTCGACCAGCTCCTGGCCGCGCAGGCCGGTGCTGCAGGCTGCGAACTGCAAGATGGGAATCCGGCCCCAGGAGCGGTTCTTGCTGCGCGCCTGGCGCAGCCGCGGCTCAGTGTCCAGCGGCGGCTGCAGATTCGCCATGGCGCAGATCGCCCCGAAGCCGCCCGCCGCGGCCGCCGCGGTGGCGTTGGCGATGCGCTCCTTCCATGGCTGCCCGGGCTCACGGAGGTGGCAGTGGAGGTCGAGGAAGGCGGGGCTGACCACGCTGCCGGGCCGTTCCAGCACCACCCCGCCGGCGGGCAGGACCAGCTTGCTCGCCATTTCGGCCACGATCCCGTCTCGGATCAGCAAGTCGTAGCTGTCGCGGTCCTTGCCCCCGACGGGGTCGACGATCCGGACCTTGCGAAGTAGCAGCTCTTTCACGCCTTAGGCTCCTCGGACCGCTCCAGCCGGATGGCGTCGTCGGCGTCACAGCCGACCACCGTCACCGCCACCCGCTCGTTCTGGGCGGTGGGGATGTTCTTGCCCACGTAGGTGGCCCGAAGAGGCAGCTCGCGGTGCCCCCGATCGACCAGGACCAGGAGCTCGACCGCCCTGGGCCGGGCCAGCTCCGCCAGGGCCGCCAGGGCCGCCCGCACAGTCCGGCCGTGATAGAAGACGTCATCAACCAGCACCACCACCCGGTCGCGAACCCTCTCCGCGGTAGCCGTGGGCAGCGGGAAGTCGGGCATGCCTCCGGATCGGCTGGCCCCCTGGGGCCGGATCTCGTCGTCCCGGTAGGGGCCGACGTCGAGGCTCACTGCATCCCAGCTCCCACCTCCCTGCTCCTCGATCATGCGGCGCAGGCGGTCGGCCAGGAAAACGCCCCGGGTGACGATCCCGCAAAGGGTCACGAGAGCTGGGTCTCGGTGCCGCTCCTGAAGCTCCCGGGAGAGTCGGAAGAGGATGCGCTGAACCTCGTCGGCATCGGCAATAAGCTGGTGGGGCGGCACCTTCAGGTGGCTGCCGGTCAAGCCGTCAGAACCCGGCTCAACAGCGCCATCCGCACCGGTACCCCGTTGCGGGCCTGACGGAAGTAGGCGGCCCTGGGGTCACTGTCAACCTCGGGATCGATCTCGCCCACCCGGGGCAGCGGGTGCATCAGAATCGCTCCCGCCGGCAGGGCCCGCATCACCGCCGGGGTGATCGCGAACCGCTGCCGCTCCGCGTCGGCCTCGAGCCAGGGCTCGGAGAGGCGCTCAGTCTGAATCCTGGTCTGGTAGACCACGTCGGCGCCGCCGACCGCGTGCAAGAGGTCCTCGGCATGTTCCACCTGCACCCCGCGCTGCCTCAGGCTGGAGATCAGATCGCCACCCATCCTGACCCTTCCGGGGGCTACCAGCGTCAGGCGCATACCCGGGTACATGGCGAGCAGGTGAGCCAGGGAGTGGACGGTCCTGCCGTTGGCGAGGTCCCCCACCAGCACCACGTGGAGATCGTGCAGGCGCCCCAGCTCAGCCGAGATCGTGTAGAGGTCGAGTAGGGCCTGGGTGGGGTGTTCCCCCGGGCCGTCCCCGGCGTTTATCACCGGGACCGGGGAGACTGACGCCGCCCGGGCGGCGGCCCCCTCCTCAGAGTGCCGGAGCACGATGCAGTCGGCGTAGCCGCCCACGATCCGCACCGTGTCCTCCAGCGTTTCGCCCTTGACCGCGGAGGAGAAGTCGCGGGCATTCTCGGTGCCCACCACCTGGCCGCCCAGGCGCAGCATCGCGGTCTCGAAGCTGAGCCTGGTCCGGGTGCTGGGCTCGTAGAAGATGGTGGCCATGATGCGGCCCCCCAGAGGCCCTAGCTGGCGGCCCTCCAGCAGGGCCTCCATGGAGCGGGTGCGCTGGAAGAGATCCTCCACCAGGAGGGGATCAAACTGGCTGGCCGAGATCACGTGGCGTAGCCCAGCCGAAACTTTCCCCTGCACCATCATGGCCAGCCTCCCGTGAGGTCCAGCCGGGTCGCAAGGCGGCGGCGGCCCACAAAAGCCGCCCAGCTCCTTGTCGGCCTCGCTGGACCGGCTTCAAGGTCGCGCTGGAGGCAGTATAGCGCCAGCCGCACCGCCTCCACCCGGCTGGGTCGCGCCCACCACCGACCCCCGGGCGCTCTCTAAGCTGGGCTGGTGGCAGCCGACGGACACAGGCACGTTCTGGCGATCGGCGGGCTGGCGGCAAGCCCTGCGGAGGGGCGCCTGCCCCGGCTGGTGGAGTACGCGATCCACCTGACCGGCCGGCCCGAGCCGCGCCTGTGCATGCTGCCCACGGCCAATGAGCCGGACCTCCGATGGGTGCTCGAGGCGCACCGGATGCTGGCAAAGACGCCCTGCGTTAGCAGCCATCTGACCCTCTTCCCCCAGCCCAACGTTGCCGACCCAGCGGCGCTGCTGCTGGCCCAGGACCTGATCCTGGTGGGCGGCGGCAGCGTCGCCAACATGCTGGCGGTGTGGCGGGCTCATGGCCTGGATTCGGTGCTGCGCACGGCCTGGGAGCGGGGGATCGTGCTCGCAGGTGTCAGCGCCGGCGCCATCTGCTGGTTCGAGAGCGGCACCACCGATTCCTTCGGCCCCGAGCTCCGGCCCTTTCGGGATGGCATCGGCCTGCTGGCCGGCAGCTACTCTCCCCACTACCGCTTCGAGCCGAGCCGGCGGCCCACCTTTCAACGGCTGGTGGCCGACGGGACTCTCCCCGCCGGGCTGGCCTGCGACGATGGCGCCGCGGTCCACTTCGTCGATGACGAGCTGGCAGAGGTGGTGGCCGAGGAGGCTGGCGCCGGCGGCTACCGCGTCATTCCCGACGGCCGCGGCGGCTGCTTGGAGACCCCGGTGCCGGCTCGGGTCTTGCCAGCTTTCAGTCCCGAGAGCTAGCGGCGAGCGCGGCCTCTGGGGGCCGCGGGCCTGGGGCCCCAGGCCCTACATTGACCCGTTCGCTCAGCTCCGGCAGGGATCTGACCTGGGCGACGGCCGTGTCGTAATGCCCCAGCAGCCGCGCCCAGCCGTGCTGGCCCTCCCGTGGGAATGCCGCCAGCAGATGCCGGACCAGGAGCCGGCTCACCCGGAACCCGGTGGCCGAATGCCACTTAAGCTCCTGGCTGCCGTTCATGGTGGCGGTGTTGGCGGTCTCCGTCTTGGCCTTCAGGGTGCGCAGCCGGGCATCCTGCTCCGCCTTTGGCAGTAGCAGGATTCTGTCAACCTCGGCCAGGACCTCGCGGGCCGCCCCCAGATGCGTGACCACGGTGTTGTGGGTGGTGGCGTCGATCAGTCCGGATGCGAACTTGAGCTCGTTGATCCCGGCCGCGACCCGGTAGGTGGTGTCCACGATCTGCTCCCTCGTCATCCAGTCAGTCTCGTAGGAGAGCATCTCCCGCCAGGTGGGCCCGAGCAGGGCTTGACGGTGCTCCTCCAGGGTGGTGAAGCGGCGGTGATAGCCGAGCTCGGGTTGCTCGAAGCCGCGGCTGCCCGGATCCAGGAATGGCCCCAGAGGGGCGACGTAGAACTGCAGCCTCTTGTCGGCGTGGAAGCGCTCGACCAGGTGCCGGCAGTAGTCGACCGTGGCCAGGGCGTCGGCGGGAGTCTGGCGGGGCAGCCCCACCATGAAGAAGAGGTCCAGCTTCTCGCAGCCCTGATCGAGGGCGGCCGCTATCGTCTCCTCCACGGCGGCGTTCGACACCGGGAACTTGCCGTTGACCTTGCGGATCTCGTAGTCGGGCGACTCGATGGTTATCTCCAGACTCCACCACCTGGTGGCCTTGCGAACCATGGCGAAGAAGTCGGGACCGGCGGGGTAGAACAGCTCGATGGTCAGCTCATTGGGGATCTCGGCTCGGCCAACCAGTTCGAAGATCCGCTGGGCGCGCTCCACCCCTCCCACCCTGGGGTCGTGGACCATGAAGATCGGGGCCCGCGAGAAGGTGGCTATCCGGCGCATGTCGGCAACCAGCTTCTCGGGCGATCGATAGGCGGCCCGGGCCCGGCCGGCCACAATCTGGTAGCCCGACCTGGAACCGCCGCAGATGGAGCAGTTGTAGGGGCAGCCGCGGGCGTTCAGCACCATGGTGCTGGGGTACTGCAGCCACTCCGCATAGGGCACGAAGTCGGCGAGGCTGCGGTATTTGAAGACCGCGTGGAGCATGAAGTCATAGGCGGGGACGTCGATCCAGTCCAGGTTGGCCGGGATGAATGTGAGCGGGTTCACGACCACCTCTCCGTCGGGCCGTTTCCAGGTCAGGTTCTGGACCCGCTCCAGAGGCGATCCCTCGCGCAGCGCCTGCAGCAGCTGACGGCAGGGCTCCTCGGTGGAGTCTCCTCGCAGCACGAAATCGACCGCCGGGTTCGCGATCAGCTCCCGGTGGAAGTAGCTGGCGGAGAGGCCGCCGAGTAACACCTTGGAGTCGGGATGCACCTGCTTGACCAGATCGGCGATCCCCAGCGCGCCGTTGGCATGGGGGAGCCAGTGCAGGTCGATGCCGAAAACTGGGGAGTGCAGTTTGCGGAGATGGCTGGCGACATCGTAGCTGGGCTCGCGCAGCATCCGGTAGGCGATGTTGAGGATGCGGACGTTGTAGTGGTTGAGCTCCAGGTAACCGCCAATGCTGGTGAGTCCGATCGGGTACATCTCGAACTCGTCGGTGGAGGGGATCACGTCCGCAAGCGGACCCTGCAGGATCACCTCCTGGCGGAAGTCCCAGACCGAGGGCGCATGGAGCAGGATAAGGTCGGGCTCGAACACTCGCCGCCACGCCCTGGAAACGGCGCCGGGTCGGCTGGTTGGCATTGGCTGGAGTGACCTCAGCAGTCACGCGCGGGCCGTGGTTGGGGATGACTGCAGAGTGATTGTGGCACGGCGAGATCCCGCTGCCCGCGCGTGGATCCCCCTGATTCTGCCCCGTTGAAATCCCCCTGGGAGCCGCCGTCGGCAGCGTCCATGATCGAGGCATGGTCGTCTCTGGGCGGGTCAGCGCGGACGCCCTGGCCCATCTCTCCGGCGCTCCGGCGTGGGGCGGTGTCGCCGCGACGGCATCCGCCTCGAGCACTCGGTTCGCGGACAGGGGGCCGGGCACCAACGCCCCCACGGTGGAGTCTGTAGGTCCAGCCGGCGGCAGCTTCCGAATCGATGCCGCGGCCGCCTCCCAGCGCAGAATCAGCGGATGGACGCGGGCGGGTTCCGGGCGAGGACGAGCGCTCCTCTGAGGCGTCCGATCGCCGGCTCGTTCGCCAACCGAACACGAGGTGATTAGAGCAATGTACGGGTACGGTGGGTACGGATCGGGCCAGTGGGTGTGGCTGATCGTGATGGCGGTCTTCATGGTGATCTTCTTGGTCCTGGTGGTCTGGGGCATAGCGGCCCTCAGCGGTCGGGCCCGCGGCCCTTGGCGGCCCCAGAGTGACCCTCAGGCGCCGGAGCAGATTCTGGCCCGGAGGCTGGCCATGGGCGAGATCGACGAGGAGGAGTACCAGCGTCGGCTGGCCGCCCTGAGGCGGGGGGGACAGCCTCCGGCCTAGCTGCCGGCACCACCGCTCCCACCTCGATTTCAGCCCCTGGCCTTCGCTTGGAATGACTGTGCCGGGGAGACGGCAGCGGCGTCAGCTGGCTGGAGCAAGGGAACCGAGCCGCGCGTCTCCAGCAGCTAATCTGGGCGGCATGGCTCCCCACCCGACCGGTCTTTCGCGGGCACGTTCATCAAGCGGCCTGGCGCTGGGGGCGGCTGCATGGCCGCGCTAGTCCGGCCGGTGGGCCTGGGACTCGCCTCCCACGGCGATGTCCGCGACGCTGTGCGCCACGCCGAACGCGCCGGCAGCGCCGGCCTGGACTCGGTGTGGTTCCACGAGTCCTACTTCGAGCGGGATGCGGTGACCTACACGACAGCGGTGGCGGCCGCCGTCCCCGGCATCCGGGTGGCGCTGGGAGCGATCAACCCCAACACCCGCCACCCGGTCCTGATCGCCATGACCGTGAGTGCGCTCGATGACCTGGCGCCGGGGCGGGTCGTGCTGGCCCTGGGGTCCGCCCTGCCCCTGCGCCTCCGCCAGATGGGCTACGACTACGATCCCGACCTGGCCACCGCCAAGGTGGAGACCACCATCTTCGAACTGCGCAAGCTCTGGTCCGGCGAGCGCCTGCCAACCGCGCCGGGACTACCCGAGATCGAGCCCATGTTCCCCCCCCTGCACCACGTCCCGATCTGGGTTGCCGGCTACCGCCGGGGCTTTCACGAGCTGGCGGGGCGGAGTGCGGACGGGTTTCTGGCGCGACCGGCCGAGTCCCTTCCGGCGCTCCAGCTGGCCGTGCGCCGGATCCGGGCGGCCGAGTTGGCGGCGGGACGTCCTCCGGGGGTGGTGGAGGTGGGCGGGTACCTGCTGGCCCTGGCCGACTCCAGCCGCCGGGCCGCACTCGACCGGGCCAAGCGCGAGCCCTTCGTCATCTACATGCTATCCGTCCAGTCGGACTTCGCCATGCGCCGGGCGGGCCTGGACCCGGCTCTGCGCCAGGCCATCGCCACCGCCTGGCGGGCGGAGGACTACCACGGGGCGGCCCGGATCATCCCCGATGAGCTGGTCGACGCCTTCCTGCTGTGCGGCACCCGAGAGGAGATAGCGGCCGGGGCCCAGCGCTTCCGGGATGCGGGCATGACCCTGCCCATCCTCCAGCCGGTGCTCCAGGAGGATGACCAGGTGGAGGAGGTGGTCGACGCCGCCCTCCTCTACGCCAGCTCGGGGGACCTGGTGGCCGGCACCGCCGCCACCTCCCGGAGGGCCGCTCTCAGCAGCGAGACCGGGATCGGCCTGGGCCGGCGGGCCCGGGGCTGGCTGGAGATCCTGCGCCCCTTCAGCCTGACCGCGTCCGCCATTCCGGTGGCGGCGGCGGGCGGCCTGGCCCTGGCCGACCACGCCATGAACTGGCCGCTCTTCGCGGCCGCCTTCTTGGGTGGGGTGATGCTCCAGGTCGGCACCAACGTCATCAACGAGATCTACGATGTTCGCAAGGGGATAGACGCCATCACCTCGCCCCGGGCCAGCCTGGCTCTGGTGACCGGACGCGTAACCGAGAGAGCCGCCTTCATCCTGGCCGCGCTCGCCTTCCTGCTCGCGACTGGGGTCGGGGTCTGGCTGATCACGGTCCGAGGCTGGGAGCTGGCCCTGCTGGGTGTCATCGGGCTGGTTGGCGGCTGGGGCTACACCGCCCCTCCGCTGCAGTACAAGTACCGAGCGGCCGGGCTGCCCCTGGTGTTCCTGCTGATGGGGCCGCTCATGGTCATGGGCGGCTACTACACGGTCACCGGCACCTGGTCCTTGACCGCTGGCGTGGCCAGCATCCCCATCGGCCTTCTGGTGACCGCCATCCTCCACGGCAACGAGTGGCGCGACATCGGAGAGGACGCTCGGGCCGGGATCAGCACGGTCTCCATCAGGGCCGGCCGGCGGGCGGCCCACGCCCTCTACGTCTTTCTCCTGGTGGGCGCCTATGTGGCTCTGGCGGCGGCGGTCGCGGTGGGTGCCCTGCCTCGGCTCAGCCTGCTGGCCTTCCTCTCCCTGCCGCTCTTCGTGCGGGCCATGCGCGCCTCCGAGCTGGGGGCCACGGGTCAGCAGAGGGCGATCTCCATGATCGACCTCCAGACCGCCCAGCTCCACATGACCTTCGGGCTGCTGTTGGTGGCGGGGCTGGCCGCGACCGCGCTCTGGAACCCCTGATCCGACCCCGGACGATGGCGGGGCCGGGCCCCGGATCCCGGCTTGATAAGGTGGTGCTCGAGGTTCGCGGGCAGCCGCGGCGGCGGCATTTCGGGGAGGCGCAGATGACCCTCACGCGACCGGCATACGCGGGCTCGCGGGGCTCCTGGTTCGTGGCCGGGAGCACCGTGATCGCCTACTCCGCCTTCGTGGCCACCTTTCGGGGGCCCCGGGCCCGCTTCTGGCAGCGCATGACCAAAACCGGCCTCGTCCTGGGCTCGGCCGCGCTGGTGGGCGACCGCTCCCTGCGGCACCAGCGGGCTCGTGCCGCCGACCTCGCCCTCGGGGGAGCGATCGCGGCCGGGCTCTACGGCGTGTTCATGGTCGGGGACAGGGCCGCTCGGGTGGTGATGCCCAAGGGCGCCCAGGACATCGGCAACATCTACCAGCTGCGCCAGCTGCGGCCGGCGTCGGAGCTGGCCCTCCGCCTGGCCCTGGTGGTGGCGCCCGCGGAGGAGCTCTTCTGGAGGGGGCTGCTGCAGGGTGAGCTCTCGAGGCGGTTCGGCCCGGCTCGCGGAGCCGCCCTGGCCACCGCGCTCTACGGCGGAGCGCACCTCTGCACTGGCAACCCCACCTTGGTCGGGGCTGCCACCATGGCCGGGGCCGGGTGGTCGGGCCTGGCCGCCGCCGGAGTTCCCATGCCCGCCCTGATCGCCAGCCACATGATCTGGGACGTCTGGATCTTCCTGGTCTCGCCGACCACCTCGGAGGCGGCCCTGTAGGGTCGTGGGCGGCGCTCTGTCCCCATGGTTTCGGGCGGGACAGCTGTCGGCGGCGCCGTGGCGGGGCGGTTGGCAGCTGGGTCAGACGGCTGGCGCCGGTCCGATCAGACAGAAGGCGCGCTTTCCGTGGAGAGCGGAGACAGCCACCTCGGCCGATCCGCTCAGAGCCGAGTTCGCCCGGGCCGGGGAGAGGCCGGGAAAGATCACCACAGTGGGGAAGCCCGCAATCGGTCCGGAATTTATGGCCCACTGCGCCGTCAGCGGGCGCGCGTCACCGGCGGCTCCCCGCCATTTCACGGCCACGAAACCGGGACCCGGCAGGGTGGAGGTCAGAGCCACCTCCGCCTCCTGGGGGCCGTCGGCCGTCCCGGTGCTGGCGTAGAACCCAGAGCACACGGGCACCACCGGGACCGGCCTGTAGCTAGTCCCCTTCGGCGCCGGGACGGCCGGGCGCATCGAGGGCTCGGCCGTCCCGGCGGCAGCGCCGAGCAGGGCCGCAGCGGTGGCCAGTGCCGCCACCACCAGCCGCCCGCGCCGGCCCTTCGACATCGGTTACGGCCTCCTTGGTCTAGGCGCCCACGTGGCCCCGATCGCGGACGAGGGATCCTCGGCTCAGCCCGCCGCGTCCAGCGGCTCCAGGAACTCCAGGCGATTGCCCAGCGGGTCCCAGCTGTAGAAGCGCCGGAAGCCGGGGAAGTTGTCGTCCCACTGGACCTTGGCGCCGGCGGCTTGGAGCTGCTGCGCCACACTGTCGATCGCCGCCACCAGGATGCCGGGATGGGCCTTGCGGGCGGGGCGGAAGTCCTCCTCGACGCCCACGTGCAACTCCATCTCCCCGGCTCGAAACCAGGCGCCTCCCCGGGCGGCCAGCACCGGCGGCTTGGGGATCTCCTGCATTCCCAGCACCGTGCTGTAGAAATGCCGCACATCCTCCTCCCGCCCGGGCGGCATGGCCAGTTGCACATGATGCAGTCGCAAGCGAGGCGGCACCTCACATCCTCCGTGCGCTAAGCGGCTCGGCCAGGGCAGCGGCTGATGAAATTCTAGCCGGCGCGCGAGGCGGAGCCCAACCCAGATCCAGCGCCGGCAGTGGGCCGGTTTGGAGGAGGCTCGGCCGGGCCGGCCCGCCACCCGCCGGGCGAAGGTCGTATCCTCATGGCGATCCGCCATGAGGATACCCGAGGATAGCCTCGCGGCAAGCCTCCGGGGGCGGAGCGGCGCAGTGAGGGTCAGGTGCTAGCGGTGGAGTTGGGCGAGGGCGGCAACCGGGTGAGCCGAAACGACTGGGGGCACTGCTGGGGCGCTCCCGTCGGGCTTGCGGGCGCCGAGCTGCCCTCGGGAGCGCTTCCGGCCGGGAGCCGCTCGGCAACGGGGGACAGCGCCCGTTGCCCGAGCACGGCATGAGCAGCGAGCCGCCGCCGCGGCTCGAGGACCTCAACTTCGTCGGCGCGCGCCTGCACTCCCCGGACTTCGAGGAAGCCCGCATCACCGATGGTAACTTCGCCGGGGCGGAGATCTCGGGATCCATCGAAGGCCTGCGCATCAACGGCGTGGACGTCGAGCCCCTCATCCGGGCCGAGTTGGAACGGCGCTCTCCGGAACGCGCCCAACTGCGCGCCACCGACCCCCCCGGCCTGGCCGGGGGCTGGGCGATCGTAAGGAGTCGCTGGGAGGCGACCATGGCTCGCGCCCAAGCTTTGCCGCCGGAGTTGCTTCATGAGCGCGTCGACTTCGAGTGGAGCTTTGTCGAGACTCTGCAGCACCTGATCTTCGCCACCGACTGCTGGCTGCGGCGGATGGTCCTCCAGATGCCCCACCCCTATCACCCCTGGGGGCTGGCCGGCGCCTGGCTCAGCGATCCGGCGAGTCTGGGCGTCGACAGGGAAGCGCATCCCTCGCTCAAGCAGGTGGTGCGGGTTCGGCGCCAGCGCCAGGCCGAGGTGGCGCAGACCTTCGCGAACCTCACGGCGGACCAGCTCGACCGCATCTGCACCCCTCCCGATACCGCAGGCCACCCAAACCGAGCCGAGCCGGTTCGGCACTGCCTCCAGGTCATCCTGAATGAGGAGTGGTTGCACAACGAGTACGCCGAGCGGGACCTGGGCGTGCTGGAGTCCCACTCCGGCTGAGCCGCGCGCCGAACGCCCCCTCGGCGGGCCGGACTCGCGGCCACAGGGCCACCCGCGGTCTGGCGGGCGGCCTCAGCGGAACCGTCGCCGGAGAGTCGGGCCAAGTCCAGCATCGAGCGGTCCAGACTGACCCACCACCCCAGCGCCTCCTGGCGCGCTCTGGCAATTCCCGATGGCAGGTGTTGCCCGGCCGACTCTCAGACGCTCTGTCCGTCGGCCTTGGCCAGTTCCAGATAGGCCTTGCGCTCAGCCTCCTCGAGGGGCGACCTGGTCGATGCGGTAACCCGCACCTTGAGGAAGAGGTCCCCTCCCTTGCCCCCGGCCCTCAGGGCTGGGATGCCCTTCCCGGGGACCCGCATAGTCCGCCCGGACGGGCAGCTGGGGGGAACTGTGACCTCAAGCCGGCCGGTCAGCCCCTGGGTGGTCACGCTCCCGCCCAGAGCCGCGCGGTAGTCGCGAACCGGAATCTCGGTGTAGACGTCGCGCCCCCGGACCTCGGTGCCGGGTTCCAACTCCAGGTGCGCCCGGAGGTACAGGTCGCCGCGGTTGCCCCCGTTGGGACCGGCGGTGCCCTCGCCGGCGACTCGGATCCGCGAGCCCTCGGTCACGCCCTTGGGGATGGTCACCTTGAGGCTGCGGCGCCGGGTCTGCCGCCCGGTTCCCTGACAGGTGGGACAGGTCTTCACCGCCGTCTTGACCGTCGTCCCGCCGCCGTCCCCGGATTCCTGCACCAGTCCGGTGCCGTGGCAGGATGGGCAGGTCTCCGACATCGAGAGCTGGAGGGTGCGCTCGCTGCCCTCGGCCGCCTCGCGGAGCGTGACCTCCACCTGGTGCTCGCTGTCCTGGCCTCGCCTGGGGGCCGACTGCTCGCGCCGGAGCCGGTCCAGCTCGGCCTCCACCAGAGGGTCCTCGGCATTGCCGCTGTGGCCGCTGAAAAAGGTCTCGAAGAAGTCGCTGAAGCCCCCGAACCGGGCGCCGCTCTGCCGGCCGGCGCTCTGGAACGGCGTCTGGGGCTGCCTGGGCCGGCTAGCCTGCGCCTTCTCGAGCTGCTCCCAGTCCGCCCCGAGCCGATCGTACTTGGAGCGCTTTTCAGGGTCCTTGAGCACCTCGTGGGCCTCGTTGACGCGCTTGAACCGCTCGGTGGCCTTGGGATCCTTGTTGACGTCGGGATGGAGCTCCCTGGCCAGCTTGCGGTAGGAGGAGCGGATCTCCTTCTCGGAGGCGGTTCGAGGCACTCCCAAGGTGGCGTAGTAATCGCGGAATTCCACACCTTCAAGGTACCGCCTCGGAGCCTCCGTGAAACGGTTGGGGGGCTGCCGGGCCTACTCCAGCCGGCTCCGCACCTGGCCCACCAGGGCCATCCATTCGGGCAGCAACTCGCCGTCTGCAGACGTCAAGGGGCGATCTGTGATCAGCCGAGCCAGCTCGTGCCCGGGTCGGGCGCCGGCCCTTACGATCAGCGCGACCTCGCCGGCCGTGGGCCCTTCTAGGCTGAGTGGGCCGCTGGCGGCGAAGCCGCCGTCGGGGCCGGGTTTGCCCCGGGCCGTCTCCACCGCGCGCTGGCCCGGCCCCGCCGCCGGCCCGGGGGCGTCGCCCACCTGGTAGAGAATCAGCTGGGACCAATGGCAGTGCAGGGGGCTGGCGGACGGCTGGCCCAGGCCGAAGCAGCCCAGGTGCTGGTCCAGGAGCGAGCGCTCGCCGCGATCGCGGGCCGAGAGCGTCCAGAGCGGCACCGACGCCACCAGGCGCGGGTTGGCCTCGATGCACCAGCATCGACCGTCGTCCGCTACCACCAGGTCGACCCCGAAGACGCCGCGGTGTCCCTCCTGGCGAAGCCACTCGCCGACTTGGGCGGCGGTGCCCTCCACCACCTCCCGGTGCGGCACCAGAGCCTGGAAGTCGTTGCCGCAGGAGCCCATGGGATGCGGGGTGAGCGCCGGGATCCCGGTCAGCTGGAGGCACGCCGGCCCGGTCACGATCCGGTCGGCGAAGGCGACTCCGGTCACGGTCACCGCGGTCCCCGGCACCACCTCGGCGATGCGACAGGTCTGGCCCACGAATCGCAGCAGCAGCCGGCGCAGCTCCGGCTCCGATGAGACCGGATAGGTGGCTGCCCCGGAGAACCCGTGCGCGAGCTGGAAGACCAGGGCCGGCCCGAGCTCGAGCGCTGGCGCCAGCAACTCGGGCCCGGCCGGACCCCCCACCATCCTGGGAACCGGCAGACCCGCCCGGGCCGCCGCCGGGCTGAAATAGGCCTTGTTCTCGAGCCGCCGGGCGATCTTGGCGGGGCTGTTGGCGAGGGTCAGGCCGAGCTGAGCCGCCCGCCTCTCGGTGGCGACCGAGCTCTTCCAGACGGCGACGCCACTGGCGCGCTCAGCCAGCAGCTGCTGCGCCGGGGCCCAGTCCAAGAGGGCCTGACTGGACCGCCCCGCCTCCGGAAAGGCTCTCAGGTCGGCATCGGTGATCCCGCAGCCGTCGGCGCAGATCACCGGCAGCCCACTGGCCAGAGCCGGCACCGGCTCGGGTCCGACGAAGAATACCATCGCCGAGTTCAAGCGCCGCTCCCAGCCCCGAAGCCGGCCGCCGTCAGGATCCGGTCGAGCTCCCCAGGGGTGCTCGCGGCCGCAGTGGGGGTGGGGTCTACCGGGCTCAGGTCGAGCTGTTCCGCAGCCCCGCTCAGAACCACCGCCCACCTGCCGCCGCCACCCTCGCGGGCGGCCTCCCGGGCCGCGGCCAGGGAGGCCAGCCCCTCCCACGACGTGGCCACTCCGTGCCGCTCGCCCAGGGCCAGGGCTTCCTCCATCTTGGCCCGGCCGACGCGCCACCCTCGGCCCCCGCTCTCCCGGACGACCCGCCTCACCCTCGGCGACAGCCGGCTCCGCCGGGTGCCTAGGTCGCCGACCCCCGACGCCTCCGTCCGCTGCCCCCGCGGGTACCAGGCCCTGGTCAGCTCGCCCCCCGGGGTGGCCTCGACCAGGTGCATCCGGGGCCGTTCGGAAGCGGCGAGCAGGAGATTGAATCCTTCGGCCAGGCCGAGTACCGTGGCGCCACTGTTGGCGAACGCGAAGACCGCCTGCCAGGGCCCCTCGGGCACCAGCTCGGCGGCGATCCCGCGGTAGGCGGCGGATCCCAGCCGGTTGGTCGAGGTGCGCAGGTCGGCCATCCCCCACGCCGTCACGGCATGGTGCAAGAGGGCGACCGGGTGCTCGCTTACGACCACCAACTGGGGCTGCCGGAGCAGGGCGGAGAGCTTGACCGCCGCGGTGCGGGGCGAGACCAGGCTGAGCAACCGGATCCCTGCCAGGGAGCAGAACGCGGCCGCCGCCACCGCCGCATTGCCGGAGGAGGAGATGACCGCCTGCGAGATCCCGCGCGCCTTGAGGTCCGAGACCATGAGGCCGAGGCTGCGCGCCTTGTGCGAGCCGGTGGGGGAGAGGTCTTCCCGCTTCAGCCACAGCTCGGCGATCCCGAGCTCAAGGCCCAGCTCCCGGGCGGCCTGGAGCTGGGTCCAGCCCTCGCCCAAGCTCAGCTGCGCCGCACTGGGTACACTCGCCTGAAACAGGCCGGCGTGATCCCACTGCCCCGGGCCGGGCCCGGGGTCAGGACTGGGCATGGAGGAGAAGAGGATTGGCACCAGCGTCCGATAGGGCAAGCGAATGTCCCGACTGTGGGGCCGAATTGGACCTCACCGAGGCGGAGGAGGTGGGCGACCTGGTCGACTGCCCGAATTGTGGAGCCGCCTTCGAGGTGGTGGCCCTGGAGCCTTTCACGCTGGCCCCGTTCGTCGACGAGGAGAAGTAGAGAGCCGGCGCACCGACTGTCGGAATCCGCCTGCCTGATAGTTCGCCGAGAAGAAGCCCGGGCAGGCGGGCGAGAGCAGGATGGCATCGCCAGGTCGGGCCAGTCGGCGGGCGATCCCCACGGCGCTTTCCAGATCGCCGGTCCGGTGCACCGACTCCCCAGCACCCATCTCCCTGATCGCCCCCAGGAGCCGGTCCGAACCCGCTCCCGGCAGCAGCACCACCGCCGCCAGCGAGCGCCCGACCTCGTCCGCCAGCTGGTCGAAGGCGATGCCCTTGTCCTGGCCGCCCGCGATCAGCACGCAGGGGCGTCCGATCGTCCGAAGCGCGGCCACGGTCGACTGCGGGGTGGTGCTGGAGAGGTCGTCGTAGTAGTCAACTCCCGCCTCCTGCCAGACCAGCTGGATGCGGTGAGCCAGGGTGCCGAAGCTCTCCAGCCCCCCGGCCAATTTCGGCAGAAGCTCTGGCCGGAACTCGTCCAGGCCGGCGCAGATGGCCACCGCCGCCCTCACATTGGCCAGGTTGTGGGCGCCGCGCAGGCGCAGGCGCTCGATCTCCAGCGCCAGGGCTCGATCGCCCTGCCTGGTCAGCCAGACCGCGCCGCCCTCCTCGAAGCTTCCGTCGCAGCTCCCGAGCCCGGCCAGGGCGGCGGCGAAGCGGAGCTCCCTGATGCCCTCCCTGACGGCGCCGGTGCCAAGGCTGATCTGGTCGTCTCCGTTGCGGACCGCGACCCGGCATCCGGGCAGGTCGAAGATGCGCCGCTTGCAGGCGATGTAGCCGGCCATCCCGGAGTGCTCCTCGAGGTGATTGGGGGTGATGTTGGTGATCGCGGCCAGCGCCGGCGCGCGGTCCATCTGGAGCAGCTGGCGGTTGGAGATCTCCAGCACCAGGCAGCCCGCTCCCAGCTCGTCTCGGGCCACCTGCTCCAGGGCCTGGCGGTTGTGCCGGTCATTGCCGGCCAGCCAGACCTCGGGGAACATCTGGGCGTGGGAGAGGGCGGCTGTCACCAGGGCGGCGGTGGTGGACTTGCCGTGGCTGCCCGTGATCCCCACCACCGGGCCGCTGGCCAGGTCGAGATAGGCCTGGATCAGGGAGTAGAAGGGCCGGCCCTCGTCCCTAAGTTGAGCCAGCTTCAGATTGGCCGCTTGCATAAACCAGGCCTGAGTTGGAATCAGCAGCGCCGAGTCCTCGATCCCGGCGAGGTACTCCGGCCCCAGGTGGAGCCCGGCAAGGCCGCTCAGGAGCCGCTCCAGGTGGGCCTGGCGCTCTGGCTCAGCGACCCCGGCGTGGGCCAGATGGTGGGCTCGACGGAGCTGTTCCAGGTCGGCTTGGAGATCGTGGCCGACCACCTTGGTGAAGCCGGCTGCCAGCAGGTAGCCGGCCATCTCGCCGCCTTCGACGCTGGCCACCCCGATCACGTCAACGCGCTGCTCCCGCAGGCCCTGAAGCGCCGGAGGCAGGCGCAGCGGGCCGAGCGCCGCTCCGGGGGTCGGGCTCGCCGCAGGGGTCGGGGGGTTCACCCAGTGAAGATTACCGTCCTGGGCTCACGCCTCCCGGCAAGCGGCGCACACTCAGCACCCGATAGCGGCGCTCGAAGTCAGCCAGCGGCTCGCGGCGGACTCGACTGCGCTCACTGCAGGCATGGAGCACCTCGCCCGGGCCGAGCATCAGGGCCACGTGACTGAAGCGCCGCTGTCCCCGGCTGATCGCTCCCAGGAGGTCGGCCGGCTGGAGCTCCTCGCGGCGCACCCGGAGCCCCAGGCGGCGCTGCGCCCGGCTGTTGCGGGGGAGCAGGATTCCCTCGGTCAGGAAAGCCCGCCAGAGCAGGCCAGAGCAGTCCATGCCGGTGGCGCCGGTGCCACCCCAGACGTACGGTTGCCCCTCGTAAGCCAGCGCTGCGGCCAGCACCCGCTCGGGGCTCCAACTGGCCGTACCTTGGGTGATGTCGACCGGCGGATCCCCCTCCGGAGAGGGCGTGCCCAGGCGGTAGCCGGCACCCCGGGCCACCCACCCCAGGGCGTGGCCCGGGGCTCGCACCAGGAAACGGCCGGGGCGGATCGCGATCACCTCGGCTGGGGGGTCCCCGGGAAGCAGCTGAGTGACTCGCTCCGGCTCGGTCCCCGGCGCGGGAGGCGTCCGCCAGACGTTGAGCGCCGGCGTGACCGCATGCAGGCCGACCCGGGCCCGGCGCTCCCCCAGCACCAGCAGGCGAGCCCTGGCTCCCGGCCAGAGCTCGGCCACGAGCGCCGCCACCTGGTCCGCCTGAGCCGGGGTGGCGACCCAGCCCAGAAGGCCCCGGGGCACCACCGTCAGGCCCACCAGCGGGGGCGCCCCATAGCGCTGAGCCGCCTCCTCCCGCAGGCCATCCAGTGCCGTCAGCAGCGCTGGCGGGGCGCTGACGGGGTTCACCACCCTCTCATTCCCAGGAGCTGGCGCCAGCCTGACCAGGGGCGCCGTGGCTCGGCCTCGGAGGGATGGAGCGCCAGGCTGTGCCCGTCGGTCAGCAGCAGGTAGGGGATGAGGGGGCTGTCGGCCATGCCGTAGAGGCGGCGGGCGACATGGCGTAGCTGCTGCGGCTGAGCCCCCTCCCCGATCGCCGCCACCAGGGTGCCCCGGTCCGGCACCAGAAGGGCGGCGCTGCCCTGGCCGCGCGCCGCCACCGCTTGCAGGAACGGCGGCACCAGCAGCAGGCTGCTGGAGAAGAGCACGTCGTGGCGGAAGATCCAGCGGCCCTGGCGGGGAGATGTCGCCAACTGTTGCTCCCAACGCTGCAGCCGCACCGCCGTGTTGTGGTCGGAACGACGCACCAGCTCGGCCTCGTTGAGGCCCCCCTCCGCCGCCTGCTTCAGGGATACCCCGCGCATGATTTCGCCGGGGAGGGCCTCCGACACGAACGCCAGCAGGCCGCCCGGAAGCTCCCTGGTCACCAGCTCACCCGCGCGGGGGTAGCGGCTGATCACCTTCTGGGTGCGCACACACCACACCAGGGCCTCCGGGTCGGGCACCCCACCCTCCGGCACCGGCGCAGCCTCGGCCGCGCTGAGCCTGGGGCCGGCGGCTTGGACGAAGCGCAAGATCTCGGCCGGGGCCAGCGATCCCGGCGCCGCCGCCGCCTGGTAGAGAGTGGTCAAGGAGAGTGAGAGCCGAGCCTGCTCCTTCCTGGCGGAGATTGCGAATCCTTGGTCGGCGGGCTGGAAGTCCCAACTGGGGTAGCGGGACCGCAGCTGGTTCAGCAGGCGCTCTGAGAACTGCTGCCGGGATGGGTCGAGTGGGGATGCCGCCATCGCTCAGGCGGGGCGGGCCCGCGAACTGACATAGTCGACCAGGACGTAGTCACCCAGCCGGTCGGGGCTGACAAAGAAGGCCCGGCCGCGGTTGAGGCGGGTGATCTGGTTCACGAACTGGACCAAGAAGCTGTTGCTCTCCAGCATGAAGGTGTTGATGACGATCTTCTCCTGGGTGCAGCGCCTGACCTCCAGCAGGGTCTTCTGGAAGGTCTCCGGCAGGGGCGGGTAGAAGAACACCGCTCGGTCGCCCTCCATGTGAGCGGTGGGCTCACCGTCCGACACGATGATGATCTGGCGGTTGCCCCCGCGGTGGCGGTTGAGCAGGCGCCGCGCCAGCATCAGGCCGTGTTGCATGTTGGTGCCGTACACATACTCGCTGTAGGAGAGTTCAGCCAGCGCGCCGGGAGGGATCTCGCGGGCGTAGTCGGAGAAGCCCACCACGTAGAGGCTGTCCCGGGGGAACTGGCTGCGGATCAGGGCGTCCAGCCCCAGGGCCATCTTCTTGGCGGCGTAGAAGTAGCCCCGCAGCGGCATGCTCCGGCTCATGTCCAGCATCAGCACGGTGCTGGCGGTCACGGTCTGTTCCGGCCGCACCACCTCGAAGTCCTCCGTCAGCAGGCGCAGCGGGGCCCGCGCCTCGCCTCTGCGGACGGCGTTCATCAGGGTCCGTTCCACATCCAGGGTGAAGGGGTCGCCGAACTCGTAGACCTTGCTCTCCTCCCCGCGGTCGCCGCCACCGCCGGGACGGTCCACCCGATGGCCCCCGAAGCGGTCGCCGCGCAGATTCGAGAAGATGTCGCGGAGGGCCTTCTGGCCGATCCGGCGCACTCCCTGAGGGGTCAGCTCGAGGCCCTGCTCGCCCCGGCGGAGCTGCCCGTTGCGCTCCATCTCCTCCAGCAGCTGCTGGATCCGGCGCACGCTGGCGGCCGCCTCCGGGCCTAGCTCCGAGTCCAGCTGCTCGAGCAGATCCAAGGGCATCTCCTGCCCCTCCACGGCGCGGCTCAAGCCGCGTTCCAGCGCCTCCAGCCGCTGCAGTCGGGCCATCATGTCCATGGCCTCGGGGAAGCTGAGCTCCTCGGCCCCGGAGAATCCGAAGCGGCTGCCCACGCCGTCGCCCGGGGCCAGTTGCCCGATCAGCTGGGCGAGCTGCTCCAGCTCGGCCTGAAGCGCCTCATCGGAGAGGGCGCCCTCGAGCATCTCCTGGAGCTGCTGACGCGCCTCCGGCGACATCGACTTCAGCAGGGAATCCAGTTCCGCCATGCGTCGTTGCAACTGCTCCAGGAACTCTTCCAGGGTCTGGGGGCGATCGGGGAAGAGGTCGCCCCACTTGGCCATGAACTGCTCGTAGCCAGGGGGTTCGCCGCGCAGGTGGCGGGCCAGCATCGCGTTGAGGTCAGCCATCATGGCGCGCATCTGGGCCACCTGTTCGGGGCCCATCTGCTGCATGCTCTGGCCCAGCTGCTGGAAGTGCGACTCCGCCAGATTGCGCCGAAGCTCGGCCAACAGCTCCCGGAAGTCGGCCTCGGCCCTGGGATCCATGAACTCGTAGTTCTGCAGCTCCCCGATCGCCGACCCGGGCTCGGGGGGCAGCTGGTCGAGCTGGCTCAGCCGGCTGCTGGCGGTCCGTTGTGCCAGAGATCCACCGGGCTCGCCCCGGGCTTGCTCCAAGCGCTCCCCCAGGGTCTCTCGCTCGCGCTTGACGATCCCGTCGAGGCGCTCCGCTATGTCCTGGAAGAGACCTTCCAGGTTGTAGCGCCGGAGCTGCTGCTGGCGGCGCTGCCGGATCTGCTCGAGCAGCCCCTCCAACCCCGGCAGCCGCCTTCCCTGCGGGTCCTTGAAGCCCTGGCTCAGCAGCCGGCGCAGGGCGGAGTCGAAGTCCCAGCCATGGAAGACATCCTCGGCCAACCGGGAGAAGACCTCGTCGGCGGCGGGGAAGTCCCCTTCCTGGCTGCCGTCCCAACGGCTGTAACGCTGGCGTGCGGACGGCACCGCGCGTCCCTCAGCTGGCGTAGACGGCGGTGCCATCCACCGAGGTCTTGTTGAGCCGCTTGGCCAGGTGCAAGCCCTCCAGCACCAGCTCCAACGCGGCCGCCACCGAGGCGGGCTGGTTGGGCTCGTCCAGGTCGGCCAGGATGCGGGCGGTCTCGGGCAGTGAGCTCGCCATCTGGAGGTAGCGCGAGGCGGGGATCCTCTCCCCGGTCTCCAGGCTCAGGCCCTGCTCGAAGCGGGCCAGCAGGGGGGCGAACTCCTGCAGTGAGAAGTGGTGACGGAAGACGGTGCTGATGGCGCCGCGGACCAGTTTCTGGATCACGACCTGGTCCTCCCCTTCCTCCCAGGTTTCCAGCTCGAGCTTGCCCGAGGTGGAAGCGGCGAGGGCCACCAGGTCGCTGATCCGGGGCACCGCCTCCGGCTCCCCGAGCTGGATCGCGCGCCGAATCGAGTTGGCGCACATGGTCTCGAAGTTGGCTATGGAAAGCCGCACCGACACCCCGGAGCGCTGGTTTATCTGGGCGGTGTGGCGGGCCAGCTGGGAGATCTCGGCCACCAGCTCGCGCATGTAGGCGGGCACGTGCAGGTTGACGCCCAGGCCTTCGAACGAGGCCCCTTCCTGCTCGATTATCTCTGCCTCCTGGACGCTGGAGCGGGGATAGTGGGTCCGGATCTGGGCCCCGAAGCGGTCCTTGAGGGGGGTGATGATGCGGCCCCGGTTGGTGTAGTCCTCGGGGTTGGCGGTGGCCACCACCATCACGTCCAGCGGCAGCCGCACCTGGAAGCCCCGGATCTGGACGTCGCGCTCCTCCATGATGTTGAGCAGCCCCACCTGGATCCTCTCGGCCAGGTCGGGCAGCTCGTTGATGGCGAAGATGCCGCGATTGACCCGCGGGAGCAGGCCGTAGTGGATGGTCAGCTCGTCCGCCAGATAGCGACCCTCGGCCACCCGGATGGGGTCGACCTCGCCGATGAGGTCGGCGATGGAGGTGTCGGGGGTGGCCAGCTTCTCCCCGAAGCGGCGGTCGCGGGGGACCCACTCGATCGGGGTGGCGTCGCCCAAGTCGGCCACCAGGTCCCTGCCCAAGCGGCTGATGGGCGCATAGGGATCGTCGTGGACCTCGCTGCCGGCGACGATCGGGAGCTGCTCATCCAGCAGCGACGTCAAGGCCCGGATCAGGCGCGACTTGGCCTGCCCGCGCTCGCCCAGGAAGATGATGTCCTGGCCCGCCAGGATGGCGTTCTCCACCTGCGGCACCACCGTCTCCTGGTAGCCGATCAGGCCCGCGAACAGGGGCTGCCCCGAGCGCAGGGCAGCCATCAGGTTGTCCCGCAGCTCCTCCCGGACCGAGCGCATCCGGTACTCGCTGCCCCGTAGTTCACCAAGAGTCCTAGGCAGCGGCACCGGGGCGACCTAGGCCCCCAACCTGGCGGGGAGCGTCATGAGCCCACTATAGCCGCCGTCCCGATGGGCCTCCCCCAGGGGGGCCCCGCAGCTGACTTGGTTCCACCCGCCCGCTGCCGGCGGCGGCCGGGCGTCGCACCGCGACCGCCCCATCGGCGAAGCTATCGCGATGCTTGACTCCACCGCTATCGGAGCTGTCCCAGATCCCCCCAACCTCGGCGCACCCAGGGTGGCCGCCGCCCGCGATAGCGCGCCCTTCAACGTGCGCTTTGGGTGGGGGGAGCTAGGGGCACGGGCCCTGGTCCCCGGGTCGGACGTGGTGGTGGTGGTGGACGTGATCACCTTCACCACCGCGGTGGCCGTCGCCGTCGAGCGCGACTGCGCCATCTATCCTCACCCCTGGGACCAGGAGGCGGCGGCCAAGCTGGCCGGCAAGGTGGGCGCCGAGCTCGCCGTCGGGCGCTCTCAGGTGGGGCCGGAGACCCCCTACTCGCTCTCGCCTGTCACTCTCAGCCGGGCTCCTCACGGGACCTCGATCGTGCTGCCCTCGCCCAACGGCTCGGCGGTGGCGGCGGCGGCATCTGAGAGCGGTGCCCAGGTGGTAGCCGGCTCACTGCGCAACGCCTTCGCGGTGGCTCGCTTCGCGCGCCGGCACGGCGGGGTGATCTCGGTGATCGCGGCCGGGGAGCGCTGGCCCGATCGCAGTCTCGACCCCGCGCTGGAGGATCTGGTTGGCGCCGGCGCGATCATCGACGGACTCCGCCGGCGGCGGCGATCCCCGGAGGCTCAGGCCGCCGCCGCGGTCTACCTGCAGGCGCGCCGTCACGGACTGCGCCGGACCTTGCAGGAGTCGGTGTCCGGCCGCGAGCAGATCGAGCGGGGCTACGCCGGGGAGCTTGACTGGGCCGCCGCGCTCAACGTCTCCTCGGCGGTGCCGGTTCTCCGTGCCGGGGCCTTCCGGCGCGAGCCGAGGTAGTTTGCTCGGGCCGGGTCAGTTCACCTGGCTGCGGTGCCGGGCGATGAAGTCCAGCATCCGCGTCCAGGCGTCGTCGCAGGCCTCCTGGTGCTCCGAGAAGGTGCGGTCGAAGAAGCTGTGGGGCGCCCCTGGGTAGGTGTGGGACTCGAAGTCCACCCCGGCCTTGGTCAGCTGGGAGCCGAACTCCGTGTAGGCCTCCGCGGGAGTGAAGTCGGCGCCCGCGATCAGGATCAGCAGCGGACTCTCGATCTTCGCCAGGAACGGCTGGGTGCGCTGGGGCTGGCCGTAGAAGCCGATGCTGCCCGCCAGGCCATGGCCGGCCGCGGCCTGGTTCCAGGAGTTGCTACCGCCGAAGCAGAAGCCGACCGTGAAGACATCCTGGCAGATACCCCCGGCTGGGGAGCGCAGCCAGGCCACCGCGGCGGCCGTGTCCTGGGCGATCTGGTCTGGCGTCAGCTTCTCGAGGTGGGGCCGGAACTCGAAGCTGTCGTCGCGGGGCTCGAGGCCGGCTGTGCGCCCGAAGTAGTCGGTGGCGATGGCCTGGAGGCCCGTCTCCGCGAAGCGAAGCGCCAGCTCCTCGTAGAAGTGGTGGAGGCCGCGGACGTCGGGCAGGATGACGATCCCGGCTCCGTTGGCCCGATCTGGATGCGCCCCGTAGGCGCCGAACCGGGTGCGGTCCGCGGACGCCAGAACCAGTTGCTCGCCATCAGGGGCGCCGCCGCGGATGGGGGGAAACGGGGGCAGCGCATCATCGGCATAGCACATGTCCGTATTCTGCCAGACGAGCTGGGCCGGGACGTGCCGTCCGGCAGGCGGCCGTTTTTGAGGAGCGATGCCATGAGCAAGATCGACTACCAGGAGGTTCTGACCGATCTCGGCCAGCCGGTGGCCGAGCTGCGGCGGGCCATTCCCGAGGTCTGGTCGGCCTACGCCGCGATGCACCGGGCTGCCCTGGCCGAGGGCGAACTCCCGGCCAAATACAAGGAGCTGATCGCGCTGGCGATCTCGATCGTGAAGCGCTGCGACGGCTGCATCGCCGCCCACGCCCGCGGCGCCGCGCGCCGGGGCGCCACCGCTCAGGAGGTGGCCGAGATGATCGGCTTGACCGTGCTGCTCGACGGCGGCCCGGCCACCGTCTACGGTCCCCGGGCCTGGCAGGCTTACCAGCAGTTCGCCGAGAAGGGCACCCCCCCGGCTGCGGGCAGCTGAGCCCGCGCCGGCTTCCCCAACCTAGCGCCGATAACCCGACACGTGCGCGGGCAGCGCCAGTCCGGGGGGCAGGTCCGGGGCGGGAAGGGCTGGGCCGGCTGCCAACTGGAGCGGGATCACCCCGGCCCAGACGGGGAGCTCGGCATCCTGGCGGGGGTCCCCGGGGCCGCCCTCCCGCAGCTTGCAGGAGGCTTCCCCGATCGCCAGCCGCAGCACCGTGGTGGCCTTCAGCTCCTTGGCCGTGGTGGCTCGAACATGCTCCCACCGGCCCCGCACCACGTGCTCGACCAGGGCCTGGAAGGCGGCCATCTTCTCCTGGATCTCGGTGACCGGCTCGGGCCGCCCGACCAGCATCACCGAGCGGTAGTTCATGGAGTGATTGAAGGCCGACCGGGCCAGCACCAGCCCGTCCAGCAAGGTCACCGTCACGCAGATCTCGGCGCCCGACCCGGCCGTCTGGAGCATCCGGGAAGCGGGTGAACCATGCACATACAGAATGTCTCCGGCCCGCGCGTACATGGTGGGCACCACCCAGGGGACTCCGTCGACCACGAACCCCAGGTGACAGATCAGCCCCTCGTCCAGGACCCGGTTGACGACCACCCGGTCGTAGCTGGCGCGCTCCGGATGACGTCGCACCGTGGTCCGCAGCGTGACCGGTCTCTGGGCTTCCATGGTGGGCATCGTAGCCGAACCGTTTCAGCTCGAGTTGGGCGCCTGCCCGCTTCCCCTCATGCATGTCGCCAGCGGGCGCCTGGTCGCACACGCGGGCAGCGCCGGTCGCTCCACCGAGTCGCTGGCGTGGTGCGTTGGGAATTTGTGACGTTTGGGTCGACTCTCTCGCAGCCGCCACCCGTCGAGGCGCAGCTCATCAACCTGATGGGGTCTAGCTGGACCCCCTGACGAGGTGGTGCTGTCGTGCCGGGACCGGCAGAGCCAGATCCACGCTCTCGGGCGGCCCCTGCCAGGTCCGCCGATGACTACCGGCGGGCGGCACTGTGACCAACAACTGAAAGCGCTAGGGCCGGATTTCGCCGCTCTCCCCGTTGGGGAGGGCAAAGTGATCGGCGAGCGATTCTAGCGCCGATGCCGGCATTGAGTGCAGCGCGGCCCGAATGTGGCTGACCAGCTCCCAAGGCGGCTCCAGGCTGACGCCATGGCCGCCGTCCGGGACATCTGCGGAGCCCCGACCCAGGCCGAATGCAGCCGGCGGCGGGCTGAGTACTGAGCCAAGCCGCCGGCCACTGACCATGCTTATGCGGCTGACTGCCTGGAGCGAAAGGGGGAGGACTTCGACACCTTCGACGACGTCCCCGATGAGCATTGGACCCAGCTTCGGACCTCTAGCGCCGGGGGAGTCGATCCGCGCCGGCGTCCGGCTCAGGACCAACGCCACCATGCGGCTGCGCTCCCGCGAGAACGCCCTCTACCTGGTCTTCAAGCTGGTGCTGCGGCTCAGCATCAACTGGCGCCCCAGCAACGGCCGCAACCAGCTGGCCCTGCGCCGGGATGGGGATGGCTTCGACGACGGCTGCCTGCGGCCAACTCCCACCACCACCTTCGAGGGCACTGCCGGTTGACCAGCAGACCCGCCGTCGTGGGAGTAATTTCCCCACAACCTGACAGGAGCTCCGGCTAGATCGTCAAGGGCTAGACTACCGGTGGAGGTAGAAGCGTGAGCAGAACCGGAATTGCCCTTTACGCGGGCGGTATGGTCGTCCTCATCGTGGCCGTGGACTTCGCATTCCTGAGGTACCGGCCTGTGGAACGGCTGATCGTGAATGTTGGGATTGTCGCGGTCTTTGGGGCTGTCTACCTAATATTCCTCAGGCGGTTATAGAGAGGCCCACGAGCCTCGACAACTCCACTATCCGCGTTCGCTACCAAGCTGAGCTGGGGCCCCCCCAGGGTCTCGTTTCCTTGAAACGTTTCACCTGGTCCGGTCCGCCCGCGGCGGTGCCAGGAGCTTGGCATACGATCGTGCGACCACTGCGGAGTCCTTGAGACAAACGTGGACTGGTTGCGGTCACGGGTGACTGGTTTGCACGCGCTATCTGTCAGGCCCTTGAGCTGTCAGCTCTCGCCTCTGGACCGGCGCTTCCGCGACCTGGATGACAGGGCCATCCGACGTGATGCATGCCCTAAACCTAACCTTTCCGCTGCCCTCGAGGCCTACCGCAACGCCAACAGTGACAGTCCGAGCGGCTTTGTCTGGAGCGCCCCTGCCGAGAGGAGCCTAGCCAATGCCGGGATGGGCAGCGTGGCCCTGCAGAGAATCACCGCTCAAAGCCGCCACACATCGCTAGCGAGGCTGCCATCTGGCCCATGGTGACGCTGTAGTCTGGCCAAAACCCAGGCTCAACCAGGGGCCGGGAAGCTCAATGTCAGTTCAACTCTGCCCGGGCCTGAGCCGGTGCCGGGGGGCGGACTCTGGGCGACGACCGTATCGACTGGCAGGCCGGGGATTGGCGCTGCGCGTGTCGTGCTAGATAGGCGAGCGCGCCTGGCGACCGACGTCGCCTGCCTTGAGGTGAGTCCCCGCATATCCGGAATGCGGCCCTTTGAGAACCGCGATAGCGGCGGGAACTGCGCATTGTGAACCGAACCCAGCGACGCCAGCCCCATCGGCGCCTTCCAGACAAAGGACACATATTCAAATCGCCCAGGAGGTGCCCCAAAGGTCACCGGCATGAGCAGCCCCAGAGCACCCCTGCGGCGGCCGTCGCCTTGGAAGTGGCCCGTGATTTCCACCACGTAACCGTCGCCATTGAAGGCGACTCCGAATGGTGACGGCAGGTGTTCCCGCTGCAGCCAGCTCGCCATCGCTGGCGCAGAAGGTCGCACCCACTGGAGAGGTTTGGGCTGCCACGCATTGCTCCAGTTGAACACTGTCTCCAGGGTCCGGGCCTCAACCAGTCGGGGCGTCATGACTGCCACTTGCGCCTTCCCTAAGCACTGGATGGTCACCAGGACAATCGCAGCCAGCACAGCAATCCGGATCAGACGTCCGGTCGTCTCACTGGATCGTGCCCTTCGCACCGACATCGGTCCGGAAACCGGCGACGGATCCCCCGCGGAGGCGGTCTCGTCCGGGCCCGAGCCAGCCTCCGCGGCGCCTGCTCTTGGGCGCTGGTCAAGGGCAAGGCAGCGATCGCTGCGTTTCACTCTCTGGGTCTCCCCCAAACCGCTGATGTTTACAACGCACCGCGGTGCGCCCAGTGTTGGCGCGTGAGCCGGGGCAGCGCGGGTCGGGTCGACCGTGGCCGCCCCCGGGCCCCTGCTATCCGGTAATCTGACCCCATGGAACTGGGCCGTTTCGGCGTTTGGACCTCCGCCCTGGATCGGCAGCCGGCCGTGGTTGTGAGGTCGGCCGTGGGCCGGCTCGAGACGCTCGGGTTCGGCGCCCTCTGGGTGGGCGAGAGCTATCGCCGCGAGATCTTCGCCAACTCGTCGCTGCTGCTGGCCGCCTCGGACAAGATGGTGGTGGGGTCGGGCATCGCCAGCATCTGGGCCCGGGACGCCCAGGCTATGCGCGCCGGACAGCTCACCCTCGACGAGGCCTACCAGGGCCGCTTCCTGCTGGGGCTGGGTGTCAGCCACGTGCCCCTGGTGAATCCCCGGGGCCACGCCTACGACCGCCCCTACTCAGCCATGCGTGCCTATCTGGATGCCATGGATCAGGCGCAGTACGACGCCCCCATGCCGCTCGAGCCACCGCTCCGGGTGCTGGCCGCGCTGGGGCCCCGAATGCTGGAGCTGGCGGCCGCCCGCGCGGACGGCGCCCACCCCTACTTCGTGCCGGTGGAGCACACCCAGGCGGCCCGGGCGATCCTGGGCCCTGGCAAGCTCCTCTGCCCGGAGCAGGCGGTGGTGCTGGAGCCGAACCCGGAGGCCGCTCGGGCGATCGCACGGCGGCATACCTCCTCCTACCTTCGGCTCCCGAACTACCGCCACAATCTGGAGAGGATGGGCTTTGGGTCGGATGAGCTGGAAGGCGGGGGCAGCGACCGGCTGGTGGACGCCGTGGTCGGCTGGGGCAATGTCAGCCAGGTCGCCGCCAGGGTCCGGGAGCATCTCCAGGCCGGGGCAGACCACGTCGCCGTCCAGGTGATCGTCGCCGACCCCGCCCAGGTGCCGCTGGCGGAGTGGGAAGCGCTGGCACATGAGCTGGGGCTGGACCCGGGGGAGCGCCCCCGGTAGGGACCAGCCAGGGATCGGCCTTGGACCCACAGGGTTCCTCGCCCGGTCGGTGGTCCAGGCGCGGTGTCCCGGTGCGGCGGCCGATGCCCGCTCCGCCCTTTGGCCAGCGCTGGCTCGGGTTCTGCGTGTGCAGGTCACCGCCGGCGAACTACAAGGACAGGTCGTCGTAGACAGAGCCCCGACCGCGGCGGCGGCGGTGGCCATCATCTGGATGCACCATCTCGGCCACCCGCTGGGGCCTGGTCCCCGGGCCTGGCCGCCGCCAGGCGGGTGGCGGGCTGCCCGGTCTCGTCGTCCGCGGGAGTCGCCGGCCGGTGGGAGTCGAGGATGGGCGCACCCGCCGCGCTCGAGGCTCCCGGGGAGCCGGGGTCAGGGAGCGCAGGAATGCCAAACCGCCACGTCTGGCCAGCGTGGGCGCGCGGGCCCTGCCCTGGGCGAAGCTCCAGCGCAGGCCGCGTCCGAGGGTGTCCTGGTAGATCGCCAGGAAGAAGAGGATCGCCACGATCAGGAGCACCAGGACCCACTCCACCAGGCCCGCCCCCTGGCGCGCTCGGATGGCGGCCAGTTCCTGGGCGGCGCGGGCCTTGGCCTGGGCCACCTGATACGCCAGCTCCTGGGTTCGGAGCTTGGCGATCTGGGGCGCGAAGGCCAAGATGCCGTTGTTTATCCCCTGGGCCAGTGCCTCCCGGAAGGCGGGCTCGGCGAGCAGCACCGAGTCCTTCTGGTTGCTCATGAAGCCGGACTCGATGGTGACCGTCGGCATGGGCGCGTGCACCCACAGCTGGGGCAGGGGTTGCACCCCCCGGTTGCCCATCCCGAAGGCGGCAATTGAATGCCCCAGTCCGGCATCGATGGAGTTGGCGAAGGGCACGTCGAAGCTGTGGGGGGTGAAGACCGTCACCCCCTCCAGCGAGGTGGTGCTCCAGTCGTTGACCCAGAGGCTGACGAAGAGGTTGGCGTGGTTGTTGTCCGCCACCGCCTCGGCCTGGGGGATGCTCACGAAGACATCCTTGGTGCGGCTCATGACGACCTTCACGCCCTCCGCCGCCAGCAGCTGGCGCAGATCGAGGCCGACGCTGAGGGTCACGTTCTTCTCCTCCAGTCCGTTGTAGGGGGAGATGGCGCCCGGGTCGTAGCCGCCGTGGCCGGGATCGATGGCGACCACGTATGGCTTTGGGGCAGTGAGTGGGACGGGACCTCGCTGGGCGTGCGAGGACGCGAGTACCGTCCCGGGAACGAGAGCGGCACAAAGGCCGACCCCGAGGGCCAGGGCGACGATGTGGAGAGGACGAATTGGCCCGTGGCGCATGGCGCTAGGGGGAGTATAGGCGCTGGCCCTCGATTCGCAAGGGCCGGGCGCTGTGGAAGCCGCGGCTTGCGGAGTCCCCAGGGGCCGCGCTTGACGGTCGGCCGGGCGCGCACAGCCGTGGCCGACCACTTAGAGTTGGCCACATGAGCGATGAATCCAGCTTCATGATCACCCACCTGATTGACGCCCTGCGGGACGTGCTGCCAGCCACTGAGGCCGATCAGCTGGACCAGTACGCATCGAGAGCGGCCCATTCGGGCTCCGCCAAGTCCGCTGAATGGCGGCGGGCCATCGCTTGTGCCCAATGGGCGGATCGGGTCGTCGCCCTGCCCGCGCACCGACACCTGCGAGCCGAGGCTGCCAAGTCGATTGAGGCGGTCCGGCTCGCCGAGACCACGGCAGCCTTCCAGCTCGGGCAGCTGGTCGCCGCGGAATCCGGCTCAGGGGTCTCGCCTGAGTTCGCCGCCGAGCTCGACTGGGTCTATGAGGCCGTCCATGTCGCCGGGAAGGTGGCCCACGAGATCGGCTGGCCAGCGGTTCCGTGGCGGCAACTGCTCGAAGACATGCTGGCCGTCCCCAACAGCTGATCTTCTCCAGGCGGCCCTCGTACGGGGATTCCCCCGGAGGGGATCCCCGTCGGCCTGGGTTTCGTAGGCCCAAGAAGCTCAGGGGAGGCCGGCGAACTCTGCCCTGGGGCCGGGTTGTCAAGGCGACCATTCCACGCTCCGCGCTCCGCACTCCGGCGCTGACCGTCGCCTGCGTGATGAGGTCGTTGCCCCGCGACTCTCCTGACCTCCGACCGCGACCCCAAGGAATGGCTTGCCCTGATGGCCGACCCGATGCTGGCCCAGTTCGCAGTCGACCGCCTGGTGAAATTTGCCTACGAACTGGGCCTGGATGGCGAGTCCTATCGCACCCACCAGAAGCCGGGAAGCGTCCTGTCGTGATCTCGATGATCCCCTTCCCCTTGGTCGCAGCTCGCCCCCCTGGATCGGGCGGCTCCCTGGGGCACCGCGAAGGTCGGCGTAACCTCAAGCCGCCGGCGATCCTGGCCAGAGCCGGCTCTGACCCGGCCAGATCGCCGTGCCATACTGCGCGGATGCAAAGGCGGAGCCAGAACTGGACCTTCTTGGCCTGGTACCTACCGTTCCACGTGCTGGTGACGGCGTTCACCTGGCGTGACATAGGGGGGCGCTCTCAGGCGCAGATTCGTGGCAGCAAGTGGTTGTGGCGCGTGCTGTCAGCTGCTAACACGGGTGGATCCGTCGCCTATTTAGTCTGCGGGCGCCGCCGGAACTGACCCGGCACCGGGAATCGGGTTAGGCCCCGCTGTCCGACGCCATCTCTGGCCCGCTTGCCCCCGACTCGGGGCTGATCCTTTGGCCCGGTCGATCACCTCCTTGTGCTTGGGCCTTCCACCAGGTGCCCAGAGGGCCGCGAAGCGGGCCGGGTCCGTAGCGAGTTGGCCATGTGGTTGGTCACCCGCCGGGTTGCTTCGCTTGCCGGACGGAACGCTTATGGGAGCAGGACCACCAGCCTTGCCCATGTTGGATCTCCGTCGGGTCGCCTGCGGCCGTCACGTGCCAGCGGGTTCGGCCACTCCAGCTTGTCATGACGGCCGTGCCGGCGGCGGGTATCGGCTCAGGCATGGGTCTGATTAGCGGCTCGGGTTGGGGCAGTCGTCACGGCGACGTCCATCGCGGCGCTCACCGGTCCCGATCCGGGCCGCAGCTTGCAGGCAACCTAACTGCTGCGACCTTCCGCCGCCCAAACCCGCGCCGCACCTTGGCGCCCCGACATCACGGGATAGCACGCGGGCCCACCGTCACCGCACGGCGCGGTCTCCACTCGAGATCCGTGGGGAGGGCTGGTCCTATGATCCAAGAGGAAGGCCGCGGGGGGCCCGATCGCGACGCACCGTCTCTTCGGGCGACGAATGTTCTTGAGTTCATGCAAGTCGCCGCTGGCGACTATCTCCGAGCCCGGGTCGAGGTCAGCGTCGGGGCTTGGGAGCCAGCTCTGCCTGTGGAGTGAGGAGCGCCCCAGCCCGGGGGCATCTGCTGTCAGGGGGAACCGGATCCAATCGGCTGCTTCACAATGCCAATTGCAGGTGTGGGGCGATGGGACACTCTAGAGCCTGGGCGTCCGATCTGCCTTGTGGCGCTGGTCGGGACCTGGCCGCTGGAAGGGAGCGGACTGATCACCAGCCCTACAGGCGTCTATCAGGTGGTCGTGCCTCTCGAGCTCCAGATCGATGGCAGTAGCGCCCGACTCACCTCTCACGGCCCCCTGGTGCGGGTAGTCTGACCGCCTCTTCATTGCCAGCTCGACAGCCCTGGCTAGCAGCCGGGATGGGTTTTCACAAGTACCGGGACTGTGGCCGGCATCGGCCAGGACGCGGTTTTCTGGCCACTCTCCCGCCCTCGTCCAGAGCAACCACAAGCACCATTGAGTGTGAGGCGGCCACTGACCCGCCAGCGGCGCAGGGGCCAACGGCGTTCCTGGCATTTTGGGTTCAGCGAGCTCAGCCGCAGTCCGGCGCCCCCAGGGGCGACCGGAGCGCAACGCGCTGCCGGAGCACGCGGGCTGGAGTGCCGAGACCGCCAGGGAGAACCGGAGCGACCGGCCCAGCAGGGCTGGGCACCCTCCTGGTCATTGCGGGGCCAGCCTGGGCGGCAAGGCTCTGGTCAACCCAACGCTGCCTGCGTTAGGCACTTCGCGCCAGGCCGCAGGCCAGGAGCGTGCCCACGACTTAGCGGTTAGGTCCAGAGCCAGACCATCGCGGTCGAGTTGCGGTTCGGCTGGGCTCGGCCGTCACCAAGTCCAGTTACCAGAGCTGTCGCCTTGCTGTGGTCCCACTGGCGGCGGGTGCGATCCACCCGCCTGGCGGGGAGTGGAGGACCGAGGGCTCGGCACCCCCAGGCCAGTTAAGCCGCCGGTGGCCGACCTCGCCTGGGCAAGGGGCCGGCGCGTTTCGGCATTCGCCCGGCGTCGTCGAGGGCCCGGCGCAGCAACATCTCGACTTGGGCATTGAGGCTGCGAAACTCATCGGCCGCCCACCTGGCCAGGGCATCGTGGACGCTGGGATCGAAGCGCAGCAGTACCGGTTTGCGGGCATTCACCTATCAGGTGTAAAGCGTCCCGGTATTGACAACCGGCGAAGCGGGTTGATCGCTGCAAAGCACTACCATTAAGTTGCTCACCATCGCCGCCTTGCGCTCCTCGTCGAGAGCGACTATGCCGCGCTCGCTAAGCCGGGCGAGCGCCAGTTCTACCATTCCGACCGCCCCGTCGACGATGCGGGAGCGCGCCGCCACGACCGCGTTTGCCTGCTGCCGCCGGAGCATCACTTGGGCTATCTCAGGCGCGTAGGCGAGATGGCTGATGCGCACCTCAACGATCTCGATGCCGGCGATGGCGACCCTCTGAGCCACCTCCTCGGCCAGCTCGCCGGCGACGATGTCAATGGAGCCGCGCAGGGAGATGCCGCGGCCCTCTGGGTCGTCGTAGGGGTGCGTGGTCGCCACATGGCGCAACGCCGACTCAGCCTGGACTCGCACGAAGGCCAGGTAGTCCTCCACCGCGTAGAGGGCACGCGAAGTGTCGGCCACCTGCCAGACAACAATGGCAGCGATCTCCACCGGATTGCCATCAGCGTCGTTGACCTTGAGACGGTTAGTCTCGAAGTTCCGCACCCGAATGCTGACATTCCGGCGGGTGCTGAGCGGAAGGGTCCAGGACAGGCCGGTACCGCGCACGGTGCCGACGTAGCTGCCAAAGAAGCGCATCACCCTGGTCTGACCGGGCTGGACGATGACCAGCGAGGCCAAGATGACTGCGGCCACCAGGAGGAGCGCGACCGAGATGACCGTGGCTGAACCACGGACGACGAAGAGCTGGACGGCGATACAGGCGGCGGCGGCGAGTACTCCGAACCAGCCGTTGATCGCCCAGGCTGTCCGCTCGTGGATGTCGACTCGGATTCCCGAGTGCCCAACTGGAGTGGACCCGAGACTGCCATATGGCGGGGCTGGCTGTGTCATCTCTCCCCCTATCCTGCGGAGTCGATAAACTGATATGAATAAGATATCACTTTGCTCCGACTAGTGCCCGGCTTGGGCGCGGCATCTCGCTGGGGGCCGAGGCCGAACCGGTGCGGGTGCGAGGCTCCAAAGTCGTTCGGTTGGTGTTCGACGCTGGGGTACTCACAACCTTGTTGGGAGCGCCGCTTGATCACCCTGAGGTATTGCCCCAGGGCGCGGCAGCGGCTGACGTGATCTCATATCCCCAACTGCCAACCATTGTCCGGCACAGCCGTCTGGAGGCCCCATCCGGGGGGCCTGCGCGCCACGGAGTACCAAACCAGGCGACTTTTCAACAGAGGACTTGGCCGTCGCGCGGTGGTAGCCGACCTGTCGCTTCTGATTCGACCCCGGGATGGGCTTGCCGCCCGCCACACAATCCGGCCCGCAGTCCCACTCGAACCACCTTGGGCCAAGCATTCGAAACATCTGACGTCTAAGTCAGCCTGTCGTCCGCCTTTCCGCGGGCCACAGCCCTTTGGAGGATGGGCACAGCCCACCGCAGGATTGGTTTGCTCCACCAGTCCCCCACTTTGGGAACGGCCGGCGAGGGTCCGTGCGGGGCCGCCCGGATGGCGTCCGTGACGAGCGCGCCTACGCCGCCATACGACCTCGTGGCCCCAGTCCCGACCTGGCCGACGGTAGCATCAAGGCATGCGATTCTTGCTGGTGAGTGCAAGCGGCGTGGTTGGGTGCGTCTGGGTACGTTGCTCGCCACGGCGTCGCCGGCATGGAGCGCTCCCAAGCGAACGGCGCGCTGTTGCAATCGCTCGGTCCTGAGCCAGTCGTGGGCGACCTATTCAATCTCGCCATCCTCTCGGTGCGATGGCCACCTTCCGACCCGATGGGGTGTTCCATGAGCTCCCCCACATGGCAGGCGCCTCGGCGCGCATCGCCGAGCCGAGGCGCCTCGGCGCCGACCTGATGCCGCTCGTCCTCGGCGCCCTCGGTGTGGCGACGGAGGCTCGCCGCGGATCCGTGCTGAGGCTGGACGCGCAGGGGCAGCATCGCCAGGCACGCCGCCACTGAGCCAGCCAATGCCCTGTGACCGGCGACCAGCCCTGGGGGACGGCCACCCGCACGTCCCGGGGTTTGCGGTTGCCTTCGGCTTGGCACTCGGACCTGCGGTCGCACTCGGACTGGGCCGTTTCGCCTACGCCTTGTTGCTCCCATCGATGCGGCTTGAGCTGCGCTGGTCGTTCGCCATCGCCGGCGCGATGAACACCGCGAACGCCTTCGGATACCTTGCCGGAGCCCTGCTTGCCTCCCTAGCCGCACGTCGCTTGGGGACCCGCAGGTCCTTTCTCGCCGGACTCGGGGTCACCGTGGCATCCCTCCTCGCCACTGCTGCCACCGGCAACGCCACCGTGCTGGTTGGCTTGCGAGCCCTCGCCGGGGTCTCCGGTGCGATCTGTTTTGTCACCGGCGCCGGGCTGGTGGCCGAGGCCGGGACGGCCGGGTCCGCTCGCCGGGCTGCATCGCTCCTCGGGATTTACTTCGCCGGCGGCGGAGCGGGGATCGTGGTGTCGGGCCTGGCAATCCCGGTTCTCCTTGCCTCCACTCCGGTGGCAAACGGCTGGAGATGGGGCTGGGTGCTTCTCGCCGGGCTCGGCCTCTTAGCGTTCGCGATCGCGGCTCCGGCAGCCCGTGCCAGCCGTGAGCCACGCGCCGCGCCCCTTGCCGACAAGCACTGGCCGGCGCGCCGCTTCCGGGCCCTGTTCCTCAGCTACGCATTCTTCGGGGCGGGCTACATCGCGTACATGACCTTCATCGTGGCCTTCTTGAAGGGCCACGGGGCCGGCCCGGGAGAGATCACAACCTTCTGGGTCGTCCTCGGTGCGGCGTCGATCACCGGTGCTTTCATATGGGTTCGCCCGCTCGTCCACCTCCGCGGCGGGCGCGCTCCGGGCATGGTCCTCGCCGTGGTCAGCGTCGGCGCCTTGCTGCCGCTCGTGTCCACCTCGCCCGGGGCCGTCATGGGGTCCGCCGTGCTGTTCGGGGGGTCGTTCCTCGCGGTGGTGACGGCGGTGACCATGGTCGCCCGCCGCTCCCTTCAGCCGCATCACTGGACTCCTGCGATCGCCAGTCTCACTGTGGCCTTTGCTTTGGGCCAATGTGCTGGCCCGGTGCTGGCTGGCGTGCTCTCGGATGGACCCGCAGGGCTCAGGGCGGGCCTCGGTCTGTCTGCCGGCGTGCTGGTCGCGGGGGCGCTCATCGCCCTCACCCAGCGGCACCACGCAGACATTGGCCGGTGACCAGGGGCCCGGCATGGGGCCTCTAGGCCTGGAGAGCGACTACCCGTGACACCGGTAACTCGCGGTACGTACGACCCAACCTCCAGATTGCGTGTCGGTGCCGACAACCTCGCCCGCCGCCCCCAGGGAACCCGCCTGGCCTTTGCCGCGGTGATGCCCCTGCCGTCTTGGAAGCCATTTCCGGGCCTAGGTGCGCCTCCAGTTGGCCGCACCAGCCCATTGGGTGTGGGGCTAACGGTGCGCTCGCATGGAAGCGACTACGGCAGCATCCCTATCCGACCTGGAGGGGCTGCCTCATGGTGCCCAGTGGGGTCTATCTGCCGATGCGTCCCGAACACAGGTGGCTGCCCGAGCGTCCTGGCCTCGACTCTCCAGCCGAGAAGATGGCGTCCTATAGGAAGGCGATCGCAGAGCGCTCCATTTACGCTGCGGTGGCGCACGGCAAGCCGACCCCGGGCCAGGTGCGGATCAACTCGCCGGTCCTGCGGCGTTGTACTACTAGTCGTGGCCAGCTTGGCTGCCGGGAGCCGTCGCCTGATGGGCGACTATGGTAATGGGAGGCTCGCCAAGGCCGTCGGCTCGGCCACGGCAGCACCGATGGCCGTTGCGGCGATCGGCCTGTTTGTTACGGGAGGAGTCAGTTTCCGACATGTGCTGCCCCTTTCATGATGACTTCAACCCCCTCGTCCGCCAGCTCTAGTAGGTAACCCCAGCAGCCGCGTCGAGCCAGTGGAATCCCTGGGCGAGGCGCTGATCGGCGTGTAGGTAGCTGCACCTTGCCTCCCAGCGTTGCGGCGTGGCTTGCCGAAGCAGCCATCGAGGGATGGATGGAACTCCGATTGGCCTCAGGGCGCCGACAGGCAAACCGTCCGGGTTTCGGCATACGACGAACCACCCTCCGGCTACCAAGGCACCGGAGCTCGGAGTCCCCTCACGTTCGGCCTGCTCCTATTGCGACATGCGTTGGTCCGTCGTCAGCCTGCGATTACCTTGACTCCGCACCGGCTCCGTAAGTGACGACCCCCGCTCGGCCCCCACCGTCACCGGTGTCAGTGAGGCGGGGCTGGGTCGCCAGAGACGGAAGGTGGACGCGCACGTTGGTGATCGGGGTGATGAACGCCTCGCCCAGCTGCGCGCGCCGTGGTGAGATGTCCACCGGCATAGCCGCGCGGGGGCAGCCGGCAGGGAAAGCCTTCACCACCAGCTCTTGGACCTGCGCCGGCGCTACCGGCGTCAGGTGGATCATGCACAGCAGTTCTCCGTTTCGCCCTGGGATAGACCACGTCACGTCGGCCGGCGTGGCCGCGGAGACGATGCCGAGATGGGGCGGGGTGTCGAGGAGGGGGCCGACCTCCGCGACCAAGCGCTCAATCTCGGCGCGTCGTTCGGGCAGTGGACGGTCGAAGTCGACATTGTCGGCGAGGGTCCTGGCCGCAAGATCGTCATCCCATCTGCGGATCAGCTCCTCGACCTGTGCTCGCAGCGCTACGGTTTCCGGCCAGAGCGTCACACTCGAAGCCGCTACTTGGTATCGGGACAGGGTGCGACCGAGCGCCTCGCTGCAGAGGGAGATCGGATCACCGCGATGGCTGTTGGTGAGGACGATGGCGCCATGGCCCGACTGCGGGTGCCATGTCATGAAGAGCTTGAAGCCGGGCAGGCCTCCGGCATGGGAGATGAACGTGCCGCGATGAAGGTCGGTTGTCACCCGCAGCCCGAGCGCGTACCCGCCCATCGTCACCTGGATGGCACCACTCGCCCCGACTACGAGCGCGGGCGGTGTAGCGATATGCACCCGTTGCAGCTCGCGGCGGGATGCGCGACTCAAAAGCTCAGCCCCGTTGCCGCGCGGCGGCCGGAAGGCCGAGCCGAGCCAGGTGACCCAGGTGGCCAGGTCTCGAACGGTGCTTACAAGGCCCCCAGCGGCAGCGAAGGCATCCGACACCTGCGGCGGAAACGGCACCCACTCGCCGCTGGAGTCTAGCGAGTACCCGACCGCGCGCGGGAGATCGGGTGGC
>DATKSV010000002.1:0-8316 GCA_035531535.1 Candidatus Nanopelagicaceae bacterium | reverse complement strand
GGCGCCTGGCCCAAGAACCGGTCCAGGTCCTCGGTACGGAACCTCCGTTCTCGGCCCGGGCGCACCACCGGCACCCGGCCCTCGTCAGCCCAACGCCTCAACGTCACCGGGTGCACCCCCAGCACCTCCGCCGCCGCCTTGAGTCGCAACAAGGCCATGCCACCAAGTCTTACATATCACTCAGCCTCGCTTAGCATATCTAGTCGCTGTTGCGGACCCTGCGGTGAACGGGAGACGGGCGACCCCACCCGGGGTGAAGCCGCCCGTCACCAGAGTCAGGCCGCCGGACCAGCCGACAGCGTTATCGTGGCCGTCTGAGTGCTGCCGCCGGCAGCGCCCACCCAACCGATGCTCACGCTCTGGCCAGGATGATCCCCGGTGATCGCCGCGGTAAGCGCCGCCACGGAGCTGATCGTCTGGCCTCCGAAGGAGGTTATGACATCGCCTGCCACCAGGCCGGCGGAGGCAGCCGGGGCGCTGGGAACCACCGAGACGACCAGGGCGCCCGAACTGACCGGAGGTGTGTAGCCACCGAAGTAACCGGACTGAGCTGGCGGCACGTCTTCGACATCGACTCCCAGGAAGGCTGGCTGGCCGATTTGGATCGATGGGCTAGTTTGGCCCTTCTGGATCTCGCTGGCGATCGAGAGCGCCTCATTGATGGGGATCGCGAACCCGATGTTGGAAGCGGATTGGGCACTGCTCCCAGTGGCTGCCGCCGTGTTCATCCCTATAACCTGACCAGCCCCATTGACCAGCGGCCCGCCGGAGTTACCGGGGCTGAGCGGAGCATCAGTCTGCAGGAGTCCAGAGAGGTTCTCAGTATTGCCACTTAGCTGATCGCTGGCTGTGATCGAGCGGTTGAGAGCCGAGACAATGCCATCGGTCACCGTCGGCAAGCCGGGCAGATCCAGCGCGTTGCCGATCGCCACCACAGAGTCACCAACTTTGACATTGGCGGAGTTGCCCACGGCCACCGTGTGGAGGCCGGAGACCCCTTGCAACTGAAGCAGGGCGACGTCGTGGCTGGGGTCGGTCCCAATCACCTTGGCGGTGTACTTGGGGCCGGAACCATCGACCTGGGCCGTGATACTGGTGGCACCCGCGATCACGTGGTTATTGGTGAGGACCACGCCATTCGAGGTCAGGATCATCCCGGTACCTGCTGAGACAGCGTTCTGATAGGTTTCCGTGGCGGTGATGTCCACCACGGCAGGGTCGACCTTGGCGACCACGCTAGAGACGTTCAACTTGCCGGTACTGAGAGAGTTCGATGGTGCGGAACCACTAGCTGGGCTGGGAATCGACTGGGATGTCGTCGACGCGGCGGGGTGGCCAACAGCGCCGAGCTCGTAGCCGCCGAACCCCACGGCCCCCAGCACAACCGCCGCCGCTGCCCCCACGGCCAGCCATCTCGGCAGCCGTGTGCCAGGGGTGTTTCCCCCGCCGATCTCACCCGCGTCGATGGGCTCCAGGGGGCCGGGCGGGACCCAACCGCCCTCGCCGCCGACCGGCGATGGCCCGGGCGCACCGGGTTCGCTGGGTTGCCATGACAAATTGGAGCCGGCAGCCGACTCCTGCTGGGGTCCTTCGGGAACGGTCTCTGGGTCGCTCTGCATCTGATGTGGATCGTCCATCTGGTCGACTCCTTCCAGCACGAGGTGGTGATTGCCTGACTTCCACTTTGCTCCCGGATTCTTAGAGCCAAGTTAGAGGACTCTGAGTTCCCTCCGTGAGTCTGGCAGCACCCCCGGACCAAGTTCAGCCCACCACAAGGAACCCGCCAAGCGAGCTTCCTGGTGACCTCCGGTCGGGGACTGGGGACAGCCGCGGATCAGGCCGGAAGCACCGCCATCACCTCGGCCGCATGCCCGGTGGGCTTGACATCCTCGAAGACGTGCTCGATCTTCCCCTCCGGGTCCACCACGAAGGTGGTCCGGGCGATGCCCATGTATGTATTCCCGGCGAAGGTGCGCTGAACCCAGACGCCGAACGCCTCCGCCACCTGGTGGTCGGGATCGGCCAGAAGGGGAAGAGTGGCCGCATCACAGCTCTCGGCGAAGGCCCTCTTGGCCGCCGCGTCCCCCACCGAGCACCCGAACACGCGCACGCCTCGGGCGGCAAACTCTGGCAGCGCCTGGCCAAACTCTCGGGTCTCAATGGTGCAGCCTGAGGTGTTGTCCTTGGGGTAGAAATAGATGACCCAGCGGCTGCCCCTCAAGTGCGCGGTTCCGACGCGCTCGCCAGTGCCCGCCTCGAGATCGAAAGTCGGGACCGAATCGCCCACTGCCAGCATCTGTTTCAACCCTCCTTAGCCAGTCTTGCCATGACACAGTACCAATTGGGACTGGCAACCGGCACGCCTGGCCCCAAGCGCCATCGCCACCCTGCCCTCTCGACTAGTGGCGGCCAGCAGCGCTTCGCGGCGATATGGGCTGGGTCACCCGCTCGAGCCTGACAGCTGCAACTCGGTTGCCCCTGACCGGGCTCAGCCGCCGCGGGCCAGCTCCACCAGACGCTCGAGCGCCATCACGTACCCAACCGCTCCAAAGCCCGCCACCGTACCTCGGCAGGCGCCGGCGACCAGGTCGGTCTGTCGGAACCACTCGCGGGCTGCGGGATTGGTGAGATGAACCTCCACCGTGGGCACCCCAACCGCCACAATCGCGTCCCGAATGGCCACACTGGTGTGGGAGTATCCGCCCGGGTTGATTATGATTCCTGCCGCGTCCGCCTGGGCCCCTTGCAGCCACGTGACCAGCTCGCCCTCAGAATTCGACTGCCGCGCCTCCAGCTCCACTCCGAGCTCGCGGGCGCGCTCGGCCAGAGCAGCGTCCACCTCCAAGAGGGTCTGGCGACCGTAGAGGGCGGGTTCACGGCTGCCCAGCAGGTTGAGATTGGGTCCGTGCAAAACCACGATCTTCACGACCTGTCCTCCGCCACCAGGCCCCCATCCGGCCAGAGAAACTGCACTGCCCAGGCCGGCTCCAACCCCTCCACCAAGAGGGCTCCTCCACCCCGCCGCGGCACCACGAATACCGCCCGGCCGGACCGGCGCTTCTTGTCTCCCGCGATGGCATTCAAGACCTTGCCTGGGTCGAGTCCAGAGGGTGGCCGGTGAGGAAGCTCCAACCCCCGGGAGAGCTCCTGCAGCTCCGCGACGAGCCCGGTTGGCGATAGCCCCAGCTGGGCGCCCAGTTTGGCGGCCGCGATCAGACCCACCGCCACCGCCTCGCCATGCGACAGCGCATAGTCGCTGGCCGACTCAAGGCCATGAGCGAAGGTGTGGCCCAGATTGAGTGCTTGCCGGGCGCCGAGATCGCCCGGGTCCACCGCCACGTAGGCGGCCTTGACCCTGACCGCCTGCTCCACCAGCCAGCCCCAATCCTGGCGGGAGGAGTCTCCCACCGATTGCTTGATGAGGTTCAAGGTCAGAGGCGATCCCAGCACCGCGGCTTTGAGGATCTCCGCGAAACCCTGGCGCAGGACTTCCCCCGGCAGAGTGGTCAGAAACTCAGGGTCTGCCACCACCAGCCTCGGCTGGTGGAAAGCGCCCACGGAGTTCTTCGTCCCGGAATGGTCGATCGCCACCTTGCCGCCGATGGCCGCGTCTGCCATCGCCAACAGGGTCGTGGCCACGTTCACCAGCGGTAGGCCGCGGGCGAAGGTGGCGGCCGCGAACCCGATCGCGTCCAGGGCGGCGCCTCCGCCGACGGCGACGATCACGTCATGCCGATCGGCCCCCAGGGCAGAGAGCCGCTCCCAGACCCAGGTCACCACCTGGATGCGTTTGGCACCCTCCCCCGCGGGAACATGGAACTCGGCGACCCGCAGGCCTTGGGCCCGGAGCGCGGTGGCGGCGGCATGGCCGGCGGTTCCCGCCACCAGCTCATCGGAGATCACCACCGCCCGCTCGACATGGGGAATCTGACGCGCCACCGCCTTCCCCAACTTTTCCAGCGCGGACCGCCCAATCAGCACCGGATAGGAGCTCGGCCCATCTGCGACCAGGATCTCCGACGGTCCCGGTGGCACGGCCATCCGGTACCTCGCCTCCACCTCAGCGGCCACCTCGGCCACCGACCGGCCTGAGGTTGAGATCAGGTGGCCCGCCGCGGCATAGGCTGCCTGGCGCTCCTCCATCAGGGACGAAATGGCTCGCGCTCGTTCAGGACCCAGCATCGGCCTAGGGTGAGAACCAGCCAGCCGCCGCTCGGTCTCCGCCTGGTCACAGTCCAAAACCACCACGACAGCCCCCGCTGCCAGCCGCTGAAAGCGGTCTGAGTCGGTGACAGCGCCCCCCCCGGTGGCCACCACACAACCGGATAGCTTGGCTGCGTCGGTGAGCGCTGCCCGCTCCAGGGCCCTGAAGCCGCTCTCTCCCAGATTCTCGAAGATTTGCTCCACGGCGAGACCGGCTCGGTCGGCCACCGCTTCGTCCAGGTCGATGAATGGAAGCCTCAGGCGCCCCGCCACCTCCCTGCCGACGGTTGTCTTCCCGCTGGCCGAGAACCCGGTTAGAACCAGGTTGGCCCTACCTGTCGGCAGCTCTGGAGGCAGGATCTCCACCTCGGTCACGAAACCCAATCCCCGTTCGGCTGGGCGGCGACCGCGGCCGCCGCCAGCATCGCATCGAGTCGGTCTCCTCCGAACCGGTCCAGGAGCGCGCTCCCCAGGACCCAGGCCATCATGGCTTCCCCGACAACCGCCGCTGCGGGCACCGCGCAAACGTCGGATCGAATGTAGGCCGGGTCGGCCTCGGCACCGGTGTTGAGATCGATGGAGGTGACCCGGGCCCTCACTGACGAGAGCGGCTTCATGGCTGCCCGCAGCAGCACCGGTTCGCCGTTGGTGACCCCCCCTTCGATCCCACCGGCGAAGTTGGACGCCCGCTCCAAGCCGGCCCCGGACCGAACTATCGAGTCCTGCGCGTTGGCCCCAGGCATCTTGGAAACGTCGAAAGCCGGTCCCACCTCAACCCCCTTGACAGCGGGAATGGAACAGATCGCTCCCGCCAAGCGGCCGTCGATGCGGAGGTCCCAGTGGGTGTAGGAGCCAAGTCCTACTGGAACCCCGGTGGCGAAGACAACGAAAACGCCCCCCAGCGTCTGGCGCTCGAGGCGAGCCGCGTCAATCGCGGCGATCATCGCCCGCGCTCGCTCGGGGTCGGGGCAGCGCACCGGGTCGGATTCCGCCCGTTCCGCCAGCTGTCTCAGCTCAGACCGTGTAAGGCTGGCTAGATCGGCTCCCATCCCGACCGTGCCAATCGCCGTAACGAAACTACCCAGGTCAATTCCAAACGCCGCCAAGAGCGGGCGCAGCAGCGCTGCGCCCGCCACCCGTGCGGCGGTCTCGCGGGCGCTGGCCCGCTCTCGCACCACCCGAAGGTCGCTGAGCCCGAACTTGGTGGCCCCGGCCAGGTCCGCGTGCCCCGGCCGGGGCGTCGTCAGCACTGGCTTGGAGCTGGGCTGGTTGGCGAAGTCCAGATTTTCGATCCGTATCGCAACCGGGGCGCCCGTGGTCCTGCCGAACGCAACTCCGGAGGCGACCTCAGCGTGATCTCGCTCCACCTTGGTGGACCTGGCCCCACGCCCATGCCCGCCCTGGCGTCGCCGCAGCTGCCAGTCGATAGCCTCCGGATCCACCGGGACTCCCGCCGGCATACCCTCCAGGATCAGCACCAGCTCCGGCCCGTGCGACTCGCCCGCGGTGAGAAGTCGCAGGCTCAAAGCGCCACCCCAAAAGGTTGCGCACGGTAGGCGGCCTGGCGCATCACCTCCACCGGCGCTGGAGCCCCGGTCCAGACCTCAAACGACAGAGCCGCCTGCTCCACCAGCATCTCGATTCCCTCCACGGTCCGGCAGCCTGATGCGGCTGCCTGTCGCAACAGCGGGGTCTGCCGTGGACGGTAAACCAGGTCCATCACGGCCAAGTTGGCGGGCAGCAAGATGTCCCCGGTCACCGGCGACTGGTTGGGGGCGGTGGCCCCGCCCAGCGGAGTCGCGTTGACCAGAAGATCAGATGCGGCCAGCGCGGCGTCCAGGGCCAGAGCTCCCAGCGGCGAGAATTCCACCTTACCCGGCAGCAACCCACCTAGGTCTTGGGCAAGCCTGGCCCCGCTGGCCGGGTTCCGTCCCATGACGGTGACCTCGGTGCCCTGGCCAGCCAGCGCCGCCACCACCGAGCGGGCCGAGCCACCGGTCCCGATCACTACCGCACGTTGGACGTGGTCGACTTCAGCCCGGGCCAGAGCCGCCAGGAACCCCCGGCCATCGGTCGAGTCGCCAAGAGCGGCTGGGGCCCTGAACGTAACCGTGTTGACCGAGCCGCAGAGAGCGGCCGCAGAGGACCGGTCACTCACCAGGCGGGCGGCTTCCTCCTTCAAAGGAATGGTCACGTTGAGGCCAAGGAAGTCCTTCATCAGCGCGCCCCAGCGAGCCTTGAGCTGGCCCTTGGGAACACCGACCAGGACGTAATCCCAGTCCAGCCCGACCTCCCGGAACCCGGCGATCTGGATCTGCGGAGAAGGGCTGTGGTCGACAGGGTCCCCGACCAGGGCGATGCGGGCGCTCACCGGAGGCGGTCCAGACACTCGAGAAACCCGGGGAAGGAATCCTCGACAAACTCAAGGCCGTTGACCTCTACCGGCCCAGCGGCCACCAGCCCCGCCAGGGCGAAGGTCATCGCCAGCCGATGGTCAGTAAGCGAGTCGCAGCGGCCGGGACTCAAGCGACGCGGGCCCTCGACCACGAAGCCGTCAGGGAGCTCCTCGACCTCGCCCCCGAGCGCACGAAGTCCGTCCACCAAGCCACGAATGCGGTCGCTCTCCTTGACCCGCAGCTCGGCTGCCCCGCGAACCTCGGTGGTCCCGTCCGCTTGGGTGGCCAACAGCCCGACCAGGGGCAGCTCATCCACCAGCAGGGGCACCTCGTCTGCGGACACCGAGGTTGCGCGCAGGGGCGCCTGCCGTACCCGCAACGTGACCGTGGGCTCGGGAGACCCGATCCCGGCGACAGGAACGACGTCCACGCGGCCCCCCATGCGAAGCAACACCTGCAGGAGGCCGAGACGGGTCGGGTTTCCCGACACTCCCTCTATCACGACGTCGGACCCCGGCACCAGAGCGGCCGCTGCCATGATCACCGCGGCCGAGGACGCGTCCCCAGGAATGGTCAGGTGGAGCGGGCGCAGCGTGGAGCGGCTCACACTGATTCGGGTCCCATCATCAGAGTGGACCACGCTCAGCCTGGCGCCCATCGCCACCAGCAACCGCTCGGTGTGGTCCCGGGTCGGGATCGGCTCATGGACCACGGTTTCCCCGCTGGCGCAAAGGCCAGCGAGCAGGACCGCCGACTTGACCTGAGCGCTGGCCACCGGACTGGTGAAGGTGATGCCACTCAGCGGGCCGCCCGTAAACCGCAGTGGGGGTCTGCCCTCTGGCCCAGTCTCAACGACCGCCCCCATCTGACGCAAGGGCGCCGCGACCCTCTCCATCGGCCGCCGAAGCAACTGAGGGTCACCTGTGAGGAGGGTCGCTCCCTCCCAGGATGCGGCGACTCCCGAGAGCAATCGCATGGTGGTCCCCGAGCGGCGGCAGTCCACCACCCGGAGGGTGGAGTCGACGGGGGCCCCACCTCCTCGACCGTGCACCTGGACGGTGCCTCCGAGGTGTCGCACGTCTGCGCCCAGGGCAGCCACCGCGGCCAGTGTGGCCTGGCAATCCCCCGCACTGGAAAAGCCCGAGATGGCGCTCACCCCGGTGGCCAGCGCGGCGAGGATGGCGGCACGATGTGATATCGCCTTGTCACCGGGCACGCGGCAGCGCCCGGTGAGGGGCCCGGACGCCGGCTCAATCAGGCCAACCGTCATCTGGGCGCGCCCAGGAGCTCGCGCCGGGCGGCGGCGCCCTCCCCCAGCAAATCGGCGACCGCCCCCTGGCCGATGGAGAGAGCCTCGGCCAGCCGAGTCAGTTCGGCGACCATCTCCTCCAGAGCTGACGTCACCTCTGCGGTATTGGCGATCAGGAAAGAAGCCACCATCTCAGGGTCCGACTCCGCCAACCGGGTGGCGCCGCGAAAGCCCGGGCCCAGCAGCGCCCTGGCCGAGGGATCGACCAACCCACTACCTCGGGAGACCCTGGCGAGGGTCCCGGCGACCAGGTGCGGGAGGTGGCTGGAGCGAGCCACGACCCGGTCGTGGACCGCTGCTGCCATGGTCACCGGCAGCGCTCCCAAACTCTCGACCAGCCGTGTCGCCAGCGCCAGGGCATGGGCGTCATCCCCCACAGGCGTGAGCACGAATGGGGCGTTCCGTAGG
>DATKSV010000001.1:0-2858 GCA_035531535.1 Candidatus Nanopelagicaceae bacterium | reverse complement strand
CCAGGACCCCTATTCCAACTACCCGGCCCTGCTCAGCGTCCACGCTGGGGCCGGCGGCACCGACGCCCAGGATTGGGCGGAGATGCTTCTTCGCATGTACCTGAAGTGGGCCGACCAGCACCAGATCCAGACCAAGCTGCTGGATCAGTCAGAAGGGGAGGAGGCAGGTCTGAAGAGCGCGACGGTGCGCTTCGAGGGTCCCCACGCGTATGGCCAGCTCAGGGCCGAGAAGGGCGTCCACCGGCTGGTGCGGATCAGCCCCTTCGACTCCGCCCACCGCCGCCACACGGCCTTCGCTTTGGTGGAGGTGTATCCCGAGATCCCCGACGAGGTGACAGTCGAGATCGACGACAAGGATGTCCGCATCGATGTCTACCGGAGCTCGGGTGCGGGTGGGCAGCACGTGAACAAGACATCTTCAGCGGTCCGGATCACTCACCTGCCGACCGGGATCGTGGTCACCTGCCAGAACGAGCGTTCCCAGCAGCAGAACCGGGAGACCGCCTGGCGGGTGCTGCGCTCGCGGCTGCTCGACTACCAGAGGGCTCAGCGGGCGGAGCACCTTGCCGACCTCAAGGGCGACCAGATCTCTCCCGAGTGGGGCAATCAGATTCGCTCCTACGTGCTCCAGCCCTACACCATGGTCAAGGACCTTCGCACCGGGGTGGAGGTCGGCAATGTGGCTGCCGTGCTTGACGAGGGGGCCCTGGACCCCTTCATCGAGGCCTTCCTACGCCAGGAGGCGACCGCCCGGGAGCGCACCGACTAGGGGGCTGGCCGCCGGCTTGTGACGAGCCAGATCAGATAGCTCACGCACAAGGCTGACGGGAATCGCCGGGGTGGCTATACTCGGGCCAATCACGCTCGGCCAAGGGCCTCAACACTCTCCCTCTATGGGGGTCCGCCCATCGGCTGCCAGTTTGGACTGGCGCGAGGACAACAGCACCCCAGATGTCGATCTCAACCAGCCCCGCCCCGAACCGCACCGAGACAGCCCCGACCGGAGTCGGGCAGCCGGTTCGACACGAGCCGCCCATCATCGTCTTCGAGAAGGTCAGCAAGACCTACCCCAATGGGGTGATGGCGGTCCAGGATGTCTCCTTCACGGTCCGCCCCCGAGACTTCGTCTTTGTGGTGGGCCCCAGCGGCGCGGGCAAGTCGACGGTCATCCGCCTGCTCATCCGCGAGGAGACTGCCGACAAGGGCCACGTGCTGGTGGAGGGGCAGGATTTGGCCCGCATCCGCCACCGCCATCTGCCTCGGCTGCGCCGCAAGATGGGGATCGTCTTCCAGGACTTCAAGCTGCTACCGACTCTGACGGTTGCTCAGAACGTCGCCTTCGCGATCCAGGTGACCGATCCGGGCCGCAGCCACCTCAAGGAGAAGGTGGGGGAGGCGCTCTACATCGTGGGCTTGGAGGACAAGCTCAACAACTTCCCCAACGAACTCTCAGGTGGTGAGCAGCAGCGGGTGGCGATCGCCCGCGCTCTGGTCCACCGGCCCCGGATCTTCCTCGCCGACGAGCCCACTGGCAACCTCGACCCCGACGCCGGTTGGGGCATCGTCCAGCTCCTGCTCCAGATCAATCACCGGGGTGCGACCGTGGTGATGGCCACCCACAACCGGGAGGTGGTCGATCTCTCCAAGCGGAGGGTGCTGGCCATGGAGGCGGGCCGGCTGGTGCGGGACGAGCAGGAGGGGCACTACCTCCGGGAAGGAGACGCCAACCTGTGAACCCGATGCCGGCCTTCCGCTTCGTGCTGCGGGCGGCGCTCCAGAACATCCTCCGCAACCGCGGCATCGCCTTCGCCAGCGTACTGACCGTCACCCTCACTCTGTTGGGTGCTGGGGCGGCCGTGGCGGTGGTCTCGGCCCTGGACGGGGTGCTCCACCAGGAGGAGTCCCAGGCCAGTGTGCTCAAGGTCTTCATGGCCGACCACATCTCGTTCGCCAGTGTGCTCAACCTGCAGCACACCCTGGGGGCGGAGCCGGCCGTGATCCATGCCACCTTCGAGAACAAGAACCAGGCGGCCGCTCAGGCCAGCTCCAGCCTGGGGCTGAGCAGCGCCCTGCACATCCTGGAGACGACCGGGGGCGGCAACCCGCTGCCCGCCAGCATCAACTTGCATCTCAGAAACATCAAGGCCGTGTCCCAGATCAACAACCAGGTGAGTACGTCATCTCTGCTCTTCCCCGGGCCCCATCAGACCGACTACAACAAGAACGTGATCCCGCGCCTGGAGCGTTACATCTTCGCGGCTCAGCTGGGCGGGGCCATCCTGGTCGCCGTGGTGGGGGCGGTCGCCCTGGTGATCATCACCATCTCGGTTCGCACGGCCGCCTTCGTGCGCCGACAGGAGATCGAGATCATGAAGCTGGTGGGGGCCACGGACTGGTTCGTGCGCTGGCCGTTCGTGATCGAGGGGGTGATCGTCGGGGTCGCGTCGGCGCTGCTCGCGTCAGCTGTGCTGATAGGGGTCGGGTTCGCCTTCGGGTCCGGGGGCGCTCTGGCCCTTGGCATCGGCACCCGCTTCGCCGCCTTGGTGGTATTGGGCTTGGTGGTGGGCGGGGCGGTGCTGGGCTCCTTCGGCAGCGTTGTCGGGGTGCGGCGGTCCCTGGCCACCTGACGGTCTGGCCCATAGGGAAACAAGGCCGCAGGGCTCGATATCGAGGTCTTCACCCGGACTGACATGGAGGAGGTCAGACACGGTGACGAGTTTCCGCTCGGTTGTGGTTGACTCGGAGCCATCGCGGACCGGATCTCCGATGTGGGGATGGTTGCGATCGAATTCGGCCGGGCCAGATTATCCATACCGACGGCGACGCAGTCCGCGGTGAAGTGGCTAGGATGGCGCAGG